>JBGAIS010000129.1:0-10879 GCA_044225355.1 Casimicrobiaceae bacterium | reverse complement strand
CGCCTGCTCCCGCGCGGATGCGGCGCCGTGTTCAGCTTCGCCATCAAGGGCACGCGCGCGCAGGGGCGCAAGCTCATCGAGTCGCTGCAGCTCTTCTCGCACCTCGCCAACGTCGGCGACGCGAAGTCGCTCGTGATTCATCCCGCGTCGACGACGCACTTCCGCATGTCGGCGGAGGACTTGCGCAAGGCGGGCATCGGCGAGGGTACGCTGCGACTTTCCGTCGGGCTCGAGAACGCGGAGGACCTCGTCGAGGACCTGTCGCGCGCGCTCTACCAGGCATCGAAGCTCGCCCCCGGAGGTGCGTGACCATGCGCCTGCTTGTCGACGGCACCTCGATCTACGCCTACACCGGGGCGCGCGAGCTCGATGCGGACCGGCGCACGATCGTGTTCGTGCACGGCGCCGCCAACGACCACAGCGTGTGGGCGCTGCAGTCGCGTTACTTCGCGCATCACGGCTTCAACGTGCTGGCCGTCGACCTTCCGGGGCACGGGCGCTCGGAGGGCGAGCCGCTCGCGACGGTCGAGGCCATCGCGGACTGGATCCCGCGCGTGATCGACGCCGCGGGCGTGAAGGCGGCGGCGCTCGTGGGGCATTCCCTGGGATCGCTCGCGTCGCTCGCCTGCGCCGGCGGGCACGGCGAGCGGGTCACCGCCATCGCGCTCCTGGGTCCCGCGGTGCCGATGGCGGTCAGCGACGCGCTCCTCGACGTCGCGCGCGCCGACGATCACGTCGCGTTCGAGCTCATCAACGGATGGTCGCATAGCGCGCCGCGCCAGCTGGGCGGCAATCGCGTGCCGGGCATGTGGATGACGGGCGCGGCCATGCGCCTCATGGAGCGCTCGCGGCCGGGCGCGCTCCACGTCGACCTGGCCGCGTGCAACGCGTACGCCGATGGCCTCGCCGCGGCGGCGCGCGTGACGTGTCCCGCGCTCGTGGTGGTCGGGCAGCGCGACCTCATGGCGCCCGCGAAGAGCGCGCAGCCGCTCGCCTCGGCGCTGCGCGACGCGCGCCTCGTGACGCTCGCGGGCTGCGGCCACGCGATGATGTCCGAGCAGCCCGACGCCGTGCTCGACGCGCTTCGCGCGTTCCTGCGGCCGTGAGTAGCGCGATGACGGCGTGCCTCGTAGGCTGCTCGTCGGCTTGATCTTGCAAGGGGGCGGCGCGTGGCGCTGGGTCCCGTCGGCGATGCCCTGTTCCCGTCGTCATCGGCGCCGCCGAATCTCTCGCTCGTGGCGTCTCGCGTGTGCCTCGCATTGCAGATCCGCGAGCCGAGCGCGTCATCCAGTTCCTCGTGTACGTCCGAGTGATCTGCCCGATCCTGCTGCTGGCGGTCGTGGGCGTGGTCGCGCTAGCCTCCTGGCTCCTGCATAAGTAGGGTCGGAGTCGACTTAATTTGCTCCGGCCCTCGCCGACACTAAGTAGGTCGGAATCGACTTAATTGCCCCGGCCCTCGCCGACGCCCGATGGCGTCGAGCAGGGTCGGAGTCGATACATAGGCCCGTTGCCGAGCGGCCGGGCGTCGAAAACAAGTTGCCTCCGGCCCTGCCAAAATTAAGTCGACTCCGACCCTACTTAACGCAGCAACGCGTCCTGGAGCTTCCCACCCGGCGAGTAGCCGAGCGCCGCGGCGGCGGCGTTGACGTACGAGATCACGCCGTTCTCCCACATGTCGGCGGCGTCGCCGATGCGCGCGCTCGTGTGCGACACGGCGCCGGCCGCGATGCCCCGCTGCTGCAGGAAGGCGAGCGCCGCGATGCCCGCCTCGTCCTTGCCGACGCCCGCGTCGTTGAAGAACACGGCCGCGAGCGGCACCGCGAGCGCGAACTCGGCGGAGCTCGACCCGCCGTGCGAGGCCGCGACCACGCGGGCGCCCGCATCCTCGGGGCCCACCTTGGTGATGGTGTCGACGAGGACGATGCGTCCGCGCCCGCCGCCGTCGATCGCCTTCTTCAGCATGCGCCGGGACCCTTCCGTGGTTGACGCGCAATCGATCCCTGCGGGTCGTGCGCCTATGGCAAAATTCGCTCACCTCGCGCTCCCGCTTCTCGATCATCCTCTCACGCTTTTGCCGATGGGCGCGCCTCGCTTCCACGTGACTACGCCACTGTCCCCCACGATCGTGGGCACCGAGATCGCCCTCCCGGACGCGGTCGCGCACCACGCGATGCGCGTCTTGCGCATGGCCGTGGGCGAGGAGATCGCGCTCTTCGACGGCGCCGGCGGCGAGTATGCCGCCACGCTCACGCGCGACGGCAAGCGCGAGGCGTGGGCGAAGGTCGAGGCCTTCTCGCCGGTCGAGCGCGAGTCGCCTCTTGCGGTCACGCTCGTGCAGGCGATCGCCGCCACCGACACGATGGACGCCATCGTCCGGCGCGCGGTGGAGCTGGGCGCGCGCGCGGTCCAGCCCGTCGTCAGCCGGCGCAGCGCCCGCTTTCCCGACGGGCCCGCGGGCGAGAAGCGGCTTTTGCACTGGCGGCAGGTGGCGGTGGCCGCGTGCGAGCAATGCGGGCGCAATCGCGTCCCGGAAGTGTCGTCGCCCACGACGCTCGCCGACTGGCTCGCCCGCCGGGAGCCCTCGACGCCCGGCATCGTGCTCGATGCCGATGCGTCCACGTCGCTCGCGTCGCTCGCCCCGCCTCGGGACGGCGTCGACCTCCTGCTCGGCCCCGAGGGCGGCCTTGCACCCGAGGAAATCGACCGCGCCTTGCGCGCGGGCCTGCGCGGCGCCCGCATGGGGCCGCGCGTGCTGCGCGCCGACACCGCATCGCTCGCGGCGCTGTCGGCCATCAATCACCTGTGGGGCGACTGCCGATGAGGCTCACATTTCCCGCTGCCGATGAGGCTCACATTTCCCGGCGTCATCGCCGTCGCGCTCGGCGGATGCATGACCACGTCGCGCCCCGCGCCCGACACGGAGTACCGCTACGTCCTCATGGGCCCTGAAGGCGCGCCCGTGGTGCGCGTCATCACCGCGGCCGCGCAATGCCCGGCGCTCGACGTCGACGGCGCTTCGGTGCCGATGCGCGTGCGCCTTCCCGCGCAAACGGTGCCGGTGCGCACGACGCGCTCCGACCTGCCCCCGCCCAAGCCGTCGGAGTTTCCCGTGACGACGTGCGAGGCAACCCTGCCCGTCACCGCCCAGCGCGCGTCGGTGGCGGGCCACCCGCTGCCCATGCCCAAGGCGCAGCCCAGGCGCATCGTGGTGATCGGCGACACGGGCTGCCGTCTCATCCCGACGTTCAACCTCTTCCAGTCCTGCGACGATCCCGCCGTATGGCCGTTCGAGCGCGTCGCCAACGCCGCGGCCGCCGCCGCGCCCGACCTCGTGATCCACGTCGGCGACTATCACTATCGCGACGGCCCCTGCAACCTCTCGCACCCGGGGTGTTACGGCAGCCCGTGGGGCTACGGCTTCGACGCCTGGCAGGCGGACTTCTTCGAGCCCGCGCGCAAGCTCCTCGCCGCGGCGCCGTGGATCGTCGTGCGCGGCAACCACGAATCGTGCAATCGCGCGGGGCAGGGGTGGTGGCGATTCCTGGACCCGCGGCCGCTCGACCCTCGCCAGGATTGCAACCTCGCCGCGAACGACGACATCGGCAACTACAGCGCGGCTTACGCCGTGCCGCTCGGCCGCGACGCCGACGCGCAGTTCCTGGTCTTCGACTCGTCGTGGGTGGGGCTCACGCCGCTCGCGCCATCGGATCTCATGTACCGGAATTACAAAGCGCAATTCGACGAGGCGTTCAAGCTGGGCGCGCGCACGCGCGGCGCGTTCTTCCTCGCGCATCATCCCGTCCTCGGGTTCGCGTCCAACCCGTCGAGCCCGCAGGCGCCGTACCCCGGCAACCGCGGGCTGCAGTCGGTGTTGATGGCCCTCTACCCCACCGTGCTCTTCCCCGCCAACGTCGAGGCCGTGCTGTCGGGCCACAACCACCTCATCGAGGTCGTGGGGTTCGCGACCCCGCAGCCGCCGCAGTTCATCACGGGCAACGGCGGAACCGCGCGCGACGAGCCCTTCCCGGTCCCGTTCCCCAGCGGCCTCGAGCCCTCGCCCGGCGCCGTCGTGAGCGACTTCGTGTCGAGCACGGGCTTCGGCTACATGACCATGGAGCGCGATGCGACGGGCGGATGGTCGATGCGCGCCTGGGACTACGACGGCAAGATCATCACCTCGTGCACGCTGGCCGCGCGCAAGGCGGTCTGCACGCCGGTCGCCAAGCCTTGACGCCCGCGTGCGCCTCCCGCGAAGATGACCGGCATGTCCCCTGACGCTCCCGCGCCCGCGTCGTCCGCGTCCCCCACGGGCAACGCGATGGGCGGGCTCGTACGCTCGCTCATCCGGCCCTATCGCGGCTGGGTCGTCATCATCTTCGCGGCGATGATGGTCGAGACGCTCGCGAGCCTCGCCGCCCCCTGGCCGCTCAAGGTCGTGCTCGACAACGCGCTCGGCCACGACAAGCTCCCGAAGTGGCTCGAGTGGGTCCACGACTACGGGATCGACAAGAACACGATGGGCCTCGCGCTCTTCGCCGCCATCGTGACCATCGTCATCGCGGTGATGGACTCGATCGCCGACTACATCGACAACTATTTCACCGAGAGCGTGGGGCAGTGGGTGGCGCACGACCTGCGCATCCGCATCTACGATCATCTCCACCGGCTCTCGCTCGGCTACTACGCGACCCACCAGACGGGGTCGCTGCTGTCGACGTTGACGAGCGACGTCGCCACCGTGCAGAGCTTCGCGTCCTCCGCCACGCTGTCCATCGTCGTCGACCTCATGACCATCGTCGGCATGCTGGGCATCATGTTCTGGCTCAACTGGGACTTCGCGCTCATCGCGGTCGGCGTCACGCCGTTCCTGCTGTTCTTCGTGATGCGGTTCAAGAAGGCCGTGAAGGAGGCCACGCGCGACGTGCGCAAGCGACAGAGCGAGATCGTGGCCGTCGCGCAGCAGGGGTTGGGCTCGGTGCGGTCGGTGAGCGCGTTCGACCGCCAGGACCTCGAGGCCAAGCGCATGGACGAGGCGAGCCGCGCCACGGTCGCCGCGGCGCTCAAGGCGCGACGCGTGAAGTCGCTCCTGTCGCCGGTCGTCGCGGTGGTCGTCGCGTTCTGCACGGCGTTCGTGCTCTGGCGCGGCACTGCGCTCATCATGGCCGACGCCATGACCGTGGGCGCGCTCACGGTGTTCCTCGCGTACCTGTCCAAGTTCTTCAAGCCGGTGCAGGATCTCGCCAAGATGACGAACACCATCGCGCAGACCGCGGTGGGCCTCGAGCGGATCCAGACCATCCTCTCGGCGGACGACGTCATCCCCGAGAAGGACGGCGCCGTCCCCCCGCCCAAGTTCAAGGGCGAGGTGACGTTCGAGCACGTGGCGTTCGCCTACAACGCGGACACGCCCGTGCTCACCGACGTGAGCTTCACGATCAAGCCGGGGCAGGTGGTGGGCGTGGTCGGCGGGACGGGCAGCGGCAAGTCGACCATCGTGAGCCTCATCCCCCGCTTCTACGATCCCACGGGCGGCCGCGTGCTGATCGACGGCATCGACGTGCGCGACTTCGAGCTCCATCCCATGCGCCGGCAGATCGGCTTCGTGCTCCAGGAGACGGTGCTCTTCCGTGGCTCCATCCGCGACAACATCGCGTACGGCCGGCCGGGCGGCGCGACCGACGCCGAAATCGTCGCGGCGGCCAAGCTCGCCAACGCCGACGAGTTCATCTCCAAGATGGCGCAGGGCTACGACACCATCGTCGGCGAGCGCGGCGACACGCTCTCCGGCGGCCAGCGCCAGCGCATCGGGATCGCGCGCGCCGTCATCCGCGACAACCCCATCCTCATCCTCGACGAGCCCACGGCGGCGCTCGACACCGAGTCCGAGCGCCTCGTCATGGAGGGCCTCGAGCGCCTCATGAAGGGCCGCACGGTCATCACCATCGCCCACCGGCTGTCCACGATCCGCGACGCCGACAACATCATCGTCCTCGCCAAGGGGGTCGTCGCCGAGCAGGGCAGGCACGAGGAGCTCATCGCAAGGAAGGGCATCTACGCGGACCTGTACCATGTGCAGTTCGGCGACACCCCGGCCGCCTCCTGAACGTCCACGCCCCCATGTCACGCTCGCTCCTCGTTTTCCCCGACTCCGGCGTCCAGCCGATGGTCGACGCCATCGTCGCCGCGACCAAGTCGCTGCGCGTGAAGATGTTCATCTTCTCCGACCCGCAGCTCCTGGACGCGGTCATCGCCGTCCACGCGCGCGGCATCGACGTGCGCGTCATGCTCAACCCGGCGCGCCGCAGCGGCGAGGCGGAGAACGAGGAGTCGCGCAAGAAGCTCGTCGCGGCGGGCGTGTCGGTGCAGGACAGCAACCCCGCGTTCGAGCTCACGCACGAGAAGTCGATGGTGATCGACGACGACGAGGCGTGGATCATGTCGCTCAACTGGGAGACCCGCAACGTCAGCGAGACGCGCGACTACGCGGTGGTGACCCGCCACCCCGACGAGGTCGGGGAGGTCGCCGAGTGCTTCGACGCCGACTGGAATCGCTCGACGTTCACGCCGCACGAGGGCTCGCCGCTCATCTGGTGCAACACCAACGGCCGCGAGCGCTTCGCGCACTTCATCGACCGCGCGCAACACACCCTGTGGCTGCAGAACGAGCGCTACCAGGACGCCGTGATCATCGAGCGCGTCGTGCGTGCGGCGCGCCGCGGCGTCAAGGTGCGCCTCATCGCGCGGCCTCCGCACACGCTCAAGGCGGAGAAGCTCATCGAGGGCGTCGGCGGGCTGCGCATCATGTCCGACGTCGGCGGCAAGGTGCACAAGCTGAAGGGCATGCGCCTGCACGGCAAGATGATGCTGGCCGACGGCGAGCGCGCCATCGTCGGCTCGGTCAACCTCGCCCCCGGCAGCTTCGACGCGCGCCGCGAGCTCGCCATCGAGGTCGACGACCCGCACGTCGTGGGCCCGCTCGAGAAGGTGGCGAAGCACGACTGGGACCACTCCGATCCCCTCGACCTCACCGACGAAGGCCTCATGGCCGACCTCGAGAAGCGGGGCAAGGAAAGCCGCGCGGCCGACCTCGTGCTCGATGCCGACCCGGCCGAGCACAAGCACAAGAAGAAGCACTGAGGGCTTCGCGCGCGAAGGCGCGATCCCCGGGCGTCCGCGCGACGCCTTTGGACGACGTTCCCTGCCCTAGCCTGCCAGCGCGAGCGGCGCCCCCGCGAAGGCCAGCGCGACGCTCGTGAGCTCGTCCCAGGCGTTGCCGGTGCCGATGCCGTTGGCGAGCGCGTCGAGGCGCGCGGCGTCGACGAGGAGCGGCGCGATCGCCGACGCGGGCACGCGCGACGCCGCCCGCTCGAGCGCGGCCATGCGCTTGCCCCAGACGCGCGCGCTGCGCACCGCAGCCGACGTGGGCGTGCCGCTGCGGGTCATCGCGAAGACCGTCGCCAGCGCGTGCACGTCCTCGGAGAGCTGCCAGACCGCGAGCGTGGGCGAGTCGCCTTCGGCTTCCAGCGCGCGAACGATGCGCACTGCCCGCGCGGCGTCGCCGGCGAGCCAGGCCTCGGAGAGCTCGAATACGTCGTAGCGGGCGACGTCCGCCATCGCGTCCTCGACCGCCGCGTGGTCGAGCTCGCCTTCGGGCAGGACGAGCGCGAGCTTCTCGATCTCCTGGCGCGCGGCGAGCAGGTTGCCCTCGCACGCATCGGCGAGGAACGCGAGCGTCTCGCGCGATGCGCGTTGCTTCTGGCGGGCGAGGCGGTTGGAGATCCAGCGCGGGAGCTCGTCGCGATCGACCGGATACACCGCCACGGTGACGCCCGCATCCTCGAGCGCCGCGAACCACGCCGACCCTTGCGTGGCGCGGTCGAGGCGCGGCAGCGTGACGAGCGTGACGTTGTCGGGATTGGGATTGGCGGCGAAAGCCTCGAGGGCCTTGCCGCCTTCGACACCCGGCTTGCCGGAGGGAATGCGGAGGTCGACGCACTTGCGATCGCCGAAGAGGCTTGCGTTCGCGTTGGCGCCGACGAACGCGTCCCACCTGAAGCCTGGCTCGGCGACGAGCACCTCGCGATCGACCGCGCCCGCGGCACGCGCCGCCGCGCGGACGGCGTCCGCGGCCTCGAGCGCGAGGAGCGGCTCGTCGCCGTGCACGACGTACAACGGCTTCACGCCGCGCGCGAGGTGATCGGCGAGGTCGCTCGCCTTGAGCTGCATGCGACCCTACGCCGGCTTCTTCGCCGTCTGCAGGCGGCGGATGATCTGCTGCACGGCGTCGGTCTGCATCTCGCGCAGCAGGCGCTGCTCCTGCAGCTCGCGCGCCAGCACCTGCGTCTCGTTGAACGTGTACGAGCGTCGCACGACGATCTCGCCCGCGGGCGTCCAGTCGACGCCGTCCGCGCCATGGAGGCGGAACTGCACGCGCTTGACGAGCTGGTACTCGCGCACCGACCCGCCCGACGACAGCGACAGCACGTCCTTGTCGTCGACCACCACGGGGACGTCGAGCACGACTTCGGCCGTGGTCGCGCGATCGAGCACCTTGACGTTGCTCGCGCCGGTGAGCAAGCGGTTGAGCTCGGCGGCCATCGGCGGCGACGACGGCGAGTTCACGTAGATCGACGAGAACGGGAACGTCGCGTCGCCGCGCAGGTGGAACCCGCACGACGAGACGACGAGTGCGACCGCGACGGCCGCGAGCCTAGACCACGACATTGACGAGCCGCCCGGGCACCACGATCACCTTGCGCACCGTCGCGCCGGCGGCGTGCTTCGCGACCTCGGGGCTCGATCGCGCCGCGGCCTCGATGGCCGCGTTGTCCGCAGACGCGGGCACCAAGAGCTTCCCGCGGAGCTTGCCGTTGACCTGCAGGACGAGCTCGATCTCGTCCTGCACGAGGGCGCTCTCATCCACCGCCGGCCACGGCGCGTCGATCAGGTCGCCCATCGACGCCGCGAAGCCCAGGTCGCGCCAGAGCACCCACGTCGTGTGCGGCACGACGGGGTAGAGCACGCGCAGGAGAAGGCTCAAGCCTTCCGCGCGCAGCGCGTCGGCGCCCGGTGCGCCCGCGGGCAGCGCCTCGAGCGTGTTGAGGATGATCATGCCGGCCGACACGACGGTGTTGTAGTGGAGGCGATCGTAGTCGTCGTTGGCCTGCTTCAGCGTGACGTGCAGGTCGCGTCGCGCTTTCTTGACGGTGTCGTCTGCGCCGTCGGCCAGGCCCGCGACCGCGCGGCCCGCGACGGTCGCGCGATGCGCCTGCGCGAACGTCCACAGCCGCTTGAGGAACCGGTACGCGCCTTCGACGCCCGTGTCCGACCACACGGCGGAGTCCTCCGGCTTGCCCGCGAACATGACGTACAGGCGCGCGGTGTCGGCGCCGTAGCGGTCGATGAGCGTCTGCGGATCGACGCCGTTGCGCTCCGACTTGCCCATCTTGCCCACGCCGCCGTACTCGACGGGCTTTCCGTCCTGCTTCCACACCGCGGCTGCGCCCTCGCCCTCGACTTCCTCGGGCGGGATGTAGTCGATGCCGCCCTTGTGGTTGCGGCGGAACCAGATGTGGTTGAGCAGCATCCCTTGCGTGAGGAGGCGCGTGAACGGCTCGTCCGCCTTCACGAGGCCCATGTCGCGCATCACCTTGGTCCAGAAGCGCGCGTAGAGGAGATGCAGGATCGCGTGCTCGATGCCGCCGATGTACTGGTCCATCGGCATCCAGTAGTCCTCGCGCGCGTCGACCATCGACGGCGCGCCCGGGCACGTGTAGCGCATGTAGTACCACGACGAATCGACGAACGTGTCCATCGTGTCGGTCT
This sequence comes from Casimicrobiaceae bacterium, assembly GCA_044225355.1. GTDB lineage: Bacteria > Pseudomonadota > Gammaproteobacteria > Burkholderiales > Casimicrobiaceae > VBCG01. The sequence goes on along the minus strand of JBGAIS010000129.1, from coordinate 1,054 downwards.
CGCGCTTCGCGGCCTTGCCGCACTTCGGGCACGCCACGTCGACGAAGTCGGCGCGCTTGCGAAGCGGGTTGCCGCTGCCGTCGGGCACGCAGTCCTCGGGCAGCATCACCGGCAGGTCCTTCTCCGGCACCGGAACCGCGCCGCACGCGTCGCAGTGGATGATCGGGATGGGCGTGCCCCAGTAGCGCTGGCGCGAGATGCCCCAGTCGCGGAGGCGGTAGGTGATGCGCTTCTCGCCAAGGCCCTTGGCCGCGAGATCGGCCGCGACCGCGTCGACGGCCTCGAGGTACGGGAGCTGGTCGTACTTCACCGAGAACACGCAGCGGCCGCGCTCCTTGTCGGCGTACCAGGGCTGCCAGGCGTCGGTCGAGAACTGCTCGTCCTCCACCGCGATCACCTGCTTGATCGGCAGGCCGTACTTCTTCGCGAACGCGAAGTCGCGCTCGTCGTGCGCCGGCACGCCCATGACCGCGCCGTCGCCGTAGCTCATCAGCACGTAGTTGCCGACCCACACCTCGACTTCGGCGCCGGTGAGCGGATGCACGACGTATAGCCCCGTCGGCACGCCTTTCTTCTCCATCGTCGCGAGGTCGGCCTCGATGACGCTGCCCCGCTTCGCCTCGTCGACGAACTCGCGCACGTGCGGGCTGCGCCACGCGGCGACGGCGGCGAGCGGATGCTCGGGCGCCACGGCGCAGAACGTGACGCCCATGATCGTGTCGGCACGCGTCGTGAACACCCACAGCTTGCCGTCGTCGACGAGCGTGCCGTCCGCGTCGCGGATGTCGTGGCCGAACGCGAAGCGCACGCCTTCGCTGCGCCCGATCCAGTTCTGCTGCATCAGCTTCACGCGCTCGGGCCAGCCCGGCATCTTCTCGAGCCACGCGAGCAGCTCGTCCGCGTACTGCGTGATCCGCAGGTAGTACATCGGGATCTCGCGCTTTTCCACCGGCGCGCCGGAGCGCCAGCCGCGGCCGTCGATGACCTGCTCGTTGGCGAGCACCGTCTGGTCGACCGGGTCCCAGTTGACGACGCCCGTCTTCTTGTACGCGAC
>JBGAIS010000128.1:0-11314 GCA_044225355.1 Casimicrobiaceae bacterium | reverse complement strand
CGAGCTCGTGGTGGACATCGCGCCGCGCGCGGCGAGCTCCTCGCCGGCCGCGCGGCTCGACTGGAGCGAGGCGTGCCTCGGCGACGCGCCCCTCGTCATCGAGCGCGTGCCGTTCGGCCATCCGCTGTGGATCGTCTATTCCTCGGGCACGACCGGCAGCCCCAAGCCCATCGTGCACGGCCACGGTGGCATCGTGCTCGAGCACGTGAAGCTCATGGCGCTCCACAACGACCTCGGAGCGCACGATCGCTATCACTGGTACTCGACGACCGGCTGGATCATGTGGAACTGCCAGATGGGCGGCCTCCTCGTCGGCGCCACGATCCTCCTCTACGACGGCAATCCGGCGTGGCCCGACGCCGGCGCGATGTGGCGATTCGCGCGCGACGCGAAGGCGACGTTCGTCGGCTGCGGCGCCGCGTTCCATCACGCGTGCATGAAGGCGCAGGTCGACCTCCGCGGCATGGCCCTTGCCGACCTGCGCACGGTCGGCTCCACCGGCTCTCCGCTTTCGGCCGACGGCTACGCGTGGCTCCAGCGCGAGCTGGGCGACGGATGCTTCATCAACCCCATCTCGGGCGGCACCGACCTCGCGAGCGCATTCGTGGGTGGCAACGTCACGCAGCCCGTGTACGCGGGTGAGATGCAGGGACGGTGCCTGGGCGCGGCGATCGAAGCCTGGTCCGCGCAAGGCAAGGCGGTGATCGGCGAGGTGGGCGAGCTCGTGTGCACGAAGCCCATGCCGTCGCTGCCGCTCTTCTTCTGGAACGATCCCGGCGGATCGCGCTATCGCGACAGCTACTTCGACATGTTCCCGGGCGTATGGCGGCACGGCGACTGGCTCGAGATCACGCCGCGCGGCGGCGCCATCATCTACGGCCGCTCCGACGCCACCATCAACCGCGGCGGCGTGCGCATGGGCACCGCGGAGCTCTACGGCGCCGTGGAAGCGCTGCCCGAGGTCCTGGACAGCATGGCGATCGACCTCGAGTACCTCGGACGCCCGTCGTTCATGGCGCTCTTCGTCGTGCTTCGCGAGGGCGTCGCGCTGGACGCCGCGCTCGAGGCGCGCATCGCCGGCGCGATCCGCTCGGCGCTGTCGCCGCGCCACGTGCCCAACGCCATCCTCGCGGTGAGGGCGATCCCGCGCACGCTTACCGGGAAGAAGCTCGAGGTGCCGATCAAGCGCCTGCTGCTGGGCGAGCCGCTCGAGCGGGTCGTCAACCGCGATGCGTTGGCCAATCCGGAGTGCCTCGCGTGGTATGAGGCCTACGCAGCGGCGCGCGAGGGTGCCTGATCGCTTTATCCGGCAAATTCATGCGCTTACGCTCTCGTGATTGCCGGAGTGGGTGCCATCGGCTATAATGTTTGTCTCTTCGGAGGCGCGTAGCTCAGCTGGTTAGAGCACCACCTTGACATGGTGGGGGTCGTTGGTTCGAGTCCAATCGCGCCTACCAATCTTCCCTTCCCCGCTTTTCCGTTCCGGCCGCGCGCAGCGCGCGATCGGCGTCCCCCTGCAACCCCTCGTTTCGTCGTCCTCCTTTCGCGAACCTCGCGCGTTAAGGCCTCGTGTCGCGCGCGTTTTTGGTGAGCGTCGTGCCCCGAAGCGGTTCAAGCGAGGTGCCACTATCGGAGCGCGTTGCGCCTGGGAGCGATGTTCGTAGTGCCACGCGAAGTGTCGTGATTGCCCGACGGGACTTGCCCTCCATGGAGCCTTGCATTCGCTCGAGACTTACGTCGTCCGCGACGCCCGCGGAGAGTCGCGCGCGCTCGCATCCGCAATGTCGCCGGCCGCAGCGCCACGCAGGCGACACTTGCCGCGACGCGCACGGGACTTGTACGCACGTCGAGCAAAGCAGTTGCCAGCACTCGACGCATCGCAGTGCTGACACGCAGGTGGCACGAGCCTTGCGGAAAGGGAACCGCGTTATATAGTGAAGTTGGAACATTGCCGCGAGTAAGCGGGCGTAATCCGGCCCGACAACGACAATAGTTACCGGAACGCCGTGCCGCTCGCACTGAATGGAGATGCGATGGGCACACTGCTCGACACGTTCCGGACCAACTACTCGGCGACCGCCGACGAAGAGCTCTCGCTCGACGAGTATTTGGACCTTTGCCGCAGCGATCCGCGGGTGTATGCCACAGCCGCCGAGCGCATGCTCGCCGGCATCGGCGACGCCGAGCTCGTCGACACGCGAACCGACCCGCGGCTCGGCCGCCTGTTCGGCAATCGCGTCATCCGGCGATACCCCGCCTTCCGCGAGTTCTACGGCATGGAGGAGGCGATCGAGCAGATCGTCGCGTTCTTCAAGCACGCGGCGCAGGGCCTCGAGGAGAAGAAGCAGATCCTCTACTTGCTGGGCCCCGTGGGCGGCGGCAAGTCGTCCATCGCCGAGCGCCTCAAGACCGTGATGGAATCGAGCCCCATCTACGTGCTGAAGGGCTCGCCCGTCAACGAGTCCCCCCTCGGCCTCTTCCCGCCCGATCGCTACGCGGAGATCCTGCAGGAGGAGTACGGCATCCCGCGCCGCTACCTCACCGGCATCATGTCGCCGTGGGCGATCAAGCGCCTCGCGGAGTTCGGCGGCGACGTGAGCCGCTTCCGCGTCGTGCGCGTGATGCCCTCGGTGCTCCGGCAGATCGCCATCACGAAGACCGAGCCGGGCGACGAGAACAACCAGGACATAAGCTCGCTCGTCGGCAAGATCGACATCCGCAAGCTCGAGCACTACGCACAGAACGACCCCGACGCGTACAGCTACTCGGGCGGGCTGTGCCTCGCGAACCAGGGCCTCCTCGAGTTCGTCGAGATGTTCAAGGCGCCCATCAAGATGCTGCATCCGCTGCTCACCGCGACGCAGGAAGGCAACTTCAAGGGCACGGAGGGTTTCTCGGCCATCCCGTTCACCGGCGTCGTGATCGCGCACAGCAACGAGTCGGAGTGGCACAGCTTCCGCAACAACCGCAACAACGAGGCGTTCCTCGACCGCATCTACATCGTCAAGGTGCCGTACTGCCTGCGCGTGTCCGACGAGGTGCGCATCTACGAGAAGCTCCTCGCCAACTCGTCGCTCTCGAAGGCGCCGTGCGCGCCGGGAACGCTCGACATGATGGCCCAGTTCTCGGTGCTCTCGCGATTGAAGGAGCCCGAGAACTCGAGCTTCTACTCGAAGATGCGCGTGTACGACGGCGAGACGCTGAAGGACGTCGACCCGAAGGCCAAGACCATCCAGGAGTACCGCGACTACGCAGGCCCCGACGAGGGCATGAACGGCCTGTCGACGCGATTCGCGTACAAGGTCCTGTCGGCCGTCTTCAACCACGACCAGACGGAGATCGCTGCCAATCCCGTCCATCTCATGTACGTGCTGGAGCAGCGGCTCGCGCGCGAGGACCTGCCCGACGACGTCCGCCGCCGCTACCTCGAGCACCTGAAGGGCTACCTGGCGCCGCGCTACGCGGAGTTCATCGGCAAGGAGATCCAGACCGCGTACCTCGAGTCGTACGCCGAGTACGGGCAGAACATCTTCGATCGCTACGTGACCTTCGCCGACTGCTGGATCCAGGAAGAGGACTACCGCGACCCGGAGACGGGCGAGCAGTTCGACCGCGCCGCCCTCAACGCGGAGCTCGAGAAGATCGAGAAGCCCGTGGGCATCGCCAACCCGAAGGACTTCCGCAACGAGATCGTGAACTACGTGCTTCGCGCGCGGGCCCACAACGGCGGGCGCAATCCGGCGTGGAACAGCTACGAGAAGCTGCGCGAGGTCATCGAGAAGAAGATGTTCAGCAACACCGAGGACCTGCTGCCGGTCATCTCGTTCAACGCCAAGGCGTCCGCCGACGACAAGGAGAAGCACCAGAACTTCGTGGCGCGCATGGTCCAGAAGGGCTACACGGAGAAGCAGGTCCGGCTCCTCGCCGAGTGGTACCTGCGCGTGCACAAGGCCTCGTAGCACGATCGCCGCGCGCCCCCTTTCACCTCGCCCATTGCCCATGGCCCATCTCATCGATCGCAGGCTCAACGACCGCGGCAAGAACTCCGTCAATCGCGAAAGGTTCCTCAGGCGCTACAAGACGCAGGTGCAGGCCGCGGTGAGGCGCATGGTCGGCGAGCGCAAGCTCGCGGACATCGAGCAAGGCGGCGAGGTGCGCGTGCCGCGCAAGGACGTCTCCGAGCCGTCATTCAACTTCGGCCGCGGCGGCGACCGCGAGCACGTGCTGCCGGGCAACCGCGAGTACGTCACCGGCGATCGCATCGCGCGCCCCGAGGGCGGCGGCGGAGGCGGCGGCAAGGGGGGTGAAGGCGGCGACGGCGACGGCCAGGACGACTTCGTCTTCCAGCTCTCGCGCGAGGAGTTCATGCAGATCTTCTTCGACGATCTCGAGCTGCCGCGTCTCGCCCGCACCGAGCTCGGGCCGTCGAACACCTTCAAGAGCGTCCGCAGCGGCTTCGCGAGGACGGGCGTTCCCGCCAACCTCGCGGTCGTGCGCACGATGACGCAGGCGCTCGCGCGGCGCATCGCGCTCGGCGGCGCGCTCGCGCGGGAGACGCTGGGGCTGCAGGAGGAGTTCGCGCTCGCCACCGCCGTCGGCCACGCCGAGCATGCGGCGCACCTCCACGACGAGATCGAGCGCCTCGAGCGAAGGCAAGGCGCCATCCCCTTCCTGGACGACCCCGACATGCGCTTCCGCAACCGCGTGTGGCGTCCGGAACCCGTCGCGCGCGCCGTCATGCTGTGCCTCATGGACGTATCGGCGTCGATGGACGAGTCGAAGAAGGACCTCGCGAAGCGCTTCTTCTCGCTGCTCTACATGTTCCTCACGCGCAAGTACGAGCAGGTCGACCTCGTGTTCATCCGCCACACCGACGACGCCGAGGAAGTCGACGAGGACACCTTCTTCCACGACCCGCGCTCGGGCGGCACCGTGGTGTACTCGGCGCTCGAGCTCGCGCACGAGATCCAGAAGTCGCGCTACGCGAGCGGATGGAACGTGTACGCGGCGCAGGCTTCCGACGGCGATGCCTTCGGCGCCGACCCCGCGCGAAGCGCGCGCTTCCTGCGCGAGCACCTGCTGCCGCCGCTTCGCTACTACACGTACCTCGAGCTCGTGCCGGACGGCGAGGACGGCCGGCCGTCGTCGCTCTGGGCCGAGTACGAGCAGGTCGCCGACAAATCGAAGACGCTGGCGATGCGCCGCGCGTCGTCGCGCGAGCAGATCTACCCCGTGTTCCGCGAGCTCTTCCGCAAAGAGGCCAACTGAGGAATCGCATGAATCCGATCAGCACCGGCGCCGACTGGGACTTCGAGCTCCTCGAGCGCTACGACTCGGCCATCGCGGAGGTGGCGGCGGGCTTCGGCCTCGACACCTACCCGAACCAGATCGAGGTGATCACGTCCGAGCAGATGCTCGATGCCTACGCGTCGAACGGCCTGCCCGTCGGTTACCCGCACTGGTCGTACGGCAAGGAGTTCATCCGCAACGAGCAGGCGTACCGCCGCGGCATGCAGGGGCTCGCGTACGAGATCGTGATCAACTCCGACCCGTGCATCGCGTACCTCATGGAGGAGAACACCGTGACCACGCAGGCGCTGGTGATCGCGCACGCGTGCTACGGCCACAATTCCTTCTTCAAGGGCAACGCGCTCTTCCGCCAGTGGACGGCCGCCGACGCGATCATCGACTACCTCGTGTTCGCCCGCCGATACGTCCTGGCCTGCGAGGAGCGCCACGGCAGCCCCGCGGTGGAGGAGATCCTCGACGCGTGTCATGCCCTGATGGCGCACGGCGTGGACCGCTACCGCCGCCCCGCGCCGCTCACGCTCAAGGAAGAGACCGCCCGGCTGCGCGAGCGCGAGGCGCACGAGGAGCGCCAGTTCAACGACCTGTGGCGCACGGTGCCGGCCGGTGCGTCCGGGGGGTCGGCGCGCGCGGACAAGTCCTTCCCCGCGGAGCCGCAGGAGAACATCCTCTACTTCGTCGAGAAATATTCGCCCAGGCTCGAGCCGTGGCAGCGCGAGCTCGTGCGCATCGTGCGCAAGCTCGGGCAGTATTTCTATCCGCAGGCGCAGACCAAGGTGATGAACGAGGGCTGGGCCACGTTCTGGCACTACACGATCCTCAATCGCCTTCACGAGCATGGCCAGGTCGACGACGGCTTCATGTTCGAGTTCCTGAAGAGCCACACGAACGTCGTGTACCAGCCCTCGTTCGATTCGAAGTACTACAGCGGCATCAATCCGTATGCGCTGGGCTTCTCGATGTTCCAGGACATCCGGCGCATGTGCGAGAAGCCCACCGACGAGGACCGTCACTGGTTCCCCGAGATCGCGGGCAGCGACTGGCAGCGCACGCTCGACTTCGCGATGCGCAACTTCAAGGACGAGTCGTTCATCGCGCAATACCTCTCGCCCCGCCTCATGCGCGAGCTTCGCCTCTTCGCCATCGCCGATCACCGCGCCGAGCACACGCTTCGCATCGACAGCATTCACGACGACGCGGGCTATCGACGCGTGCGCAAGCTCCTGGCGCAGCAGCACGCGCGCGAGGAGCGGGTCCCCGACGTGCAGATCGTGCGCTACGAGCGCGACGGCGACCGCTCGCTCCTGCTTCGCCACACGCAGCGTCGCGGGCGCCGCCTCGACGACGCCGCGAGCGAGGTCGTGCTGCACCTTCGAAGGCTCTGGGGATTCTCCGTGCGCCTCGAGACGTGGGAGGACGACCGCCCGCTGCATGCCATCGAGCCCATCGCCGCGTAACGCGCGGTCCTGCGACCTCGCCGCGGACGCCCTTTGCGAGGGTTCCCTATGCGAGCGTGATCACCACCACGCCCGCGACGATGAGCAGCATGCCGGCGACTTCGCGCCGGCTCATGTGCTCGCGGAAGATGCGCCGCGAGACGACGTAGCTGAACAGCATCTCGATGAGCCCGAGCGTGCGCACGTAGGTCACCGACTGCAGCGCGAACGCCGTGGACCACGAAACCGACGCGGTCGCGCCCATGAACCCGGCGAACATCGACGCGCGCCACGCGCGCAGGGTCCGCACGACGACGTCGCGCGAGCGCACCCAGAGCCACCCGCCGAGCATGATCGTCTGCATCGTCTGCGCGACGGCCACGGTCAACGCAGCGTCGAGCAGGAACGAGCCTTCGCCTGCCAGCTTCGTCGCGGCGCGGAACGACACCGCCGCGAGCGCGAACCCCGCGCCCGACCCCAGCCCCAGCAGCGCCGACCGCGACGTGAAGCCTTCGACGAGCGACGCGAACGGGCGATCCTTGTCGGCCGGCGCGAGCAGGAGCACGCCGGCCGTGCCGCTCGCCACGGCCGCGATCGTGGCGACGTTGAGCGTGTCGCCAAGCAGCACGAGCGAGAAGATCGCCACCTGGACGATCTCGGTCTTCGAGTACGCGACGCCCACCGCGAAATTGCGCTCGTGCATCGTCTGCAGGAGCAGCGCAGTCCCGGCGATCTGCACCAGCCCGCCGAAGACGCACCACGCGAAGAACGCGGGCCCAGGCAGCACGAGCGCGCCGCGCACGACGGCCAGGATGGCGAGCCACGCGAGCGCGAACGGCAGGCCGTACAGGAAGCGCACGAGCGTCGCGCCCAGCGTGCCGAGCTCGGCGATGAGCCCGCGCTGCGCGGCGTTGCGGACGGTCTGCGCGAAGGCCGCGAAGACGGTGATCGGGATCCAGAGCATCACCCGAATCTAGCATCCGTCGACAGCACGCCCCGCCGGTGGTACAATTCGCGATCGCGCTTCGTTCTGACTTCGTCCCTTCATCGAGCCTCACCGACCGCCATGGTTATGACACCGCTGACGTGCCCGGAGACCTTCTAGCGAGGGAACGCATCCGCACGCCCGTGGTACGGTGACATCGAAAAGTGCGGCATTGCGTCCGCACTTTTTTGCTTTCTGGATGAGGAAGATCATGGTTTCCATCACGCTGCCCGACGGCGCGGTACGACAGTACGACGCCCCCGTCTCCGTCAAGGACGTCGCGGCGTCCATCGGCCCCGGACTCGCGAAGGCCGCGCTCGCCGGCCGCGTCGACGGCAAGGTCGTCGATACGTCCTACGTCGTCGCCAACGACGCCCACGTCGCCATCCTCACGGACAAGGACGCCGACGGCCTCGACGTCATTCGCCACTCGACGGCGCATCTCCTGGCCTACGCGGTGAAAGAGCTCTTTCCCGAGGCGCAGGTGACGATCGGCCCCGTGATCGAGGACGGCTTCTACTACGACTTCAGCTACAAGCGCCCCTTCACGCCCGAGGACCTCGCGGCCATCGAGCAGCGCATGGCCGATCTCGCGAAGAAGGACGAGCCCGTGGTGCGCACGGAAATGCCACGCGACGACGCGGTGAAGTTCTTCGAGGGCATGGGCGAGCATTACAAGGCGGAGATCATCGCGTCGATCCCGACGAACGAGCCCATCTCGCTGTATCGCGAAGGGGGCTTCATCGACCTTTGTCGCGGCCCGCACGTCCCGTCCACCGGCAAGCTCCGCGTGTTCAAGCTCATGAAGGTCGCCGGCGCGTACTGGCGCGGCGACTCGCGCAACGAGATGCTCCAGCGCATCTACGGCACGGCATGGGCGAAAAAAGAGGAACTCGACGCGTACCTCCATCGCATCGAGGAAGCGGAGAAGCGCGACCACCGCAAGCTGGGCCGCCAGCTCGACCTCTTCCACACGCAGGACGAGGCGCCGGGCATGGTGTTCTGGCACCCGAACGGCTGGACGATCTGGCAGCAGGTCGAGCAGTACATGCGCCGCGTGTACCAGGACAACGGCTACCAGGAAGTGAAGGCGCCGCAGATCCTCGACCGCAGCCTGTGGGAGCGCTCCGGCCATTGGCAGAACTTCAAGGAGAACATGTTCACGACGGAGTCCGAGAAGCGCGACTTCGCCGTGAAGCCCATGAACTGCCCGGGTCACATCCTCATCTTCAACTCCGGGCTCCGGAGCTACCGCGACTTGCCGCTTCGCTACGGCGAGTTCGGCGCGTGCCATCGCAACGAGCCCTCGGGCGCGCTGCACGGGATCATGCGCGTGCGCGGCTTCACGCAGGACGACGGCCACATCTTCTGCACGGAAGAGCAGATCCAGCCCGAGTGCGTCGCCTTCAACAAGGTAGCGCTCGGCGTGTACAAGGACTTCGGCTTCTCGGACATCGCCATCAAGATCGCCCTGCGCCCGGAACAGCGCCTGGGCGACGACGCCACGTGGGACCGCGCCGAGAACGCCCTGCGCAACGCCCTTCGCGAATGCGGCGTGGAATGGACCGAGCTTCCCGGCGAGGGCGCCTTCTACGGCCCCAAGATCGAGTACCACCTCAAGGACTCGATCGGCCGCTCGTGGCAGTGCGGCACGATGCAGGTGGACTTCCAGATGCCCGGGCGCCTCGGCGCCGAGTACGTGGCGGCCGACGACACGCGCAAGGTCCCGGTCATGCTCCACCGGGCCATCGTGGGATCGCTCGAGCGGTTCATCGGCATGCTGATCGAGAACTACGCCGGTGCCATGCCGCTGTGGCTTGCCCCGAAGCAGGCGGTGGTCCTCAACATCACGGACCGCACGGCGGCGTACGCCGAGCGCATCGTGGGCGCGCTCCGGGCGGCCGGTTTCCGCGCCGCAGCGGATTTGCGCAACGAGAAAATTACCTATAAAATTCGGGAACATAGCTTGCAAAAGCTCCCCTACCAGATCATCGTCGGGGATAAGGAGCAGCAAGCCGATACGGTGGCCGTGCGTACCCGCGGCGGCGAGGACCTTGGGGCAATGTCCCTGGACGCCTTGCTGGAGCGTCTCCGTCAGGAGGTCGCGGCGCGTCGTTAGTGCGTTGATTTCCCAGGAAATCTCGCAGACGCGCCCCCGGGAGCCCGGCCGTTTTTGTCCCTACAGGAGATCGATACACTGGCCCTCGACAAGTATCAGCGGATCAACGCGGAAATCACCTCTCCCGAAATTCGCCTGGTAGGTGAAGAAGGTGAGCAACTCGGAATTGTTTCCCTCGCGGACGCGCGCGCCCGTGCCGAAGCGGCAGAGCTCGACCTGGTCGAGATCGCGCCCATGGCCAAGCCGCCGGTTTGCCGGATCATGGATTTCGGCAAATTCAAGTATCGCGAGGCCAAGAAGCAGCACGAGGCCAAGCTCAAGCTGAAGCAGATCCAGGTCAAGGAAGTCAAATTCCGGCCGGGGACTGACGAAGGCGACTACCAGATCAAGCTGCGCAATCTCGTCCGATTCCTTGGGGAAGGCGACAAGGCCAAGATCACGCTGCGCTTCCGCGGGCGCGAGATGGCGCATCAGGAATTCGGCATTCGACTCCTCGAACGCATCAGGACCGACCTCGAGCCGCACAGCATCGTCGAGTCGTTCCCGAGGCTCGAGGGCCGGCAAATGGTGATGCTGCTGGCCCCGAAGAAGACCGTCGTGACGAAGCCCGTCGCGGCGAAGCATCCCGAAACCAAGCCTGAGACCGGTGCGGGCACGCCCGCCAAAGCCTCTCCCGCGAAAGCGCCGGAGAGCACCGTGGAAGGCAGCAAACTAGAAGGGTAGGAAGGCAATCATGCCGAAGATGAAGACCAAGTCGGGCGCGAAGAAGCGCTTCCGCGTGCGCGGGAGCGGCTCCATCAAGCGCTCGCAGGCGTTCAACCGCCACATTCTCACCAAGAAGACCACCAAGTCGAAGCGCCAGCGTCGCGGCTCGGCCGAGATCCATAGCACCAACATGGATTCGGTCCGCGCGATGATGCCGTTCGCGTAACGGGAGGAAGCCATGCCTAGAGTCAAGCGTGGTGTGACCGCCCGCGCGCGTCACAAGAAGGTTCTCGAACAAGCCAAGGGCTTCCGCGGCCGCCGGGGCAACGTCTACCGGATCGCCAAGGAAGCCGTGATGAAGGCGGGGCAGTACCAGTACCGCGACCGCCGTCAGAAGAAGCGCGAGTTCCGCGCGCTGTGGATCGCCCGCATCAACGCCGCGGTCCGCGAGCTCGGGATGACGTACAGCGCGTTCATCAACGGCCTCAACAAGGCGTCGATCGACATCGACCGCAAGGTCCTGGCCGATCTCGCCGTGCACGACAAGGCGGCGTTTAGCAAGATCGCGGAGCAGGCCAAAGCCTCTCTGGCCTGAACGACACCGCGCAAAAACGAGGGAGGCGAATCTGCCTCCCTCTTTTTTTTGATCCTCGATGACGAACGTGCCCCTCACCCCGACCCTCTCCCCGCTGCGCGGGGCGAGGGGGCGCTGCGTTGTTGCGGCTTCACGAAGTCGCCGCATCGTCGGACCCCCTCGCCTCG
>JBGAIS010000127.1:0-12106 GCA_044225355.1 Casimicrobiaceae bacterium | reverse complement strand
TGATCGCCTGGTGGCAGCGCCTGTCGATGCGCGAGCAGCGCTTCGTGATCGTCGCGGCGTCGGTCGTAGCCGCGACGGTCGCATGGCTCGCGATCTGGAAGCCGATGACCGCCGACATCGCGCGGCTGTCGCTCGACGTCCCGCGCGCGCAATCGGTGCTGGCGGCCGCGCGACTGCAGGCGGACAGCCTGCTCTCGCTGCAGCGCGCGCCGGCGGCGCCGCGCGCGCAGGAGCCGCTCGCGGCGGTCGAGCGCGTCCTGGCGGAGCGCGACCTGCGCGCGGCCGCCACCACCCTCGACACCTCCGAGGGGCGCGTGCGGCTCACCTTCGCTTCCGTGCGCTTCGACGCGCTCCCCGGACTCCTCGCGGCGCTGCAGTCCACCGCCGGCGTGCGGCCCGCCGAGGCCACCATCACGCCGCGCGTGGAGCCCGGGCTCGTGCGCGCCGAGCTCTCGCTCGTCCGATGAAGATCCTCGCGTTCGTCGTCGTCGCCGTCGGGCTCCTCGTGGGCGCGGTGGCGTGGTTCCTTCCGGCGACGCTCATCGACCGCGAGATCGACCGCGCCACACAGGGCAAGGTGCGCCTCGCCGAGGCGTCCGGCACGGTGTGGGACGGCCGCGGCGTGCTGACGGACGCGGGCGGCACCTGGCGCGTGCCGGTGGCCTTCAGCATCGACAAGGCCGACGTGCTGCGCGGCTCGCACGTCGTCACGTTGCGTCCGGTCGAGGGCGCGTCCACGCCCCGCGGCACGATCGAGGTCGTCGGCAGCGGCGTGCGGGTGCGCGACCTCGCCGTCGACGCGCCGGCGCAAGCCGCCACGGCGCTGGCGCCCACGCGCGTGCTGCCCACGCTCGGCGGCACGCTCTCGCTCAGCGCGCCGCAGTTCGAGTGGACCGGGCAAGGCGGCAGCGGCGCCCTGGCGCTCAAGTGGACGGGCGCCCGCCTCGTGATGGGCGATGCAATGGCGGACCTGGGCACGGTCGACGCCGCGCTGAGCCCGCAAGGCGGGCGGCTCGCGGGACGCCTCGCCAATGCGGGCGGCGACGTGCGCATCGACGGCACGGTGTCGATCGGTGCGGGGGACGCGAGCGTCGAGGGCACGCTCGCGCCGGCGCCGGGCGCTTCGCCGGCCATCGCGAGAGCGCTCGCGATCCTCGGTACCCCGGACGCGTCGGGCGCGGTGCGCGTGAGCTTGCGCGGCGCGTTGCGATGACCCGCACCGCGCGCGGCACGCGCGCGGCGCAGGAAATGCCGCGCGTTCGCGGCCTGGACGCGCTGCGCGGACTCGCGATCGTCGCGATGGTCGCCTACCATTTTTGCTTCGACCTCGCCTACTTCCGCGTGGTCGCGTGGAACTTCTATCGCGACGCCTTCTGGCTGCATTCGCGAACGGCCATCCTGTCGTCGTTCCTGCTCATCGCGGGGGTGAGCCTCATGCTCGCCGAGCGCGCGGGGGGCGGCCGCTTCCTCCGGCACGTGGGGCGCATCGCCGCGTGCGCGTTGCTGGTCAGCGCGGCGAGCTACGTCGTGTTCCCGCGGAGCTTCATCTGGTTCGGCGTGCTGCACGCGATCGCGCTCTCGCTCGTCCTCGTGCGGCCGCTCGCGATGCGTCCATGGATCGCGCTGGCGGCGGGACTCGCGATCGTGACGGCCGGCAATCTCGTGACCTCGCCGCTCTTCGATTCGCGCGCGCTCGGCTTTCTCGGCTTCATGACCGCGAAGCCCGTCACCGAGGACTACGTCCCGCTCTTCCCGTGGACCGGCGTGATGCTCGTCGGCGTCGCGCTCGGACACGCGCTCGCGAGGGACGATTTCCGCGCGCTCGCGCCGCTTGCGCACGCGCCGGACGTGCTGCCATGGCTCGGGCGACACAGCCTCGCGGTCTACATGCTGCACCAGCCCCTGCTGTTCGGCCTCCTGTGGCTGGTCGCGCACTGATCGCGAAGGAACGTCACGCGACCGGCAGGCGGATGAGCCTCTTGCCCATGTTCTCGCTCCGGTAGAGCTCCGCGATGGCGCCGGCCGCGGACTCGAGGCCGTCGGTGATCGACTCGCGAACCGCGATCACGCCGTCGCGCACCCAGCGAGCGAGCCGAGACACCGCCTCCTCGTAGCGATGCTCGTAGTCCCAGACGAGGAAGCCCTGCATGCGCGCCGCCTTGTTGAGAAGGTGTCGCTCGACGCGCGGCCCCGAAGGCCACGGCGCCCCGGCTCGACACCGACGCCGTCCCGCACACGACCACGCGCGCACCGCGCGCGAGGTGCAGCATCACCGCGTCGGTGACGGGACCCGAGGTGTTGTCGAAGTAGACGTTCACGCCGCCGGGGCACGCCCGCGGGATCGCGCCTTCGAAGTCGGCCGCGCGATAGTCGAGGGCCTCGTCGAACCGGAAGACGCTGCGGCACATCTCGACCTTCGCGGCGCCCCCTGCGATGCCCACCGTGCGGCATCCCATGTAGCGCGCGATCTGCCCCACCGCCGAGCCCACCGAGCCTGCCGCCGTCGACACGACCACCGTGTCCCCGGGGCGTGGCTCCCCCACTTCCGTGAGCGCGAAGTAGGCCGTGACGCCGTTGAGACCGAGCACGCCGAGCGAGAGCGACAGCGGGAGGTCGTCCTCACGCACCTTGCGCCGGATGTCGCGGCCGTCGGAGACGGCGTAGTCCTGCCATCCGAGCATGCCCATCACGCGGTCGCCTTCGGCGTAGCCCGGATGGCGCGACGCGAGCACGGTGCCCGCCGCGAACGAGCGCATCACCGCGCCGATCGCGACGGGATCGGAGTAGTTCGCCGCGGCGTTGACCCACCCGCGCATCGCGGGATCGACGGAGAGGTACTCGTTGCGCACCAGGAGCTCGCCTTCGCGCAGCGCGGGCAGCGCGGACTCGGCGATCGAGAAATGCGCGGCCTGCGGGATGCCGAGCGGCCGGCTCGCGAGCACCACCTGCCGGCGGCGACCCGGGAGCGCCGTCACGACGCCGCGGGGCGCTTGCGCATCAGCGCGCTGCGCTTGCACGTCACGACGAGCTCGTTGCGCTGGTTGTAGCCGCGATGCTCGAAGACCACGATGCCTCGCTCCGCGTTCGACCGGCTCGTGCGCGCCTCGACGACCGTCGACTCCACGCGAAGCGTATCGCCGTGGAACACGGGCTTGGGAAAGCGCACCTCGTCCCATCCCAGGTTGCCCACCGTCGTCCCGAGCGTGGTGTCCCCCACGGAGATGCCGACGACGAGGCCGAGCGTGAAGGCGCTGTTCACGACGCGCGTGCCGTAGGGCGTGTGCTCGCGACAATATTCCTCGTCGAGGTGCAGTGCCGCGGGATTCATGGTCAGCGCGGAGAAGAACGTGTTGTCGGCTTCCGTCACCGTGCGGCGAAGCGCATGGACGAACTCGCGGCCGATGGAAAGCTCCTCGAAGTAGAGTCCCGGCATAGGATCCTATCCCGCCAGCGCGATGATGCGCTGCGCCTGCGTGAGGTGCGGCTTGTCGAGCATGTTGCCGTCGAGCTGGACGGCGCCGGCCCCGCCGGCGCTCGCGAACGCCGCGACCACCGCCTTCGCGTGCGCGAGCTCCTCGGCGTCGGGAGCGTAGCCTTCGTTGACGCCCGCCACCTGATCCGGGTGGATGCAGATCTTGCCGGTGAAGCCCGCACGACGGGAGATGCGCACCTCGCGCGCGAGTCGCGCCGCATCGCGGAAGTCGGGCGTGATCGTATCGATGGCCTGCACGCCGGCCGCATTCGCGCCGAGCAGGCACAGCGATCGCGCGAGCTGGTAGGTGAACTCGTAGTCGCCGTTGTCGAGGCGATTGGTGCTCGCGCCGACGGCGGTGGACAGGTCCTCGGCGCCCCACGTCAATCCCGCGAGGCGTGGCGAGGCGCCCCCGTACGTGGACGCGTTGAACATCGCCTGGGGCGTCTCGGTGGCCACCGGGATGATGCGGATGGAGCCGGCGCGCACGCCGTCGCGCGCCTCGAGCGCCGTGAGGTAGCGGTCGAGCAGGACGATCTCGTCCGCCGAGTGGATCTTGGGCAGGAGGATGCCGTCCGGGCTCCCCTGCACCACGCCGACCAGGTCCGGCAGCGCGAGCGGCGTGTCGAGGGGATTGATGCGCACCCAGAGTTGCGTGCGCGAGCGGTCGCGATGCGCGGCGAGGTACTCGCGCACCATCGAGCGCGCGACGTCGATGCGCTCCACCGACACCGAGTCCTCGAGGTCGAGGATAAGCGCGCTGGCGCCGACGCCGAGCGCCTTGCCGAGCTTCTTCTCGCTGTCGCCCGGCACGAAGAGCAGCGACTTCAAGTACGAGGTCATGCGCGAATGTCTCCGGTGAACGTAGGCGGCTTTTAGCGGCCGCGGAAGGCCGGCTTGCGCTTGTCGAGGAACGCGCGCAATCCTTCCTGGTGATCCTCCGACAGGAGCGCCAGGCCCTGCGCCCACGCCTCGGCGTCGAGCAGAGTCTCGAGGTCCGGCTGGTACATGAGCTTGAACATCTTCTTGGTGACGCCCAACGCGAACGTCGGGCCGTCGGCGTAGGCGCGGACCTGCTCCCACGCCGCGGCCTCGAGCTCGGCGTCGGGAACCACGCGATTGACGAGGCCCAGCGCGAGCGCCTCGGCGGCCTCGAGGCGGCGACCGGAGTACACGATCTCCTTCGCGCGCAGGAGGCCCAGGTGCTGCGTGAGGAAATACACGGCTCCGCCGTCGGGCGCGAGGCCCACGTGGCGAAACACCATGGAGAAGCGCGCGCTCTCGGACGCGACGACGGCGTCGCAGGCCAGCGCCATGCTCCAGCCGATCCCCGCCACCGCGCCGCGCACCGCGGCGACGACGGGCTTCTCGATGTTGGCGAGGTTGCGCACCATCCGCTGCGCGCGCTTGATGTGCTCGCGGCCGGACTCCGCCGTGAACGCGCCCATCTTGCTCACGTCGCCGCTCGCGCAGAACGCGCCGCCCGTCGCCTGCAGGAGCACCGCGCGCACTGCGCCGTCGCGCCCGGCGTCCTCGAAATGCGTGCCGAGCGCGTCGCGCATCTCGACCGTCAGGGCATTGAGCTTGTCAGGACGGTCGAGCGTCACCACGCCGACCGCGTCGCGGACCTCGTAGCGGACGTTCGACACGTCAGTCGCCCTTGACGCCCGCCGCCTTGATGACGGGCGCCCACTTCCGTGTCTCCGCGGTCACGAACGCGGCGGCCTGCTCCGGCGTGGTGGGATCGAGCACGTCGAGGCCCAGTTCCACGAACTGCTTCTGCACCTCCGGGCTCGCGATCACGGCGTTGATCTCCTTGTTGAGGCGATCGACGATCGCGCGCGGCGTGCCCTTGGGCGCGAGGATCACGTTCCACCCGTAGGCCGCGAAGCCCGGCAGGCCCGCCTCGGAGAGCGTGGGCACCTCCGGGATCGACGCGAGCCGCTTCGGCGTGGTCACGCCGAGGCCCACGAGCTTGCCCGTCTTGACGTACGGCACCGCGGTCGACGCCTGGCCGACCATGAACGAGACCTGGCCGCCGACGAGGTCGTTCATCGCCGGCGCCTCGCCCTTGTACGGCACGTGCACGGCCTGCACGCCGGCCGCGGTGACGAAGTGCTCGGCGGCGATGTGCAGCGTCGTGCCCTGCCCCGACGACGCGAACGTGTACTTGCCGGGGTTGGCCTTGAGGAGCGCGAGGAACGACTTGAGGTCCTTGGCCGGCACCGACGGATGAATCGTGAGCATGAGCGGCGTGATGTTGACCACCGTGATCGCCGTGAAGTCGTCCTGCGCGTACGGAAGCTTCGAATACACCGTCGGGGAGAAGCTGTGCGCGGCCGACGCGAACAGCAGCGTATAGCCATCGGGCGGCGACTTGGCGACGATGTCGGTGCCGATCGTCGAGCCCGCGCCGGCGCGATTGTCGACCACGACGGGCACCTTGAGCCGATCGGACAGCGCCTTGGCCACGATGCGGCCGACCGCATCGGTGCCGCCTCCTGCCGAGAACGGCAGCACCATGCGTATGGAGTGATCGGGATAGGTGCCTTGCGCGAAAGCGCCGGTGGCCGCGAAGGCCAGCAAGCCTGCGAGGACGGCGCGCGAAGCGCGCACGAAAGCGGTCGATGCCATGACGTTCTCCATGAGTCAGCGCCCCGTCCACACGGGGGCGCGCTTCTCGGCGAAGGCGCGGGTGCCTTCCTGCACGTCCTCGGAGCCTTGCAGGACGCGCAGGAATACCTGCTCGAGGCGAAGGCCCGTCGCGAGATCCATGTCCCGGCTGCGCAACGCGAGCTCCTTCGCGGCCTGCACGGCGAGCGGCGCGTTGGCGGCGAGGCGCAGCGCGTACTCGCGCGCGGTCGCCATCAGCTCGTCGGCCTTCACGACGCGATTGACGAGGCCCCAGCGAAGCGCCGTCTGCGCGTCGAAGCTGTCGCCCAGGAGGAGCATCTCCATCGCGATGGCGTGCGGTAGCTGCTGCGCGATGCGCTGCGTGCCGCCGTTGGCGGGGAACACGCCCCGCTTGACCTCCGCGAGCGAGAACGTCGCGTGCTCGGCCGCGACGCGCAGGTCGGTCCCGAGGAGCAGCGTCATGCCGCCGCCCAGGCAGTAGCCGTTCACCGCGGCGACGACGGGCTTCCATACCTCGAGGCCGCGGTTGAGGAGCTGGTCCTTCTGCGTCAGCAGGAGCTCCGACAGCGGCGGCCGCGCGTTGACGAAGGACTTGAGGTCGGCGCCCGTCGTGAACGACTTGGGACCCGCGCCGGTGACGATGGCCGCGCGAATGTCGGGGTCGTCGCGCACGCGCACCCACGCGGCGGACAGCGCGGCGTAGTGCTCGCTGTCCATTGCGTTGAGTCGCTCGGGTCGATTGATGACGATCGTCGCGACGTGCGCGTCGAGGGAAAAATCGATGGCCACGGGGATCTCCGCGATGTTTCGTGAGGCGCGCGCGTGCGCTACTCGGGCTGGATGCCCGCTTCCTTGACGCTGTTGCCCCAGCTCGCGAGGCCAGGCGTTGAGGAAGGCCGCCATCTCCTCGGGCGTGCTCGACGCGACCTCCGCCGCGAAGCCGCGATCTTCTCGCGGACCTCGGGTTTCGTGAGCGCCTTGCGCACCGCCGCGTTGAGCTTGTCCACGACGTCGCCTTGTGCATGCCCGCGGGTCCGAGCATGCCCACCCATGCGGTGAGGTCGAAGCCCTCGAGGCCCTTGGTCTCCGCCATCGCCAGGTCGGGCATGAGCGACGGCGCGCCGCTCGACACCGCGAGCGCCTTCAGGCGGCCGTCCTTGATGAAGCCCTGGCCGGAGGCGAAGTCCGCCACCGAGTAGCTGATCTGGCCGCCCAGGACGTCAGTGATCGCCTGCGGCGTGCTCTTGTAAGCGCCACGAGGTCGTTGAGGTTGCTCACCGGGAGCTTCGCGTCGACGACGATCACCACCGGGATGCGCATGATGTTCGCGATGGGCGTGAAGTCCTTGACGGGATCGTACGGGAGCTTCTTGAAGAGGAACGGGTTCGCCGAGTGCGACGTGTTGGTCGTCACGAACAGCGTGTAGCCGTCGGGCGGCGCCTTGGCGACGATCTCGGCGCCGATCTGCGCCGACGCGCCCGGCTTGTTGTCGATGACGAACGGCTGGTCGAACGTCGCGCGCAGTTCGTCGGCGATGATCCGCGCCATGATGTCGGTGGCGCTGCCGGCGGCGAACGGGACGACGATGCGCACGCTCCTCGTGGGATAGGCCTGCCCCAGCGCGGGCCCCGGGGCAGCGATCCCGAGCGCCAGCACGATCGTCCAGAACCATGGCTTCAGCATTGCGATTCCTCCTTTTCGATTCGTGCGCGCGGCGCCTCGCGTGGGCGGCCGTCTGCGGCACGGTGATGACGTCGAGGCCCGTGCGCTTCGCGAACGACGCGCCGACGACCTGGCCGATGCTGTTGCCGTAGCCGAACGACAGCTTGCCGGGCTTCGATTTCGCGAGCGCCACGAGGTCGTTAGACGTCCGTGCGCCGCTAGTCGAGCATGAGCGGCGCGTGGGGAAAGGCGCGCATCTGCGACGTGAGCGCGGCCAGGTGCCTTGCCATGCGCCGATGCGCGGCGTCGGCGTCGCGATCGGCGATGGCGGCGACGATCCTTCGATGCGCCTTGATCACCACGGTGCGCACGTCGGGCGTCGCGAAGTCCTGGATCGCCGAGCCCCGGTAGATCATGCTCGAGATGGCGACCATGAAGGAGCGCAGGAGCTCGTTGTGGCTCGCGGTGGCGATGGCGCAATGCCACTTCACGTTCTCCGCGAGGTACTTCGGCACGTCGTCGAACGCATCCTCCACGCGCCGCGAGATCTCCTCGAGGTCTCGCAGCTGGTCCGCCGTGCGATTGCGCGCCGCGAGCGCCGCGAGCGGGGGCTCGATGGTCTCCCGCGTCTGCAAGAGATCGATGAGCGTGATGCCGCGCCCGTGCACGAAGAGGCTCACGTACTTGGCGAGGGCCTCGTCGCCGGGCTGGCAGGCGATCGACCCGCCGGCGCGCCCCGGACGCGTGGCCACGAGGCCCTCGGCCTCGAGGAGGCGCAGCGCTTCGCGCACCGAGCCGCGGGACAGGCCCGTCTGCTTCACGAGGTCCCGCTCCGTGGGCAGCGCCGAGCCGGGGCTCACGTCGCCGTTCAGGATGTAGCGGCGAAGCTGGTCGGCCAGGATGTCCGACGACTTCCGCACCCGGATGGGCTCGAAGCTCAATGCGGGAAGGGGCAGCGGCGCGTCGTTGGACATGGGTGGGGGTTGCGATGGCGGGGGCTTTGCACGAAGCCAATGTAACGAGTATGATCGGATTAGTCAATGGTATTACCAAATGTAGGGAACCGAGTCAAACTTTGGGAACTGAGCACCAGCGGAGGCTGGCCAATCGAGGTTGGCCGCGCGGTTGCCCAGAGTCGCTGCCGGGCGGACGTCACGCAGAATGTCGTGGGCATCCGATCGGGTCGGGCCACCGAAGGCGCGACCCCATCGCCCCGGCCGAATTCGTCGATTCCGGATCGGCCCCGTCCCCGAATGGGTTAATTTCGCGTTACCCGAAGCGGCGCGTCGACCGCAGGGTGGCGAGAGGAGGAGCTTCTAGTGACCCCGTTGCGCGGCTGCAAGGTGCTGGACCTCACGAAGGTGCTGGCCGGTCCGCTGTGTGCGCAATACCTGGGCGACTTCGGCGCCAGCGTGATCAAGCTCGAGGCGACGGGGCATGGCGACGACACCCGTCGCTGGCCGCCCTTCCGCGGCGACGACGGCACGGTGTTCCTGAGCGCCAATCGCAACAAGCGCAGCATCTGCGTCGACATGAAGACGGCCGGAGGCCGCGACGTGGCGCGCCGGCTGGCGCTCGCGTCCGACGTGGTCGTCGAGTCTTTCGGCCCGGGCGTGGCCAAGCGCCTCGGCATCGACTACCCGACGCTCGCCGCGCACAATCCGCGGCTCGTGTACTGCAGCATCAGCGGCTTCGGCCGTCGCGGGCCGCTCGCCTCGGGCAAGGGCTACGACGTGATCCTGCAGGCATACAGCGGCATGATGTCCATCACCGGCGAGGAAGGCGGCCCGCCGTCGCGGAGCCCCTTCTCGCCGGTCGACCAGACGACGGGCATCCACGCGCTCTGCGGCATCCTCGCAGCCCTCCTCGAGCGGGAGCGCACGGGCAAGGGCGCGCTGATCGAGGTGTCCCTCTACGAGACGGCGCTCGCGTTCCTCGCGTACTTCTACCAGGGCTACTGGGAGCGCGGCACGCAGCCCGTGAAATGCGGCTCGGGCCATGAGTCGCTGTGCCCGTACCAGGCGTTCGAGACGGCCGACGAGCCGTTCCTCCTCGGCGTGGCCAACGACAGCCTGTGGACGAAGTTCTGCGAGGTAGCGGGCCTCGGCGCCATCGCCCTCGACCCGCGCTTCGCCACCAACGCGGCGCGGGTCGCGCACCGCCCGGAAACCGTGGGGCGCGTCCAGGAGGCCCTGCGCACGCGCGGACGCGACGCGTGGATCGCGGCGCTCGACGCCGCGGACATCCCGTGCGCGCCGATCAACGATTTCGCGGCGGTCCTCGGTCACCCCCACACGGTCGCCACCGGCATGATCCGCGAGCTCGCGCATGGAGCGTACGGCGCGGTGAAGACCGTCGCGCAGCCGATCGTGTTCGACGGCGAGCGCAACCCCCCCGTGCTGCCGCCGCCGCTCCTCGGCCAGCACACCGACGAGATATTGCGCGAGATGGGCTACGACGCCGCTACCATTGCGATGCTGCACGCCGAGCGCGCGGTGCGCGCGCACGGTCCCCACGAGGCCACGACATGAACTTCGCATTCACCGACGAGCAGGTCGCCATCCGCGAGGCGGTCGCGCGCGTCTGCGCCGACTTCGGCGACGACTACTGGCTCGCCAAGGATCGCGAGGGCACCTTTCCTCACGATTTCCACGCCGCGCTCGCCAAGGCCGGATGGCTCGGCGTGGCCATGCCCACCGATGCCGGGGGCGCCGGGCTCGGCATCACCGAGGCGGCCATCGTCATGCAGACCGTCGCGGCGTCGGGCGGCGGCATCGCTGCGGCGTCGTCGGTGCACATGAACATCTTCGGCCTGCATCCGGTGGTGGTGTTCGGCACGCCCGAGCAGCAGCGGCGATGGCTGCCGCCGCTCATCGCCGGCGAGCAGAAGGCCTGCTTCGGCGTGACCGAGCCGAACACGGGGCTCAACACGCTCAAGCTCAAGACCCGCGCCGTACGCCAGGGCGACCGCTACGTCGTGAGCGGGCAGAAGATCTGGATCTCCACCGCGCAGGTCGCGCACAAGATCCTGCTCCTCGCTCGCACGACGCCGCTCGAGGACGTGCGCTCCCCGCGCGACGGCCTGAGCCTCTTCTACACCGACCTCGATCGCACGCACGTCGAGGTGCGCGAGATCGAGAAGCTGGGCCGCAAGGCCGTGGACTCGAACCAGCTCTTCATCGACGAGCTCGTGGTCCCGGCAGAGGACCGCATCGGCGAGGAAGGCAAGGGATTCGACTACATCCTGCACGGCATGAATCCCGAGCGCATCCTGCTCGCCGCGGAAGCGATCGGCCTCGGGCGTGCCGCGCTCGAGCGTGCGGCACGCTACGCGAAGGAGCGGGTCGTGTTCGACCGGCCCATCGGCATGAACCAGGGCATCCAGCATCCGCTCGCGCAGCGATGGATGGAGCTCGAGGCGGCCGACCTCACCATGCTCCGCGCGGCCTGGCTCTACGACCAGGGCAAGCCGTGCGGCGCCGAAGCCAACGCCGCGAAGTACCTGGGCGCGGAGGCCGGCTACCACGCCTGCGAGACCGCCGTGCTCACCCACGGCGGCATGGGGTACGCCAAGGAGTACCACGTCGAGCGCTACTTCCGCGAGTCGATGCTGCCGCGCATCGCGCCGGTGAGCCGCGAGCTCATCTTCTGCTTCATCGCCGAGAAGGTGCTCGGGCTTCCGAAGTCGTACTGATGCGCATGACCGCGGTCGCCCTGCCCCAGTGGACGCCCACGCCCGAGCGGATCGAGCGTGCGCGCATCACCGGGTACGCGCGCTGGCTGGCCCGCCACCGCGGCCTCGCGTTCGCGACCTACGACGAGCTGTGGCGATGGTCGGTCGCGGAACCCGGCGACTTCTGGCGCACCATCATCGAGGCCTTCGACATCCCGCACGAAGGCGACACCGCCGCGGCCCTCGACCCGGCGACGATGCCCGGCGCGCGATGGTTCCCGGACGTGCGGCTCAATTACGTCGAGCAGGTGTTCCGCCACCGTACGTCGGCGTCGCCGGCGCTCGTCACGATGACCGAGGGCGAGTGCCCGCGTGAAGTCGCGTGGTCGACGCTGGAGCACGATGTCGCGGCGCTCGCGGCCACGCTGCGCGCGCACGGCGTCGCGCGCGGCGATCGCGTCGCCGCTTACCTCCCCAACGGCCAGGAGGCGGTCGTCGCGTTCCTCGCCACCGCGAGCGTGGGCGCCGTGTGGTCCCTCTGCTCGCCGGACATGGGCGCCGCGAGCGTGGTCGATCGCTTCCGCCAGATCGAGCCCAAGGTGCTGTTCGCGGCGACCGGCTATCGCTACGGGGGCAAGGCGTTCGATCGCGGCGACGTCGTCGCC
>JBGAIS010000126.1:0-11600 GCA_044225355.1 Casimicrobiaceae bacterium | reverse complement strand
GTCACGCGACGATCCGGAGCCGTACTCTTCGCCGCCGAACACCACGGTGGGCGTGCCCTGGGCGACGTAGCGCATGGCGGCGTCGTAGATGAACATCTTGTCGCCCGACGGCTGGAACAGCGTGATGCCGCCTTCCTCGCGCGTGCCGTCGGGACGCGCGGGAATCATGAGGTTCTTGATGCGCACGTTCGCGAACGTGCCGCGCATCATCACCTCGTGGTTGCCGCGGCGCGAGCCGTAGCTGTTGAAGTCGGCCTTGGGCACGCCGTGCTCGATGAGCCACTTGCCCGCGGGCGAGTTCTCCTTGATCGCCCCGGCCGGCGAAATATGGTCGGTCGTGATCGAGTCGCCGAAGATCCCGAGGGCGCGCGCGCCCTTGATGTCGCTCGTCGACCCCGGGGTGAGCGAGAAGCCCTCGAAGAACGGCGGCTTCGCGATGTACGTCGACGTGGGCCAGTTGTACACCTGCCCCGACACGCCGGCGATCTTGCCCCACATGGGATTCGCGTCGGCGACGTTGCCGTACAGGCGGCGGTACACCTCGGGGTCGCGCGCGTACTGCGACACCGCCGCGATCTCGTGCGACGTGGGCCAGATGTCCCGCAGGTAGACGGGCTGCCCGTCCGAGCCCTTGCCGAGCGCCTCGGTGGTCAGGTCCTTCAGCACCGAGCCCGCGATGGCGTACGCCACGACAAGCGGCGGCGACGCCAGGAAGTTGGCCTTGAGGTTCGGATGGATGCGCGCCTCGAAGTTGCGGTTGCCCGAGAGCACGGCCGCGCAGATGAGGTCGTTGGTGACGATGGCGTCGTTGATCTCGGGAGCCAAGTCGCCGGCGTTGCCGATGCACGTGGTGCAGCCGTACGCCGCGACCGTGAAGCCGAGGCGCTCGAGGTAGGGCAGGAGGCCCGCCTTCTCGAGGTACTCGGTGACCGTGCGCGAGCCGGGCGCGAGCGAGGTCTTGATGTGCTTGCGCACCTTGAGCCCGCGCTCGACGGCTTTCTTGGCGAGGAGGCCGGCCGCCAGGAGCACGCCGGGGTTGGACGTGTTGGTGCAGGACGTGATCGCGGCGATGAGGACGTCGCCGTTGCCGATCGACACGTGCGGCTCCGCCGGCTCCTCGAAGCCCGGGTCCATCGTCGGGCGATTCGCGACCATCTCGACCACGTTGCGCGGCGCGGAGCCGTTCTTGATCTCGAGCGAGGCGTCGCTGACCGCGCCGGCGCCGTTGGTGACGAGCGGCGTCACGATGCGCTTGCCGAGCTCCGCCGCGGGCTTCGAGAAGCCGTTGTCGGCCACGGGCTTGCTGAAAAGGTCGGTGAATTTCGACTTGAGGCTGCCGAGCTCGATGCGGTCCTGCGGGCGCTTCGGGCCCGAGACCGAGGGCTTGATGGTCGACAGGTCGAGCGTCAGGGCCTTGCTGTAGTCGATCTCGCCCGCGAGCGGGATGCCGAACATGCCCTGGGCCTTGAAGTACGACGACAGCGCGTCGACTTCCTCCGCCGTGCGGCCGGTGGCCGCGAGGTAGTCCATGGTGGCCTGGTCGACCGGGAAGAAGCCCATCGTCGCGCCGTACTCGGGCGCCATGTTGCCGATGGTCGCGCGGTCCGGCACCGACAGCGACGCCGTGCCTTCGCCGAAGAACTCGACGAACTTGCCGACGACCTTCTCCTTGCGCAGCATCTCGGTGACGGTGAGCACGAGGTCCGTCGCCGTGATGCCCTCGGGCAGCTTGCCCTTGAGCTCGACGCCGACCACGTCGGGGGTGAGGAAGTAGACGGGCTGGCCGAGCATCGCGGCCTCGGCCTCGATGCCGCCGACGCCCCACGCGACCACGCCCACGCCGTTCACCATCGTCGTGTGGCTGTCGGTACCGACGAGGGAGTCGGGGTAGTACACGCCGTCCTTCCTGTGCACGCCGCGCGCCAGGTATTCGAGGTTCACCTGGTGCACGATGCCGATGCCGGGCGGCACGACGCCGAACGTATCGAACGCCTGCATGCCCCACTTCATGAACTGGTAGCGCTCGCCGTTGCGCTCGAACTCGAGCTTCATGTTGAGGTCGAGGGCTTCCTTGGTGCCGTAGTAGTCGATCATCACCGAGTGGTCGACGACCAGGTCGACGGGCACGAGCGGCTCGATCGTCTTGGGATTGCGGCCGAGGTCGCTCGCGACGTTGCGCATGGCGGCGAGGTCGGCCAGGAGCGGCACGCCCGTGAAGTCCTGCAGCACCACGCGCGCCACGACGAACGGGATCTCGTCCACGCGCGCGGCGGTGGGATTCCAGTTCGCGAGCTCCTTGACGTGCGCCTCGGTCACCTTCTTGCCGTCGCAGTTGCGCAGGACGGACTCGAGGACGACGCGGATCGACACCGGCAGGCGCGACACCTTGCCGATGCCCGCCTTCTCGAGGGCGGGAAGCGAGTAGAGCTGTCCGGTCGCGCCGGAGGAGAGCTTGAATTGCTGCAGGGTGCCGTAGAGGTTGTGGCTCATCAGGGTGCCTTCGCAGGGCGGGGGGGTTGGCTGGACGGCATGGCGGGCGGCTTGACCGACGCCATGCTCTTGACGTTGAATTTCTGGCCGTTGGGGCCGATGAAGTCACCGGGGACGAGCCCGTCCTTGCACGGGCCGACGTACTTTCCGTCGACCGACGTCTTCGAATCCTTCATGCCCATGAACGGCGGCTCGAAGGTGGCGCTCACCTCGGTGTGGTACGCGGTGTCGCCGGTCAGGGTCATGATCGAGTGCGATACGATCCTCGACTCGCCGATCTTGCATTCGGCGTTGCCGACGAAGCGCGCGCCGTCGCGCTTCATCTCGTTCTTCGTGCACATCTCGCGGCTCCAGCCGCTGCCCATCGACGTCATCTCTCGCTGGAGGGCATCGTCGATGCACATGGTCGACTTCGTGGGCGGCGCGCTCGCGGCCTTCCCGGTGTTGATGGTGACGTCCCACTGGCCCGACTTGAGCTTCGGGTAATCCTGGGCGACGGCGTGTCCCGCCAGCGAGAGCGCGGCGGCGAGGACGGACAGGCGCAAGGCGTGTGTGATCACGAGGCTTTCCCGGTGGAGGCGAAGTACGCGGAGGCGCGCGGCGAGAGCGCGACGCCGGCGGCGTTCGCGCGCTGCAGCGTGGTCCACGCCTGGCGGTACGACGCGCGGTCGTGGAGCTCGTCGTCGATGCGAAGCGGCCCCCAGTCGACGTCCTGGGCCGCGACGATGATCTGCTGCGCCTTCTCGACCTCCGCGACGGCGGGGCGCATGGCGGCGACGATGGGTTCGATCTGCGTGGGGTGGATCGACCACATGCGAAGGAAGCCGAACTCCTCGCGGGCGCGCCGCGCGTCGGCCTCGACGAGCGCCGGGTTGTCGAGGGCGCGCGTCAGGTTGTGCGCGGGCACGATGCCGTGAGCGAGCGCCGCGGCGGCGATCTCGCACTTCGCGCGACGCACGAGCGGGTGATCGAACTGTCCCGGAGATACCATCGCGGACAGAGGGACGGCGCCGTGATGCTCGCTCACGAAGTCGAGGAGCCCGAAGTCGAGCGACACGATGCCCGGCAGCGCCGCGATCGCCCAGGCGTCGTGCACCGCGCCGGGCGTCTCGATGAGCACGCTCACGGGGATGGTGCGATTGAGGCCCAGCTGAGCCACGCGGTCGGCGACGTGCGCGAGGAAGCGCTCGACGTCCGATGCGCGCTCGGCCTTGGGCAGCGTGAGGAACGCGATGCGGTCGCCCGCGCCGTCGAGGAGGACGTCGACCTCGGCCTGCCACGCCGGGTGGTGCACGTCGTGCACGCGCGCTCCCACGCGCGAGAACTTGTTGTCGTCGCCGCCGATGAGGCCGGCCATGAGCGCGGCGTGCGCGCGCTCGCTGCCGATGGCGGCGCCGTCCTCGCAGTCGCACGAGATGTCGAAGACGGGACCTTTCTCGGCCTGGAGAGCGAGCGCCTTGCGGATGAAGCGCTCGCTGCCCGCGTAGTGCACGCAGGGCGGGATCGCCGGCAGTGCCTTCGCGCTGCCGTAAAGGGCCTCCTGGGGACTCAGCATCGGCTAGCGGAGGAGGTCGGCCACGCCGGCGCGCTCTTCCTCGAGCTCGCGCAGCGTCGCGTTCATCTTCTCGCGCGAGAACTCGTCGATGGCGAGATCGCGCACCCGGGTGTACTCGCCGTTCGCGGTCGTCACCGGCACGCCGTAGATGACGTCCTCGGGGATGCCGTAGCTGCCGTCCGACGGGATGCCCATGGTGACCCACTTGCCGTTCGTGCCCATCACCCAGTCGCGCATGTGGTCGATCGCCGCGTTCGCGGCGGACGCGGCCGAGGAGAGGCCGCGCGCCTCGATGATGGCCGCGCCGCGCTTGCCGACCTTGGGCAGGAACTCGTTGCGGTTCCAGTTCTCGTCGCCGATCTTGTCCTTGA
This sequence comes from Casimicrobiaceae bacterium, assembly GCA_044225355.1. GTDB lineage: Bacteria > Pseudomonadota > Gammaproteobacteria > Burkholderiales > Casimicrobiaceae > VBCG01. The sequence goes on along the minus strand of JBGAIS010000126.1, from coordinate 7,184 downwards.
GCCCCGAGCCCGCCGAATGCGCGAGGCGATAGTCGGGGTACATGGTGGGCGAGTGGTTGCCCCACACGGCGAGCTTCTCGACGCTGCCGACCGGCACGCCCGACTTGGCCGCGAGCTGCGAGAGGGCGCGATTGTGGTCGAGGCGCATCATGGCCGTGAAGTTCTTCTTGGGCAGCGACGGCGCCGACTTCATCGCGATGTACGCGTTGGTGTTCGCGGGATTGCCCACGACCAGCACCTTCACGTTGCGCGAGGCCACCCTGTCGAGGGCGCGGCCCTGCTCGGTGAAGATCTTGGCATTTTCGAGGAGCAGGTCCTTGCGCTCCATCCCGGGGCCGCGGGGGCGGGCGCCCACGAGGAGGGCGTAATCGGCGTCCTTGAAGGCGACCATGGGGTCGGACGTGCCGACCATGCCCGCCAGCAGCGGGAACGCGCAATCTTCGAGCTCCATCATGACGCCGCGAAGCGCCGCCTGGGCCTTGTCGACGGGAAGCTCCAGCAGCTGCAGGATGACGGGCTGGTCCTTGCCCAGCATCTCGCCGGCGGCGATGCGGAAGAGGAGGGCGTAGCCGATTTGGCCGGCGGCACCGGTGACGGCGACGCGGACGGGGGATTTCATCATCTGGACTCCAATGGAAGACGCCAATGGGGAGGTTGATCGGGTGGCCGGGGTGGCTTTCGCCGGTCGGCGGCGCATGATGCAGCGCAACACCGATCGCGCGCTGGCGCACCTTCCGCCCGAGAGCAGGACGTGCCCGACGCGACGCCGCATTGTAGGCGCGGGCACGCCTTCCTGTCAACGTCATACATATATCTTATATAAGACATAAGACAGGAGTTAGACAGCGCCGCGGCGGCCCACGATAATGCCGGGCGTGACCTCCAAGACCTCCGCCGCCCCGTCGTTCGCGCCGCTGTACCTCCAGATCAAGGGGCTCCTCGAGAAGAGCCTCGAGGCCCGCGAGTGGCGGCCCGGCGAGGCCATCCCCTCCGAGATCGACCTCGCGCGACGCTACGGCGTTTCGCAAGGCACCGTGCGCAAGGCCATCGACGCGCTCGCCGGCGACAACCTCGTGGTGCGCCGGCAGGGCAAGGGCACGTTCGTCGCGACGCACACGGAGGAGCGGAGCTCGCTGTTCCGCTTCCTGCGCATCCGCAGCAACGACGGCGACCCGGTGTCGCCGGTCAGCCGCCTCCTGGAGGTTCGCCGCGGCAAGGCCGCGGTGGACATCGCGCGACTCCTGGGACAGAAGCCCGGCGATCCGGTGCTCGTGCTGCGCCGGGTGCTCGAATACGGGGGCGAACCCGTGGTCCTCGACGAGATCACGCTGCCCGCCGCGCTCTTTCGCGGCCTCACCAAGGCGCGCTACGACGCCTATCGCGGATCGATGTACAGCTTCTTCGAGAGCGAGTTCGGCGTTCGCATGCTGAAGGCGCAGGAGAAGCTGCGCGCGGTCGCCGCCGACGAGGCCACCGCGGCCATCCTCGGGACGCGCCCCGGATCGCCGCTCCTCGCGGTCGACCGCCTGACGCTCACCTATGCCGACAAGCCGGTGGAGGTGCGCCGCGGACTGTGCGTGACGCACGCCTATCACTACCTCAACGAGCTCTACTGAAGGGGCCCCGGCGAGGGCCGATGTCAACGCTCGTCCTTCCGCGCCACTCCCGCTCCGGCTATAATTTGTGCGCTGCGCATAAAAGTCCCGCTTTCATGCGGCGGCGTCCCGATTTACACCGTTTCTTCAAAAACCTCGAGGACTACGAAGCGATGGCGTCCATGGACCGACCCGTCTTCAAGCCGCGCCCGGTCTACCTCAACCTCCTCGCGATCCGGCAGCCGGTGCCGGCCATCGTGTCCATCCTGCACCGCATCTCGGGCGCGATCCTGTTCCTTGTCGGCATCCCGGCCCTGCTGTGGGTCGTCCAGCGCGCGCTGGCCTCGCCGGACGCGTGGGCGCAGATGCGCGCGACGCTCGCGCACCCGCTCGCGAAGCTCGTGCTGGTGGGTCTCGCGTGGTGCTATTTCCATCACTTCATCGCCGGCATCCGCCATCTCGTGATGGACCTGCACGTCGGCATGGACCTCCCGTCGGCGCGGCGGTCGTCCGCGATCACCCTGGTGCTCGGTATCGTGCTGGCGCTCGCCGTGGCGGTGAAGCTATGGTGATGCCGAAGCGCGTCGTGGTCGGTGCCCACTACGGGTGGCGCGACTGGCTGGTGCAGCGCGTGAGCGCGGTGGTGATGGCCGCCTACACCGTCCTCATCCTCGTGCTGCTGCTCTGGCACGGGGGCCTCGAATACGCCGCCTGGAAGGCCACGTTCGCCAACGAGCTCTTCCGCCTCGCCACCTTCGTCTTCATGCTCGCCTTGCTGTGGCACGCGTGGGTGGGCGTGCGCAACATCGCCATGGACTACTTGAAGCCGGTCGCCGTGCGCCTCACCTTCCAGGTGGTGGTGGTCGTGGTTCTCATTGCCTACGCCGGCTGGACCATCCAGGTCCTCTGGGGAGGCGTGTAAATGGCATTGCCCGTCAGGAAATTCGACGCGGTCATCGTGGGCGCCGGCGGCGCCGGCATGCGGTGCTCGCTGCAGCTCGCCGAGGCCGGCCTGTCGGTCGCGGTGCTGTCCAAAGTATTCCCCACGCGCTCGCACACCGTGGCGGCGCAGGGCGGCATCGGCGCGTCGCTCGGCAACATGTCCGAGGACAACTGGCTCTGGCACATGTACGACACCATCAAGGGGTCGGACTGGCTGGGCGACCAGGACGCCATCGAGTACATGTGCCGCATGGCGCCCAAGGTGGTGTACGAGCTCGAGCACTTCGGCATGCCGTTCGACCGCAACGCCGACGGCACCATCTACCAGCGGCCCTTCGGCGGCCACAGCGCGAACTTCGGCGAGAAGCCCGTCCAGCGGGCATGCGCCGCGGCCGACCGCACCGGCCACGCCATGCTCCATACGCTCTACCAGCGCAACGTCCGCGCGCGCACGCAGTTCTTCGTCGAGTGGATGGCGCTCGACCTCGTGCGCAACGCCGACGGCGACGTCCTCGGCGTGGTCGCGCTCGAGATGGAGACGGGCGAGGTCATGATCCTGCAGGCCAAGGTCACGGTGCTCGCCACCGGCGGCGCCGGACGCATCTTCGCCGCCTCGACCAATGCCTTCATCAACACGGGCGACGGGCTCGGCATGGCCGCGCGCGCGGGCATCCCGCTCGAGGACATGGAGTTCTGGCAATTCCATCCCACGGGCGTGGCGGGCGCGGGCGTGCTCATCACCGAGGGCGTGCGCGGCGAGGGCGGGATCCTCCTCAACGCCAACGGCGAGCGCTTCATGGAGCGCTACGCGCCCAACCTCAAGGATCTCGCGTCGCGCGACGTCGTCTCGCGCTCGATGGACCAGGAGATCAAGGAAGGCCGCGGCACGGGGCACGACAAGGACCACGTGCTCCTGAAGCTCGACCACCTCGGCCCCGACGTCATCCTGAAGCGCCTGCCTAGCATCCGCGAGATCGCGCTCAAGTTCGCAAACGTCGACCCCATCAAGGAGCCGATCCCGGTCGTGCCCACCATCCACTACCAGATGGGGGGCGTGCCGACCAACATCCACGGCCAGGCGGTGGCGCCGAAGAACGGCAATCCCAACGCCGTCATCGAGGGCCTGTACGCGGTCGGCGAGTGCGCGTGCGTGTCGGTGCACGGCGCCAACCGCCTCGGCACCAACTCGCTCCTCGACCTCCTCGTGTTCGGCCGCGCGGCGGGCGATCACATCGTCGAGCGCAATTTCCCCGCGCAGTCGCATCAGGATCTCCCGCGCGACTCGGGCGACCTCTCGCTTGCGCGCCTCGCGCGCCTCGACGGCGCGACTTCCGGCGAGCCGGTGCCGGACGTCGCGCACGCCATCCGCAAGACGATGCAGGCGCACTGCGGCGTGTTCCGCAACCAGGAGCTCCTCGCCGAGGGCGTGCGCGAGGTCATGGAGCTCGAGGGCCGCGTCGCGCGCAGCTTCATCACCGACAAGAGCCGCGTGTTCAACACGGCGCGTGTCGAGGCGCTCGAGCTCGACAACCTCATCGAGACGGCCAAGGCGACCATCGTGTCCGCCGAGGCGCGGCGCGAGTCGCGCGGCGCGCAGGCGCGAAGCGACTACCCGGATCGCGACGACGCCAACTGGCTCAAGCACACGCTGTGGTATCGCGACGGCAACCGCCTCGAGTACAAGCCGGTCAACTTGAAGCCCTTGTCGGTGGAAGCGTTCCCGCCGAAGGCCAGGACCTACTGATGAGCGCCCGCACCATGAAGTTCAGCGTCTATCGCTACGACCCCGAGAAAGACGCGAAGCCGTACACGCAGGTGTACGACGTCAAGCTCGAGCCCACCGACCGCATGCTCCTCGACGCGCTCATGCGCCTCAAGGCCATGGACGACTCGCTGTCGTTCCGCCGGAGCTGCCGCGAGGGCGTGTGCGGCTCGGACGCGATGAACATCAACGGCAAGAACGGCCTCGCGTGCATCACGAACCTCAACGACGTGAAGGAGCCCGTCGAGCTGCGCCCGCTGCCGGGGCTGCCCGTGATCCGCGATCTCATCGTGGACATGAGCCAGTTCTTCAAGCAGTACCACTCGATCAAGCCCTACGTCGTCAACGACACGGCGCCGCCCGAGAAGGAGCGCCGGCAGTCGCCCGAGGACCGCGAGGAGCTGGACGGCCTGTACGAGTGCATCCTCTGCGCGTGCTGCTCGACGTCGTGCCCGTCGTTCTGGTGGAACCCGGACAAGTTCGTAGGCCCCGCGGGGCTTCTCGCCGCGTACCGTTTCATCGCGGACAGCCGCGACCAGGACACCGAGGGGCGCATCGACAACCTCGAGGATCCGTACCGGCTCTTCCGTTGCCACACCATCATGAATTGCGTCGACGTGTGCCCGAAGGGCCTCAATCCCTCGCTGGCCATCGGCAAGATCAAGGAAATCATGGTCAAGCGCGCGGTCTAGTGGGCTGCAATGGAGGCATCGGAAGTGAGCGACTGCGGTAGGGCGCCGCTACTCGTGCCGAGCGCGAGGCGCCGCCGCGAGGAAACGGCTCATCCCCTTGCGAGCAACGGCAACGAAGCCCTCGGCACGACGAGCAAGACAGGCACTTTCGATTCCTCCGCTACAGTCCACCAAGCCTTGCCCGCAACGTGACCATGACGCCGCAACGCTGGAACCGCATCGCGTGGCGCTGCCGGCGCGGCATGCTGGAGAACGACCTCGTGCTCGCGCGCTTCCTCGCGGCCCGTGGCGTCAACCTGACCGAAGAAGAGATCGAAATGCTCGACCGCCTGCTCGATTTGCCGGACACGCAATTGTGGGACCTCATCGCCGGCCGACAGGAACCGCACGACCGATCCGTAGAACCGCTGCTCGCGCAGCTCCGCGCCGCCTGACCCCCTCGATCCCGCTTCGGAGTCCATCGACATGACCGACAAGACCGCCACCATCAACTTCTCCGACGGCTCGCCTGCCGTGAGCTTCCCGATCCTGTCGGGCACCGTGGGCCCGGACGTGGTCGACATCCGCACCCTTTACGGGAAGACCGGCAAGTTCACGTACGACCCGGGCTTCCTGTCCACGGCGTCGTGCGGCTCGTCGATCACCTACATCGACGGCGACAAGGGCGAGCTCTCGTACCGCGGCTATCCCATCGAGGAGATCGCCGTCCGCTGCGACTTCCTCGAGACCTGCTACCTCCTGCTGTACGGCGAGCTGCCCACGCCGGCGCAGAAGGACAATTTCGTCGAGCTCGTGACCAAGCACACGATGGTCAACGAGCAGATGCAGTTCTTCCTTCGCGGGTTCCGCCGCGATGCCCACCCGATGGCGGTGCTGACCGGCCTCGTCGGCGCGATGAGCGCGTTCTACCCGGATTCGATCAACCTGCAGGACGCCGCGCAGCGCGACATCTCGGCCATCCGCCTCATCGCCAAGATGCCCACGCTCGTCGCCATGGCCTACAAGTACTCGGTGGGCCAGCCGTACATGTACCCGCGCAACGAGCTGTCGTACGCCGGCAACTTCATGCGCATGATGTTCGCGACGCCCTGCGAGGACTACCAGCCGAACGATGTGCTGGTGCGTGCGCTCGACCGCATCTTCATCCTGCACGCGGACCATGAGCAGAATGCGTCGACGTCCACGGTGCGCATGTGTGCGTCGTCGGGCACGAACCCGTTCGCGGCCATCGCGGCCGGCGTGGCGTGCCTGTGGGGGCCCGCGCACGGCGGCGCCAACGAGGCCGCGCTCAACATGCTGTACGACATCCAGAAGCAGGGCGGCGCGGCGAAGATCGGCGAGTTCGTCACGAAGGTGAAGGACAAGACGTCCAGCGTGAAGCTCATGGGCTTCGGCCACCGCGTCTACAAGAACTACGATCCGCGCGCCAAGCTGATGCGCGAGACGTGCTACGAGGTGCTGGGCGAGCTGGGCCTGGGCGACGATCCGCTCTTCAAGCTCGCGATGTCGCTCGAGAAGATCGCGCTCGAGGACGAGTATTTCGTCAGCCGCAAGCTGTATCCGAACGTCGACTTCTACTCGGGCATCGTGCAGAAGGCCATCGGTATCCCGGTGCCTCTGTTCACCGCCGTGTTCGCGCTCGCGCGCACGGTCGGCTGGATCGCCCAGCTGAACGAGATGGTGTCCGATCCCGAGTACAAGATCGGCCGTCCGCGCCAGCTCTATACCGGCGCCACCAGGCGCACGGTGGTGCCGCTCGCGCAACGGACGTAAGGCAGCGCAACGACAGGCGGGCGGGACGCGTCGCGCGTCCCCGTTCGCGAGGAAAGGTCGAACGACATGGGCATCATGCAGGAGCTCGCCGGCACCAGCACCCTCTTCGGGTCCAACGCGCCGTTCATCGAGGAGCTTTACGAGCGCTATCTCGCCGATCCCGCGAGCGTGGACAAGGAGTGGCGCGCGTACTTCGACGAGCTTCGCGGCGGGTCGTCGGACGTCGCGCACGCGCCGGTGGTCGAGTCGTTCCGCGAGCTCGCGCGCAATCGCCGCGTGCAGGGCGCGATGGTCGACGCCACCACCATGCACAAGCAGGTGCTGGTGCTGCGCCTCATCAGCAAGTACCGCACGCTCGGCATGCTGGCCGCCGACCTCGACCCGCTCCAGCAGCACGCGCCCGACTACGTCGCCGACCTC
>JBGAIS010000125.1:0-12069 GCA_044225355.1 Casimicrobiaceae bacterium | reverse complement strand
CCGGTGACCGGCAAGCGCGCGTCGGTGGCGATCCGCCCGGAGGAGATCGTCGTCACCGACGCCGCCGTCGGCAACACGATCGAGGGTCGCGTCGACAACGTCGAGTACGCCGGCCGCGACGCGCTGCTCGACGTCGTCACCGAAGGCGGCACGATGCTCCACGTGCGCGGCGCGGTGAGCATCGGGCGCGGCGACATCGTGCGCGTCCACGTGCCGCCCGAGCGGGTGCTCGTGTATCCCGCGGAGAGCGCATGAGCGGCGCCGCCGCGCTGCGCGAGAAGGGCGCGCCCTTCGACCGCACGCTCCTGCTCGTCGTGCCGGCCACGGCGTTCATGCTGCTGCTGTTCGTCTACCCGTTCCTCTACGGCCTTTGGCTCTCGTTCATGCCGAAGGAGGGCGGGCACCTCGCCAACTACGCGCACTTCTTCACCACCGACAACCTGTGGCCGACGATCTGGATCACGCTCAAGCTCGCGCTGCCCGCGACCATCATCAACGTCGGCATCGCGCTGCCCATCGCGTTCCACATGCGCATCAAGACGGCGTACCAGCGCTGGGTCACCACCATCCTCGTCGTGCCCATCACCCTCGGCACCGTGCTGATCGCGGAGGGCATGCTGCTCTACTTCGGGCCCAAGGGATGGCTCGCGCAGTTCCTGCAGCTCCTGCACCTGTACGACGGCGCGATTCGCCTGACGCACAACTACTGGGGCGTCCTGATCTCGCTCATCATCTCGGGCTTCCCGTTCGCGTTCCTGCTGATCCTGTCGTACATCACCGGCATCGACCCGGTCCTCGCGCGCGCGGCGGCCACGCTCGGCGCAGACCCGCGCGCGCAGTTCCGCCACGTCTACCTCCCGCTGCTCGCGCCGGGGCTTGCGATGTGCTTCTGCCTCGCGTTCGTGCAGGCGTTCTCGGTGTTCCCGTCCGCGGTACTGCTGGGCTCGCCCGCGGGACCCACGCGGGTCATCTCCATCGCCGCGTACGAGGCGGCCTTCGAGCAGTACGACTACTCGCTCGCCTCCGCCATCGCGATGATCATGGGCTTCGTGCAGCTCGTCATCGTCGCTGCCGTGCTGGGCTTGCGTAACCTCTTCTACCGGGGCCCGGTGGTCGGAGGCAAGGGATGACGGACTGGCTCTCGCGCGCATGGCGCGGCTTCCTCCTCGGCGTCATGACGCTGTTCGTCGTGAACATCGGCCTCATGATCGCGTCGGTGGCCACGAGCTCGTTCGCGCGACGCTGGCTCGGCACGTGGCTGCCCGACGGCTGGACGACCACGTGGTACACGTCGGCCTGGAAGGAGTTCCAGCTCTTCGACGTCCTGCTCGTGACGGTCGAGGTGGTGTTCGCGGTCGTATTCCTGTCGCTGCTGATCGGCGTGCCCGCGGCGTACACGCTCGCGCGTCGCGAGTTCCCCGGCAAGCGCGCGCTGATGCTCCTCTTCCTGCTGCCGCTCATGGTGCCACCCATCACGTACGGCATCCCGCTCGCCACCGTGCTCTACCAGGCGCATCTCGGCGGCACGATCTACGGCGTGATCCTCGCGAACCTCATCCCCGCGGCGCCGTTCGTGATCCTCGTCATGACGCCCTTCATCGAGCAGATCGACTCGAACCTCGAGTCCGCGGCACGCGTGTTCGGGGCAAGCACGGCGCGCATGTTCATGCACGTGCTGGTGCCGCTGCTCGCGCCGGGCATCCTCGCGGCATCCCTGCTCGTCCTCGTGCGCACCATCGCGCTCTTCGAGCTCACGTTCCTCACCGCGGGCTCGGACTCGCAGACGCTCGTGGTGGCGCTGTACTACGCGGTGTTCGCCGCCGGCGTCCGTGCGCCGCAGTCGGTCGATGCCATGGCGATGATCTACATGGCGGTGACGCTCGTGTGGCTCCTCATCGCGCTGCGCTTCGTCAATCCCACGCAGCTCGTGTCGCGCGTGAAGGAGCATCCGCAGCATGCCTGAGCGACGGCTCGCCCTCGGGGCGCTCGCGGGCGTTCCCGCGACGGTCGCGAAGCCCGCGTACGACGCCGCGTCGGTCAAGGTGGGCATCGTGCACCTGGGGCTCGGCGCGTTCCATCGCGCGCACCAGGCGGTGTACACCGACGACGTCATGGCGCGCGATGCGCGCTGGGGCATCTGCGGCGTGTCGCTCAAGACACCGCGCGCGGTGGAGCCGCTCGCGGCGCAGGATGGCCTGTACACGCTCCTCACGCGCACCGGCGACGGCGTCGCCGCACGCGTCGTCGGGTCGATGCGCGAGACGATCTTCGCGGGTGCGTCACGCGCGGCGCTCGTCGCGCGCTTCGCCGACCCCGCCATCGCGATCGTCACGTCCACGGTGACGGAGAAGGGCTACTGCCACGACCCCGCCACCGGCGCGCTCAACGAGGCGCATCCGGACATCGTGCACGACCTCTCGCACCCCGACGCACCGGAGTCGGCGATCGGAATCCTCGTTGCCGGGCTCGCCGCGCGCCGCGCCGCGGGCGCCGGTCCGCTCACTTTCGTGTGCTGCGACAATCTTCCGCATAACGGCCGCATGGTCGAGGGCCTCGTGCGCGCGTTCGCGCAACGGCGCGACGCCTCGCTCGCGCGCTGGATCGACGAACACGTCGCTTTCCCGTCGACGATGGTCGACCGCATCGTGCCCGCGACGACCGACGCGGACCTGGCCGACGCGGCGCGCCTCCTCGGCGTGCGCGACGCCGCGCCGGTGACCGCCGAGCCCTTCACGCAATGGGTCATCGAGGATCGCTTCAGCGCCGCTCGGCCGCGCTGGGAAGACGCGGGCGCGCAGCTCGTCGCCGACGTGGCGCCCTTCGAGCTCATGAAGCTGCGGCTCCTGAACGGCAGCCACTCGACGCTCGCCTACCTGGGGTACCTGCTCGGCCACGAGTTCGTGTGGCAGGCGTCGCGCGATCCGCTCGTCGCGACGCTGATCGAGCGCCAGATGAAGGAGGAGATCGTGCCCACGCTCGCGCGGCCCCCCGGCACCGATCTCCTCGCGTACTGTGGCGAGCTCCTCGATCGCTTCCGTAACGCGGCGCTCCCGCATCGCACGCGGCAGATCGCGATGGACGGCTCGCAGAAGCTGCCGCAGCGCCTGCTCGGCACGGTGCGCGACCGCCTCGCCGCGGGCGCGCCGCTCGTGCACCTTCCGCTGGCCGTCGCGGGCTGGATCCGCTACGCGAGCGGCACGGACGAGCGCGGCGCGCCCATCGAGGTGCAGGACCCGCTCGCGGCAACGTTCAAGGCCATCGTCTCGCAGGCAGGCGGCGATGCCGGCCGCATCGCCGACGGCTTCCTCGACCTCGCTTCCGTGTTCGGCTCGGACCTCGTTGCGCATCGCCCGTTCCGCGATGCCGTGCGGGCCGGCACGATCCGCCTTTTCGACCAAGGCGCCCGGGTGACGCTCGCGCATCACCTGGGAGTCGCATGACGCTACCCACATGATCCCCATCGACCTCCATCCCGACCGCCTGTTCCCGGCCGACCCCGCGGTGCGCGACCTGGCGCGCCGCCTGTACGCCACCGTCAAGGATCTCCCCATCGTGAGCCCGCACGGGCACACGGACCCGTCGTGGTTCGCGGACGACACGCCGTTCACGAATGCGTCGGCGCTCTTCATCACGCCGGACCACTACGCGTTCCGCATGCTCTACTCGCAGGGGCTGCGGCTCGAGGATCTCGGCATTCCGCGCACCGACGGCGGGCCGGTCGAGACCGACGCGCGCAAGATATGGCGTACGTTCGCCGCGCACTACACGCTCTTCCGCGGCACGCCCACGCGCATCTGGCTGGACCACGCCTTCAACACGGTGTTCGGCATCGAGGAGCGCCTGACGCCGGAGTCGGCGGATCGCTACTTCGATCGCATCAACGAATGCCTCGCCACCCCCGCCTTCCGCCCGCGCGCGCTGTTCGAGCGATTCAACATCGAGGTCATCGCGACGACCGAGTCGCCGCTCGACCCGCTCGCGCATCACCGCAAGATCCGCGAGTCGGGATGGAAGGGCCGCGTGCTGACCGCCTACCGGCCCGACCCGGTGGCCGATCCCGACTTCCCGGGCTTCGCCGCGAACGTCGCGCAGTTCGGCGCGCTGTGCGGCGAGAACCCCGCGACGTGGCAAGGCTACCTCGCCGCGCATCGCGCGCGTCGCGCGTTCTTCAAGTCGATGGGCGCCACGTCCACCGATCACGGCCATCCTACTGCGCAGACATCGGACCTGCCGGCCGCGCAGTGCCAGCGGCTCCTCGACGGCGCGATGGCGGGCACGCTTTCCGCCGCGGAGGCCGAGGCGTTCCGCGGGCAGGTCCTCACCGAGATGGCGCGCATGAGCCTCGACGACGGGCTCGTGATGCAGATCCACCCCGGCAGCTTCCGCAATCACAACCCGCAGCTCCTCGCGCGCTTCGGCCGCGACAAGGGTGCCGACATCCCCACGCGAACGGACTACGTGCGCGCGCTGAAGCCGCTCCTCGATCGCTTCGGCAACGAACCGGGACTGTCGATCATCCTCTTCACGCTGGACGAGACGTCGTATTCGCGCGAGCTGGCGCCGCTCGCGGGCCACTACCCGGTCCTCAAGCTCGGCCCGCCGTGGTGGTTCCACGACAGCCCCGAGGGCATGCTGCGCTTCCGCGAGCAGGCGACGGAGACCGCCGGCTTCTACAACACCGTCGGCTTCAACGACGACACGCGCGCGTTCCTGTCCATTCCCGCGCGCCACGACGTCGCGCGCCGCATCGACTGCCGCTTCCTGGCGACGCTCGTGAAGGAGCATCGCCTGGCCGAGGACGAGGCGTTCGACCTGGCGCCGGGCCTCGCGCACGACTTCGCGAAGGCGGCGTACAAGCTCTGACGCGACGTCGCTATGCGGCGGCGGTCACGAGCACGATGCGCGCCTCGAGGCCGCCGCCCGCGGCCGCGCGCAGCTCGAAGCGCGCGCCCATGAGCTCCGTGTAGCGCGCCACGATCGCGAGGCCGAGGCCGGTGCCGCCGGCGCCTTCGGCGGCTTCGCTCCCGCCGCCGCCCCTTTGCCAACGCGCGAGGAGGCGGTCGCGCTCATCCGCCGCGAGCCCGGGGCCGTTGTCGACGACGGCAACCGTCACTGACAGGCCCATCCGCTCGACCTCGACCGTGACGCGCGCCACCCCAGCGTTGAGCGGCTTGCCGTGCCGCAGGGCGTTGTCCACAAGGTTCGATAGGGCGCCTTCCAGAAGTTGCGCGTCGCCCATCGCCTCGACGGGAGCGTCGATGCCCTTCGCCCCGAGGTCCACGCCCATGCGGTCGGCGCGATGGATCGCGTCCAGCAGCACGCCGCGCACGACCTCGTCGACGCGCACGCTGACGAGCTCGACGCGATCGCGTTTCTCGTCGGCGAAGGCAATGGCCAGGAGCTGGTCCACCATGCGGCTTGCGCGCTCGCCGCTGTGGGCGATCTTGCGCAGCTGCGCCCGCCACAATGCGGGGTCCTCGTGCTCGAGGCCGTGGTCGGCAAGCGCGCGAATGCCCGCCAGCGGCGTGCGCAACTCGTGCGCCACGTTGCCCGCGAACTCGCGCTCGGCGGCAAGCGAGGCGGACAGGCGCGACACGAGTGCGTTGATCGCGCCGGCGAGCGAGCGCACCTCGGTCGTGGTGACGTTGGCGTGGATGGGGTCGAGGTCGCGGGCTCCGCGCGAGTCGACCGCGTGGGTGAGCTCGGCGAGCGAGCGCAGGTCGTTGCGAAGCGAGCGCCTGATCCACAGCCCGAGCGCCGCCAGGAGGATCGCCTGCGGAACGATGGCGTAGACGAGGAGCCGGTGCAAGAGCGCGGTGCGCGATTGCGTGGTCTGCGCCATGATCACGTCGAACGGGACGGGCGCGGCCCTGCGCAGCGTCACCGCGCGCAGCGCCTTCCCGTGATACGCGATGTCGTCGAAGCGGTACGGCGAATCGTCGTCCGGGTGAGCGGCAGGCAGGCCCGGATGCCCGGCGACCAGCGTGCCGTCCGCCTCCTGCAGCGCGAAGAACATCGACTCGCTTTGGTCGAACAGCATGTTGCGGAGCTCGCCCGGGGTGAGGCGGAGCTCGACGCCCCCGCCGGCGCGCGGCGCGACGTTGGCGGCAAGCGCGTAGGCGTCGTCGAGGAGCGAGCGATCGAAGGCCTGGGCCGTGAACTCGCGGGCCACGACCACCGCCACGGCGGTGCCGAGGAGCCACGTGAGCGCCAGCGGCAGCATCACGTGGAGCGCGAGCCGCGAGCGCAGCGACGGCAGCGACGGCGCGACGGCGCGTGTCATTCGAGGCGTTCGATCACGTAGCCCAGGCCGCGCATCGTGCGGATGCTCACGCGCGCGCCTGCGAGGCGCTTGCGAAGGCGCGACACGAACGCCTCGAGCGCATTGTCGGCGAGCGCATCGTCGAACGACGAGAGCTTGTCGGACATCTCGCGCTTCGACACCACGCGTCCCGGAGGCGTCATGAGCTCCCACAGGACGTCGAATTCCCGCGCGGGCGGCTCGAACCCGACGCCGTCGATGGCGAAGCGCCGCAGCTTGCGGTCGAGCGTCAGGGCGCCGACGCTGACAACGTCGCGCGTGCCGTGCGCACGGCGCACCAGCGCGCGAAGGCGGGCGTCGACCTCCGACAGATCGAAGGGCTTGCCGAGATAGTCGTCGGCGCCCGCGTCGAGGCCCACGACGCGCTCGTCGGTGCGGTTGCGCGCGGTGAGGACGAGCACCGGCGTCCCGTCGCCGCGCAGGCGCGCCTCGCGCAGGAGAGCGAGACCCGATCCGCCGGGAAGGTTGAGGTCGAGGACCACGACGTCGCACGGCTGCACCTTCCACAGGTGCCGTGCCAGCGCGAACGTCGCCGCTTCGTCCACGCGATGGCCCGCGTCGACGAGGCTGTCGCGCACGACGCCGCGCAGCGTGTCGTCGTCTTCGATCAGGAGGATGCGCATCGCGCTCGGTCAGGTGCCGGTCAGGAACGGCGTGCCATAAGGTCGGTCGTGAGCATACGCCATGCGCAAATCATCGTGAGTGCGGCCTGCCTCGTCGTGATGAGTGGGATCGCACGGGCGCAAGCCGCGCTGTCGCTGGACGAGGCCCTGCGGCTCGCGCGGAGCAACTACGACGTCGCGGTCGCCCGTTCTGCGGCGGATGCCGCGGGCGCCGACGTCCTCGCCGCGGACCGCGCGCCGTTTCCCCAGCTCACCGCCAAGCTCGGCCAGATCGACGCGCAGAACGGCGTGGGCCCGAGCAATCCGTGGCAGAAGCGGATCGACAAGTCGATCGGCGTCGACTGGACGTGGGAGCGGGGCAACAAGCGCGAGCTCCGGACGGAGGCCGCCCGCCGCGGCGCGGTGCCGCCGGCGCCGACGTCGAGGAGCAGGCGACGCAGCAGGCGATCGCCGCGAGCGGCGCGTTCTTCGACCTCCTGGGCGCTCAGCAGCGCGTCGACGTGGTGGAGATCAACGCGGCGACTGCCGCGGAGAGCGCTCGCGTGGCGCGCCGGCGATTCGACGCGGGCGACATCGCGCGAATCGACGCGACGCGCCTCGACATCGATGCCGAGCGCGCGCGGCGACGTTCGCACCGCCACGCTCGACCGGGACCGTGCGGCGCTCGCGCTCTCGCTCGCGATCGGCACGCGTCGCGAGACCCTCGTCGCCCGCGACGACTGGCCGGATGCCGGGGACGTCGCCGCGCCCGCGGACGTCGCGTACGAGGTCGAGGATCGCGCCGACGTTCGCGCCGCGAGGGAGCGCGTCGCCGCCGCCGAGGCCGGTCTCGACAGCGCCACCGCGCAGAAGAAGGCCGACGTGACGCTCGGCGCCTCGGTGGATTCGTTTCCCGGCGTGTCGACGCTCTTCTTCGAGCTGCGCCTGGTGGTGCCGCTTCAGATCGGCTACCAGTACCAGGGCGAGACGGGCCGCGCCCTGGCGCAGCTCACGCAGGCGCGCGACCTTCTCGACAAGGCGCGCCTTTCCGCCCGCCTCGAGATCCAGCGCCTGCGCGCCGAGGCGGACATCTCGGTCCGGCGCTGGCGCAGCTACGAGCGCGAGATCCTGCCGCGCGCGACCGAAGTCGCGGCGCAGGCCGAGCTTGCCTACCAGAAGGGCGGCGTCGCGCTGTCCGATCTCCTCGACGCGCGGCGCACGCTTCGCGCGACGCAGATCGAGGCCATCGCCGCCCATACCGACTTCGCCAAGGCCGCGACGGCCTGGCGTCTGCGCGCCGGCGTCGCCGACAAGGCGCCGCTCGCACGCTCCAGCATGGATTGAACCGATGCGACCTTCTCTCGCGCTCCTGGGTGCCGCGCTTGTGCTCGCGGGCTGCAACAAGCCATCCGCCCCCGACTCGCCGCCCGAGCCGGCCGCACCCATCCTGCAGGGCGGCCAGCTTCGCTTCGGCGAAGGCCATCCGCATCTCGACGTGTTCAAGGCCACCGCCGCCGTGCCGGTGAAGACGGTCAGCATCGAGATGCCCGCGCGCGTCGTCTGGAACGAGGAACGCACGCAGCGCATCTATCCCGCGTTCGCGGGGCGTGTGTCGTCGATTCGCGCGGACGTGGGCTCGGTCGTCGCCGCCAACGCGCTGCTCGCGACCATCGCGTCGCCGGACTTCGGCGCGGCTCAGGCCGACCGCCTGAAAGCGGATGCCGACCTTCGGCTCGCGCAGGCCGCACTCGATCGCCAGCGCGAGCTCTTCAACGAAGGCATCGTCGCGCGCAAGGATCTGCTGCAGGCCGAGAGCGACGCCGCGCGGGCGAAGGCGGAGCGCGCTCGCGCCTCCGGTCGTATCGCGATGTACGGTGGGGGCAGCGACGTGGACCAGGCGCTCGGCATCCGCTCCGGCATCGCGGGTGTCGTCGTCGAGCGCAACCTCAATCCGGGGCAGGAGCTTCGACCCGATACGTCGGGCCCCGGCACGCCTCCGCTGTTCGTGGTGACGGACCCGACCTCGCTCTGGGTGCTCGTCGACTGCCGCGAGAACGAGGCTCGCTTCCTTCGTCCGGGAAGCGAGTTCCGCCTCATGGTGCCCGCGCTCGACAGGTCGTTCACCGGTCGCATCACCGCGCTCTCGGACGCCATCGATCCCGCGACGCGCGCGATTCGCATCCGCGGGGTCGTGGCGAACCCCGACCGCCTCCTGAAGGCCGAGATGCTCGCCACCGCACAGATCGAGCGGTACCCGGGCAAGGGAGTGGTGGTGCCGACGTCCGCCGTGATGCTTCGCGAAGGGACGCCGAGCGTGTTCGTCCGGAGCGCCCCGGGCGTATTCGACTGGCGCGACGTGACGGTGAGCTTCGAAGGGTCGAAGGAGGACGTGCTGTCGCGAGGCATCGACGTCGGCGACGAGATCGTGACGCAGAACGTGCTGCTCCTCGCCCGCCAGTTCCGCCTTGCGCAGCAGGAAGCTCGCATCGAGCCCGGTCCGCCGGGACGGCCTCGCGCGAGGGACGACGAGCCGCAGGCGACGAAGTGAGGCGCCTCGTCGCCTTCGCGCTCGGCCAGCCGATGTTCGTCGTGCTGGGCACGGTGCTTTTCATCGGAGCGGGCATCGTCGCGTTCCGCAATCTTCCCGTCGAGGCCTTTCCCGACGTAACGGACACGCAGGTGACGGTGATCGCGCTCTACGCCGGCCGCGCGGCGGAGGAGGTCGAGAAGCAGGTGACGCTGCCCATCGAGGTCGCGTTGTCGGGCATGCCCAACGCCGTGCGCCTTTTCTCGCACACGCAGTTCGGCCTGAGCTTCACGGTGCTGACGTTCGACGACGCCGCCGACGTGAACCTCGTGCGCGCCCAGGTGAACGAGCGCTTGAGGGGCGTCGACCTACCGCAGGGCGTGGACGCGAGCATCGCGCCCAACGCGACACCCGTGGGCGAGATCATGCGCTACCGCCTGCGCGGAGACGGCGCGTCGACCACCGACCTGCGCACGCTGGAGGACTGGGTTGTCGAGCGGGCGTTGCGGCAAGTGCCGGGCGTGGCCGACGTGGTCGCGATGGGCGGCTTCATCAAGCAGTACGAGGTCCAGCCCGACCTCGACAAGCTTCGTGCTTACAGGCTCACGTTCCAGAACCTCCTCGATGCGCTCGGCCGCGGGAACGCCAACGCCGGCGGGAGCTACGTCGCGCAGGGCGCGCAGCAGTACGCCATCCGCGGCATCGGGCTCCTGCAGTCGCCCGACGACATCGGCCGCATCGTCGTGACGGCACGCGGCGGCACTCCGATCCTCGTGCGCGACGTGGCGCAGGTGCGCATCGGCGCCGTCCCCCGCCTCGGCGTGGTCGGGCAGGACGGCGACGACGACATCGTCAACGGCATCGTCGTGATGGGAAAGGGCGAGAACCCGAGCGTGGTCCTTCGCAGCGTCAAGGAGAAGGTGGCCGACCTCAACGCGCGCATCCTCCCGCCCGGCGTGCAGATCGTTCCTTACTACGACCGCGAGTGGCTCATGCAGAAGACGCTTTCGACGGTCTTCCGCAACCTGGTCGAGGGCGCGCTCCTGGTCGCGCTCGTGCTCTACGTGTTCCTGTCGAACCTTCGCGCGAGCCTCGCGGTGGTCGTCGTCATACCGCTCGCGCTCCTGTCGACGTTCCTCGGACTCAAGGTGATGGGCGTGCCGGCCAATCTCCTGAGCCTGGGCGCAATGGATTTCGGCATCATCGTTGACGGTGCGGTCATCGTGATCGAGAACGTGATGCATCGCCTGGGCGAGCGGGGCGAAGGCCTCGATGCACGCGAGCGCGCGGACGCGATCGTCGGGGCCGTGACGGAGGTGGGTCGACCGACGCTCTTCTCGATGCTCATCATCATCGCCGCGCACATCCCGATCTTCGCCCTGCAGCGGCACGAGGGTCGAATCTTCCAGCCGATGGCCCTCAGCGTCACCACGGCGCTCGTGGGCTCGCTCGCGTTCTCGCTCACGCTCGTGCCGCTGCTCGCGTTCTGGATGCTGCGGCGGAAGCTGCCGCATGGAGACAACCGCGTCGTGGCGTTCTGCAAGCGCGTATACGCGCCGGTGCTCGACGCCGCGATCGCGCATCGAAAGGCCGTGCTGGTGACGGCCGTCGCCATGTTCGCGCTGGGGCTCGCGGCCGCCGCGCGGCTCGGCAGCGAGTTCCTGCCGGAGCTCAACGAAGGCACGATCTGGGTGAACCTGCGGCTGCCTTCCAGCGTGTCGATCGCCGAGGCGAACCGCATCCTGCGAGACGTGCGCGGCGCTCTGCACACGGTACCGGAGGTACGCACCGCCGTGTCCAAGGCCGGTCAGCCCGAGGACGGCACGGATCCCAAGACGATGAGCATGGCGGAGATCTTCGTCGACCTCGCGCCTCCCGAGAAGTGGCGAGCAGGCTATACGAAGGAGCGGCTCATCGACGAGATGGACCGCGCGGTGCGCGCGATTCCCGGCATGGAGCCTTCGTTCTCGCAGCCGATCCGCGACAACGTGCTCGAGTCCATCTCGCAGATCGACGGCCAGATCGTCATCAAGCTCACGGGAGACGACCTCGACATCCTGCGCAAGCTTGCCGAGGACACGCTGCGCGAGGTGAAGCAGGTGCCAGGAGTCGTGCTGGCTGAGATCGATCGCCAGGGCGACGTGCCTCAGCTCCTGATCCAGATCGACCGCGACCGCGCCGGTCGATTCGGCCTCAACGTCCAGGACATCCAGGACGTCGTCGAGGCGGCGCTCGGCGGCAAGGCCGCCACCCAGCTCTGGGAAGGCGAGCGCAAGTTCGCCGTGACCGTTCGACTTTCCGAGGCCAAGCGCGAGCTGTCGGCGCTCGCGAATACGATCATTCCCGTTCCCGACGGCGGCTACACGTCGCTCGGAAGCGTCGCGACCATTCGCCAGACGTCGGGCGCCATGAACATCGCGCGGGAGGCGGGCCGGCGCACGATGGCGATCGGCATCTTCATCAAGGACCGCGACATGGGATCGGTCGTGGCCGAGATGAAGGAGCGCACGGCAGTGGCCGTCAAGATGCCGGCTTCCTACGCCATGAGCTGGTCCGGCGAATTCGAGAACCAGGAGCGCGCAATGCGCCGCCTGAGCATCGTCGTGCCGATCTCGCTC
>JBGAIS010000124.1:0-12053 GCA_044225355.1 Casimicrobiaceae bacterium | reverse complement strand
TGGCGCTACGACTGGTCGCCCGCGCCCGGCACGCCGGAAGCGGCGCTCTACACCGATTTCCTCGTGGCCAAGGACTGGCTCGCCCATGGATGACACCGACGACACCCACCTGGTCGAGAGCGAGATCGCGACCCAGGTCGCCTACGCGGGCAAGCTCCTCGAAGTTCGCCGCGACACGGTGAAGCTCCCCGACGGCGCGCAGGCCACGCGCGAGTACGTCGTGCATCCGGGCGCGGTGCTCATCGTGCCCGTGCTCGACGACGGCCGCCTCGTGCTCGAGCGCCAGTACCGCTATCCCGTGCATCGCGTGATGCTCGAGTTCCCCGCGGGCAAGATCGACGCGGGCGAGGCGCCGCTCGAGACCGCGAAGCGCGAGCTCCTCGAGGAGGCGGGCTACACCGCGCAGTCGTGGAAGCCGCTGTGCACGCTTCATCCGGAGATCGGCTACTCGACGGAGTTCATCGACGTGTTCGAGGCGACGGGCCTCGTGCACGAGGGCCGGAAGCTCGACGAGGGCGAGTTCCTCGACATCGTGACCATGACCGAGGAGGAGCTCCTCGCGACCTACGACTGCGGCGGATTCACCGACGGCAAGTCGATGGCCGCGCTCTTCGCGTGGCGCAGGTCGCGCGGCAAATGACAAGCCGCCCTGGGCCCGCGAGCGCCGTCGCGCGGCATCTCGTCATCCACGGCCGCGTGCAGGGCGTGGGCTATCGCGACGCGACGGTCGCGGCGGCGCTCGACCACGGCGTCACGGGCTGGGTGCGCAATCGCCGCGACGGGACGGTCGAGGCGCACGCGCAGGGCGACGTCGAGGTGATCGAGCGATTCATCGCGTGGTGCAGGCAGGGGCCGCCGCTTGCGCGCGTCGCGTCCATCGATGTCCGCGAGGCCGAGCACGACCCGTCGCATCGTGGTTTCGCGCGGCACCCGACGGCGTAGCCGCTCAACGGTCCGCGTCGCCTTCGCCGGCGACGCCGTAGATGTCCTTCCACGCGGCGTACGAGGCCGCGGCGATCCACGGCAGCCCGAGGACCAGCCCCACCCCTGTCGTCGCGAGCCCCAGCAGCACCAGGACGAAGGCGTAGGCGCCGAGCCCGAGGAGCGCGCCCGTGTTGAGCGCGAACGCGCGCAGCGAGGACGCGAACGCCTGCGGCATGCGCTCGCCGTCGAAGAGCGCCGCCATCGGCACGAACGTGAGCGGCAGAGACGCGAGGATGTCGACCGCGTAGATCGTCACCACGGCTCCCGGGGACAGCTCCATCGAATCCGGCAGCGGCATGAGGAGGTTGACGTCGGCGGCGAGCCATCCGACCGCGGCCTCCGCGAGCGTCACGACCAGGGCGGCGGCGACGACCGTGGCCTGGGCGCGCAGGGGTGCCGTGAACACCGCGAAGAGATGCGCGATGCGCGGGCGCTCGCCGCGGTCCGCCGCGAGGCTTGCGTACAGAAATCCGCAGGAGAGGAGCGGCGCGACCACGTTGGTCGCCAAGAGGCTCGCGATAGGAACCGGGCCGAGAAGGATGCTCACCGCCAGCACCGTCGCCGCCATGACCGAGAAGACGAGCGGCCCGCGCTTCCACCACCGGATGGCGTCGCCGAACCATGACAGCGTGCGGCCCACGGGCACGACGCGGGGCGGGCGTGAGAGGGTCGTCGGTTCCACGTGAGCGCTTCGCAAAGATCGGCCGCGGATGCTATTTTAGTCGACCATGCTGAAGCGACTGACCATGTTCGTCATCGAGTCGAACCGCCTGCGCCCGCTCGCCGCGCGCAAGTGGTACGACATCCTCGCGAGGAACGCGAAGCGCGCCGACTGGGGCTTCATGAACTACGGCTACCTTCCGCCCGGCGGCAGCCACGTGAAGCTCGAGCCCCGTGACGAGCCCGACCGCCTCACCATCGAGCTCTACCGGCGCGCCGTCGACGGCGTCGACCTCTCGGGCGCTGCGGTGATCGAGGTGGGCTCGGGCCGCGGCGGCGGCGCGAGCTTCCTCGCGCGCTACTGCGGCCCCGCGCACGTGACGGGCGCCGACTTCTCGCCGCCCGCGGTCGAGCTCTGCAGGCGGCAGCACGCGGGCGTGCCCAACCTCTCGTTCGAGGTGGGCAACGCCGAGCGACTGCCGTTCGCCACCGCCTCGTGCGACGCCCTCGTCAACGTGGAGAGCAGCCATTGCTACGGGTCGATGGCCGCGTTCGTCGACGAAGCCGTGCGCGTGTTGCGCCCCGGTGGCCACTTCCTCTTCACCGACTTCCGCGTGAAGCAGGACGTCGACGCGCTCGACGCCGTGCTCGAGTCGCGCAAGGGCTGGCAGCGCGTCATGCGCGAGGACATCACCGCCGGCGTGGTCGCGGCGCTCGAGGCCTCGGACGCGGCCAAGCGGCAGTGGATCAAGGAGGGCGTGGGCCCGCGCTTCCAGAAGGCGGCGGGCGAGTTCGCGGGGCTCGTCGGGGGCGAGATGCACCGCCGGTTCAGCGACCGCGAGCTCTTCTACCTGCGCTACGTCTATCGCCGCGTGTAGGCAACGGCGCTACGCGGCCTCGCCCAGGTACGCCGCGCGCACCTTGGGATCGTGCAGCAGCGACTTCGCGTCGCCTTCGATGGTGATCTCGCCCGATTCCATCACGTAGCCGCGGCTGCTCACCTCGAGCGCGAGCTTCGCGTTCTGCTCGATGAGCAGGATCGTGACGCCCTCGGCCGCGATGGCCACGATGGTCTCGAACACCTTCTGCACCATGAGCGGCGCAAGGCCCATCGACGGCTCGTCGAGGAGCAGCAGGCGCGGGCGCGACATCATCGCCCGCCCCATCGCGAGCATCTGCTGCTCGCCGCCGGAGAGCGTGCCCGCCGTCTGCCGGCGGCGCTCCTTGAGGCGCGGGAAGAGGCCGAACACGCGCTCGACGTCCGCCTTGATGCCCTCGGTGTCCTTGCGGATGTACGCGCCCATCGCGAGGTTCTCCTCGATGGTGAGCGCGCCGAACACGCCGCGGCCTTCGGGCACCATCACGAGCCCGCGCTGCACGAGGCGGAAAGCGGGCCGCCCGGTGACGTTCTCGCCCGCGTAGTGGATGGTCCCGGCCTTGACCGGCAGCAGCCCGCAGATGCCCTTCAGCGTGGTCGTCTTGCCCGCGCCGTTGGCGCCGATGAGGCAGACGAGCTCGCCGTCGCCGACGCTGGCGTCGATGCCCTTGACCGCCTGGATGCCGCCGTACGCGACCTCCAGCTTGCGAAGCTCGAGGAGCGGCTCGCTCACACGGTGCCCTTCAGGTTGAGCGCGATGTCGCCGCCCAGGTAGGCGGCGATCACCTTAGGGTCGCGCTGCACGTCGTGCGCGGTGCCCTCCGCGATCTTCTTGCCGTAGTCGAGCACCAGCACGCGGTCGCACACGCTCATCACGAGCTTCATGTCGTGCTCGATGAGGAGGATGGTGACGCCGTCGCGGCGGATCTCGTCCAGGAGCCGCTTGAGCGACGCGGTCTCGGTGGCGTTCATGCCGGCTGCCGGCTCGTCGAGCGCGAGGAGCTTGGGCTCGGTGGCGAGCGCGCGCGCGATCTCGAGGCGCCGCTGGTCGCCGTACGCCAGGTGCCGGGCGAGGCTGTTCGCGCGCTTCTCGACGCCGACGTACTCGAGGAGCTCGTACGCGCGCTTGTGGATCTCTCGCTCCTCCTCGCGCGTGCGCTCGGTGCGGAAGACCGCGCCGAACACGCCCGCGCGTGTCCGCACGTGGCGCCCGATCATGACGTTCTCGAGCGCGGACAGGTTGCCGAAGAGGCGGATGTTCTGGAACGTGCGCGCGATGCCGCGGCTCGCGACGTCGTTGGGCTTGAGGTGGGCGAGCGTCGCGCCGTCGAACATGAATTCGCCGCCGTCGGGGACGTAGATGCCCGTCAGCACGTTGAAGAGCGACGTCTTGCCTGCGCCGTTCGGTCCGATGAGCCCGTAGATCTCGCCGTGGTTGATCGTGAAGCCGACGTCGGACAGCGCCTGCACGCCGCCGAAACGCTTGGTGATCCCCTTGGCCGAGAGCAGGGCCTGCGTCATGTCCGTGCCGCCGTCTCGAGCTCGCGCTTGCGCACCGCCGACGGCAGGAGCCCCGCGGGCCGGAACAGCATCATGAGCACGAGCGCAAAGCCGAAGAGCAGCATGCGGATGACCTCGGGCTCGAGGATCATCTTGCCGAACAGCGCCTCCTGCAGCGGCGCGACCGTGTAGCGCAGGACCTCGGGCACGAACGACAGGAGGAGCGCGCCGACGATCACGCCCCAGATGTTGCCCATGCCTCCGAGCACGACCATCGCGAGGACCATGATCGACTCGACGAGCCCGAAGCTCTCGGGGCTGATGAAGCCCTGGATGGCCGAGAACATGCCGCCCGCGATGCCGCCGAAGGACGCGCCCATCGCGAAGGCCAGGAGCTTCACGTTGCGCGTGTTGATGCCCATCGCCCGTGCCGCCACCTCGTCCTCCCGGATCGCCTCCCAGGCGCGTCCGATGCGCGAGTCCTGCAGCCGCAGGTTGATGACGATGACCACCGCCATCACGACGAGGAAGAAATAGTAGTACTTGATAGGCCCGCTGAAATCGAGCCCGAGGATCTTCTCGTTCCTGGCGAAATTGAAATCGCCGAGGCGGAAGGGGTCGATGAGCGAGATGCCCTGCGCGCCGTTCGTGATGTTCACCGGCCGCGAGAGGTTGTTCATGAAGATGCGGATGATCTCGCCGAAGCCCAGCGTTACGATGGCGAGGTAATCACCGCGGAGCTTGAGCGTGGGCGCGCCCAGCATCACGCCGAAGAGGCACGCGATCGCGGCGCCGATGGGCAGGATCAGCCAGAACGGCAGGTGCAAGTTGAAGTGCGGGCTCGCGAGCAGCGCGTAGACGTACGCGCCCACCGCGTAGAACGCGATGTAGCCCAGGTCGAGGAGTCCCGCGAACCCGACGACGATGTTGAGGCCCAGCGCCAGGAACACGTAGAGGATCGCGAGGTTCGTGATGCGCACCCACGCGGTGCCCACCGAGGCGAGCGCGAACGGCAGCGCGAGCAGGGCGACGATCACGATCGCGAACCCGATCCAGGCGGTCCGCGGATTGCGCTTCAGGTCGAGGAGGTTTCGCATGGCGGCCGGGCGACGTTAGGATGCCTGCAATCAGCGCGCGGGAGAAGGGCCGGACCCCCGCACCGCCGCCGCGACATCCGCGGAAAGCCGGGCGAAGGCGCGGCTGTACGCCGCCGCGAGCGCATCATAGCTTTTGTCCGCCGTCGCCTCGCGGACGGTCGTGCGTCCGGTGATCGCGCGACCGGGTCCGCGTTGCACGCGGAATACCGCGTCGACGAGCGCGTGCGAGCCGGGCACGGACTCGAAGCGCTGCACCTCGACCGACACGCGGACGTCGGCGTCGCCTGCCGCGGCCTGGGTGAGGAGCGTCACGCGGGGCGTCGACAGCGCCTCCACCAGGTTCTCGACGATCACGAGCGCGACGTTGTCGGCGAGCGGCGAGGCCCAGCGGTTGAACTCGTCGGGCCACACCTCGTTCTGCCCGAGGGTCACCACGATCTCCGGCCGGTCGACGACGGCGGGCACGGTGACCGGCCCCACGCTCACCGAGAGCGACGACGACATCGTGGCCGGCGCGGGCGGCCCGCTCAACGTGAAGAAGCGGGATTGCGGCGACGAGGCGCAGCCCGCGACGAGCGCGAGCGCCAGGGCGGCTGCGGCGATGCGGTTTGTCATTTGGCCGGCGGCTCCGCGGTCTTGCCCCGGATGAGCGCTTCCGGATGGCGTTCGAGATAGTCAGCGAGCACGCGCAGCGACCGCGCGGCACGCGCGATCTCCTGCATCGCGTTGCGAAGGTCGACCTGCCCCGGCGCCCCGCTGCCCACGAGGTTCGTCTCGGTGCTCGTGATCATGCGCTCGGCCGCGCCCAGGGCGCTCTTCGCGTCGTCGAGCGTCGACTTGAGCGCGGGCACGACGTCGGCGTCGAGGCGTCCGATCACGCCCTTCGCGTCGCGCAGCGTCTCGTCGAGCGACTGCAGCACCTTCTTCAGGTCCTCGCCGATGGCGTCGAGCGGCACCTTCTCGAGCTTCGAGATGATGACGCCGATCTTGGCCTCGAGCTCCGGCA
Organism: Casimicrobiaceae bacterium; assembly: GCA_044225355.1. Taxonomy (GTDB): domain Bacteria; phylum Pseudomonadota; class Gammaproteobacteria; order Burkholderiales; family Casimicrobiaceae; genus VBCG01. The sequence continues at coordinate 5,929 of JBGAIS010000124.1, read as the reverse complement.
GGGTGCTCACCACCGTGGGCAGCTCCGGGACCTCGGCGCTCCAGTCGATCCTGGCCTTCGGGGCGGCGGGGAAGTACGCGAGCGCGACGAAGCGCTGGCCGGTGACGAGGCTGCCCGTCGCGAGCTGCGCGCGCAGGCCGCGCTTCTCGACCATGGCCTGCATGAACTGGCGCCGCACCGCCTGCTGGCGTACCTGCGCCTCGACCTCGCCCGCCTGCGACGTGGTGAGCATCGCCACCACGCGCTCGGGATAGAGCACCACCTCGACCCGCGGCTTCACGTCGAGCGTCTTCGGGTCGAACGTGAGGCCGACGTCGGTCACCTCGCCCACCGTGACGCCGAAGATGCTCACCGGCGCGCCGGTCGAGAGCCCGCGCACGGACTCGGAGAAGTACATCACGTAGCGCGTCGCGATCGACTCGTCGAGGCGCATCGCGCTCGTGCGATCGCCGAACAGCGTGAACGCGGTGTCGGCGGGCGCCTCCGCGGTGGACATGGGATGCGGCGGCTCGTCGAACGCGATGCCGCCCTCGAGGAGCGCCGCCAGCGACTGCGTGCGCACGTCGAGGCCGTTGGCGGTGAGCGACACGTCGACGCCGCTCGCGTTCCAGAAGCGCGTGTCCTTGGTGACGTACTTGTCGTACGGCGCGTTGACGAACACGCGGACGATGACCGACTTGCCGTCGAGCGCCATCTCGTACGCCACCACCTGGCCCACCGCGATGCGGCGGTAGTACACGGGCGAGCCGATGCCGAGCGACCCCAGGTCGGACGCGAGGAGCACGTACTGGCGCCCGGGCATGCCCCCCGTGATGATGGGCGGCACCTCGAGTCCCGTGAAGTGGCGCCCCTTGGACTTCGACGCGCCCGCCTCGAAGCCGATGTAGTTGCCGGACAAGAGCGTCGAGAGCCCCGATACGCCCGACAGGCTCACCCGCGGCCGTACGACCCAGAAGCGCGCGTCCTCCACCATGAGGCTCGCGGCCGACTTCGCGATCTTCGCGGTCACCTCGACGAGCGACGCGTCGTCGGTCAGCCGCACGCCGGTCACCTGGCCGATGCTCACCTCCTTGTACTTCACGAACGTCTTGCCCGCCTCGATGCCGTCGGCGGACTTGAACGTGATGGTGATGGTCGGGCCCTCGTTCAGGTACGCCTGCACCGCGATGCCGACGGCCACCAGCGCGGCCACGATCGGCACGATCCAGATGGCGGAGAAGCGCGCTCGGCGCGGCGGTACGACCACCGCCTGCGGCAGGTCCTCGCGGGCGGCGGGCGCGGCTTGCGGCTCGTCAGTCACGGGCGCGATCCCAGATGAGGCGCGGGTCGAACGCCTGCGCGGCGAGCATGGTGAGGATCACCACGCCCATGAAGAACACGACACCCGGCCCCGGCTCGACCGACATGAGCGGCGAGAGCTGCACGAGCGCCACGACGAACGTGTCGACGAACACGTCGAGCATCGACCAGCGCCCGATGAACTCGACGATGCGGTACAGGCGCGTGCGCTGGCGGCCGTCGCCGCCGCCCGTGGGCTCGAGCCTGCGCACGCTCACGAGCACGTAGGCGAGCGCCAGGATCTTGCCGATCGGGATCAGCACGCTCGCGACGAAGACGATGAGTGCGAGTGGCCACGATCCCGTCTCGTACAGGAACCAGGCGCCCGAGATGATCGTGTCGGACTCGCTCGACACGAGCGTGTTCGTGGTGAGCACCGGCAGCGCGTTGGCCGGGATGTAAAGAATGGCGGCGGCGACGAGGAGCGCCCACGTGCGCTGGATGGCGTGCTCGTGCCGCAAGTGCAGGCGCTCGCCGCAGCGCGGGCAGTGCCCGGGCTCGGCCGCAGCCGCCGGGCGCACGACGAGCTCGCACTCGCGGCACGCGACGAGGCCCGCGGCCGCGGCGCCGCCGTCAGCGTACATGCGTCACCCACCGGATGCGCCGCCACACGCCGTGCGCGTCGAAGGTGCTCGACAGCCACGGCAGGACGAACACGAGCGCGCCCACCGCGAACAGTCCGACGCCCGGCTCGACGGTCGCGAGCTCGGCGATCTTCGTGAGCGCGACGAGGATGCCGAGGAGCAGCACCTCGTTCATCGACCACGGGCGCAGGCGATCGGACCAGCGCACGAAGGTCCCCACCCATGCCGGGGCCGGCGTCCGCTGCACGGCGATCAGCACCGCGAGCGTCGAGGCGACGTACATCGCCGGGGCGATCACCGCGCAGAACGCGACCACCACCGCGGTGACCTTCGCGTCGCGCAGCCACATCTCGACCGCGCCGCCCGCGAGCGTCGTGGTGGCGGTGCGGCCCACCGCGGACAGGCTCATGAGCGGCGACGTGTTGGCGATGACGAGCAGGATCGCCGCGGCTACCGCGAGCGCGAGCGGCCGCTCGAGCGTGTGCTTGGGATTCATCGCGAGGAGTTGTCCGCAGCGGCCGCAGCGCGCCTTGCCGCCCGGGGGGAGCACGGGGATGCGCTGCAGGAGGTCGCAGCCGTGGCAGGCTACCGGGTGGGACGCCATTACGCGCGGTCTGCCACGCGCTCGCCCAGGAGTCCCGACGGCCTGAAGATCAACACGGCGATCAGGACGAGGAACGCGAACACGTCCTGGTAGTTGGAGCCGAACAGCGTGAGGTTCGAATCCTGCTCGCAGCGCGCGGCGAGCGCGCTCGACCAGCTCGACAGGTTGCACAGGTTGGTGAGGTCCCCCACGTAGCCCGCGCCGAGCGCCTCGATGACGCCCAGGAGCAGCCCGCCCAGCATCGCCCCGCCCAGGTTGCCGATGCCGCCCAGCACCGCGGCCGAGAACGCCTTCAGCCCGAGGATGAATCCCATCTGGTAATGAGCGATGCCGTAATAGCTCCCGACCATCACGCCCGCGACCGCGCCCAGGCCCGCGCCGATCACGAACGTGAGCGAGATCACCTTGTTGATGTCGATGCCCATGAGCCCCGCCACCTGCTGGTTCTGCGCGGTGGCGCGCATCGCGATGCCGAGCTTCGTGCGGTAAACGAGGACGAGCAGCAGCGCCATCATGGCGAACGACCCGCCGATGATCGCGATCTGCACGTTGGTGATGGTGGCGCCCGCGCCCGCGGTCGTCACGTGGTACGACACGGTCTGCACGATCTGGGGATAGGGCAGCGGGTTGCGGCTCCAGACGATCATCGCGATGTGCTGCAGGATGATGGACAGGCCGATCGCGGTGATGAGGGGCGCGAGCCGAGGTGCGCGCCGAAGCGGCCGGTACGCGACGCGCTCGAGCGTGTAGCCCACCCCCATGCACACGGGGATGGCGGCCAGGAGGCCCGCGAGGACGATCGCCACCGACGGCAGGCCCGTGTTGGCGCCGGCGAGCACCACGATGACCGAGTACGCGACCATCGCGCCGATCATCACCACCTCGCCGTGCGCGAAGTTGATGAGCTGGATGATGCCGTACACCATCGTGTAGCCCAGGGCGACGATGGCGTACACGCTGCCGAGCGTGAGCCCGTTGATGAGCTGCTGCAGGAAGATGTCCAGGGAAGCCCTCGCTCGGGAATGCGTACGAACGTGACGCGATTGTGGTCCCTACCCGCGCGGCGCCGCAAGACGCGCGCAAAAAAACGGCGCCCTTGGGAGGCGCCGTCTTCGTGCGGGTGCGACAGGCTTACTTCTTGGGCGCTTCGGGCGCCGGAGCGGGCGGCGTCGCGGGCGCCGGGGCCGGCGACGCTGCGGGCGCGGCGGCCGCCGCCGGCTTCATGTCCTTCATGAAGTCGTCGAACGACTGCGCCTTGCCACCCTTGACCACGCCCACCGGCGTGACCTTGCCGTCCTTCAGGGTGAAGATCGTGATCTCGGCGTTCTTGCGGTCGCCCTTCTCGTCGAACTCGATCTTGCCCGTGGCGCCGTCGTAGCTGATCTTCTGCAGCTCGGGCAGGTACTTCGCGGGGTCGGTGGAGTCGGCCTTGACCATGGCGGCGATCATGAGGCCCACGGCGTCGTAGAAGAACGGCGCGTATTGCTTCACTTCGCCGTACTTCGCCTTGAACGCGTCGTTGAACTGCGCGCTGGCGGCCGAGGCGGGCAGGCCGGCTTGCGAGCAGATGAGGCCTTCCGCCGCGGCGCCCGCGAGCTTCGCCATCTCGTCCGTGCAGGCGCCGTCGCCGAAGCTGAACACGCTCTTGATGCCGAGCTCGCGCGCCTGCTTGACCATCGGGCCGCCCGTGGCGTCCATGCCGCCGTAGAACACGGCGTCGGGAGCCTTGCCCTTCATCTTGGTCAGGATGGCCTTGAAGTCCGTCGTCTTGTCGGTGGCCTTCTCGCGCGCCACGACCTGGATGCCGGCGGCCTTGAGGGTCTTCTCGACCTCGTTCGCGAGGCCTTCGCCGTAGGCGGTGGCGTCGTCGGCGATGGCGACCTTCTTGACCTTCATGTTCGCGAGGTACTGGGCGATGGCGGGACCTTGCTGGTCATCGCGGCCGACCGTGCGGAAGATGGTCTTGAAGCCCTGCTCCGTGAGCTTCGGGTTGGTGGCCGAGCCGGAGATCATCGGAATGCCGGCCTGGTTGTAGACGGCCGAGGCGGGGATGGTCACGCCGGAGTTGAGGTGGCCGGCCACGCCCGCGACCTTCGCGTCGACGAACTTCTGGGCGATGGTGGGACCCATCTTCGGGTCGGCCTGGTCGTCCTCGCTCATGAGCTCGAACTTGACCTTCTTGCCGCCGATCTTGAGGTTCTTGGCGGTGGCTTCGTCGACGGCCAGGCGGGCGCCGTTCTCGTCGTCCTTGCCGAGGTGGGCGATGCCGCCCGTCAGCGGGCCGGCGTGGCCGATCTTGACGGTGACGACTTCCTCGGCCGGCGCGGCGGCCTTGGGGGCTTCGGCGGCCTTCTTGGGCTCTTCCTTGCCGCAGCCGTAAAGGGTGATGAGCGCGGCCGCGACGACGGTCAGGCCGAGCTTTCTCGACATGTTCATTGGGGTTTCCTCGGGAAGGGAATGATCAAGCGTTGGGCAACGAATGGAGCAGGGGGGGAAAGCAACATCGTGTGGGACCGGGCGCGCTGCGAGGCGAACTCCATGGCTTTCGAAGCGAGCTGCGTAGCTACACTCGGGATAGGAACCTTTGGGAACCCATGATTTCGCGGGAACCAAACAGAATATTATTGCTCCCTGCCATGGGAGTGTCAATGCGGGACCCGCCGCGACCGCACCGCGCCGCGCAGCCGGCGGTTCGTCGCGCGCCCGTGCGCTTCGTCGCACCAAGGTTGCCCGAACGCCCGTACGGCGGCGACAATGGCGCACCTTTTTCGCCGACCGTGCGGCCGGCGGAATCCGAACACGACGCTCGCCGCATCCAAACAGGGTGGCCGGCCGCGCAATCGCGTCGCCGGGCTCATCCGTCCGGACGGCGTGACGACAGGGAGAGCGGTTCATGGCAGTCAGCTTCACGAGGCGGCGCGTCGTCGTCGCGGTGGTCGTCCTGCTCCTCGCGGGCGGCCTCGCCACCGCGATCGGCCTTCGGGTCGTCAAGAAATCCCAGGAAGGCCGCGAGGGCGACAAGGGTCCGCCGGTGGCGCTCGAGTTCGCGCCGGGCGACGTCGCGAGCCTGCAGAGCAAGCCGCTCGCGCGCTGGCTCCCCGTCTCGGGAACCATCCAGCCCGTGCGCCAGGCCACGGTGAAGGCCAAGGTCTCGGGCGACGTCCGCCAGATCACGGTGCGCGAAGGCGACCCGGTGCAGGCCGGCCAGGTGCTCGTGCGCGTGGATACGGCCGACCTCGACGCGCGGCTCATCGAGCGCCAGGGCCAGCTCGAGTCCGCGAAGGCGCAGCTCGCGCTCGCGGAGAAGACGCTCACCACGAACCAGAAGCTCCTCAAGCAGAACTTCATCTCGCAGAACGCGTTCGACAGCTCGGAGTCGAACATGAACGTCACGCGCGGCAGC
>JBGAIS010000123.1:0-12250 GCA_044225355.1 Casimicrobiaceae bacterium | reverse complement strand
GCTCGTGCCGATGGCCGCCCCCACGCTCGCGATCACCTTCGCCGATCCGGCGACGTCGACGGCGAGGTGAGGCGACGCGAACGTGCCCGTCACGCGCACGAGGTTCGAGAAGCCCGCGAAGTCGATCGCGATGCCTTTCCTGATGCGCGGCTCGAACGTGAAGTCGAGGGTCTCGTTGCGGAAGTCGAGCGTCCCTGACGCCGACACGCCGATCTTGCTCGTCTCGGCGGCGATCGTGCGGTCGACTTTCGCGACCCCGTTCGACAGCGGCAGGCGGACGACCGCGCAGGTGAGGTCCGTCGACGGGTCGCGGGTGCGGAAGGGGTTGATCGCCGCGTTGATCTCGTCCCACGCGACGCCCGCGTCGATCTTCGTGTTGACGAGCGTGGCGGGCCCGCTCACGGCTCGCACGTTGCCCGTGGCGGTAGTCGCCCAGGCGTGCGCCGAGTTTCCACGCATGGCGAGGCTCGCGGAGACGTCCGTCTTGCCGCCGCGAACGTCGCGCTTCTGTCCGGCCACCGCGAGCAGCGCGCCGAGGGCCAGGCCCTTGCCGTCGACGCGCAGCGTGACGGGCGCGTCGTCCGACGCCGAGGCGTCGATGATGAAGCTCCCCGACACCGTCCCGCCCATCGCGCCGACCGAGAAGTCGTGCACGTCGAGGCGGCCGCCCGCGATCGTGAGCGCGGCGCGCACGTTGTCGTACTGCTGCCCGCTCGCGAGCGAGAGCTTGCCGACCGAGAGCTTGCCCTGCGCATCCGCCCAGCGGAGCGGCGCGAAGCTCATCGGCGTATCGGGGAAGACATAGTTTCGCGGCGCCTTCGCCGGCGCGGCCGCGGACGCCGGCGCCGCGGCAGGCACCGCCGGCACCGGAAGCGCGCGCAGCGCAAGCGCCGGCGCCTCCACGGCAAACGTGACCCGGGTGCGCGGACCGCTCGCGTCCGCGCTGAACGAGCCTGTCAGCGCGTTGGCGCCGAGGGACAGCGCGAGATCGTCGAGCGAGTAGACCTGCCCGCTGGCCGTGACCTTGGCGGCGATCGCGAACGCCTGCCCCGCCACCTGCCCCTTCAAGTCGACGGGATACGGCCACGACCTCGCGAGGAGGCTCGAGAGCGCGCCGACCTTCCCCTCGACCGCGAGCGGCAGGTCGCCCACGGCCCCGCGAAAGTCGATGGCCACGCTGGAAGACAGCGCGCGCGAGTCGAGCGAGAGCGAGTCGATGGTCACGCGCGAGACCGCCGCGCCGGCGCCGTCCCGATAGGTGACCACGCCGTCGGTGATGCGCACGTCGCCGATGGCGATGGCGGCCGCGATGCCGGGATGCCCCGGGGCCCCCGACGACGCGGCTCCGACGCCCGTGGCTTGCGGCAGCCAGTTCCTCCCGCCCCGGCCGTCGGTCTCGAGCGCAACCTCGGGCTTCGTCAGCACGATCTCCTCGAGGTCGAAGCGCCGCGCCAGGAGCGGCACCAGCGCCGCCGCGAGCTCGAGGCGCTCGATCTTCGCGAGCTGGGGTGCCTTGCCCCAAGGGGCGTTGGACAGCGTGACGTCGGTGAGGACGATGCGCGGATGGAGCGAGAGCGCGATGCGCGCGCCGCCCTTCACCGCGAGGTCGCGCCCGGTCGCCGCCTTCACCTGCGCCTGCACGGGTGCGATGAGCGTATTGGGGTCGAGGGTCGACACGAACACGATCGCGCCGACGAGGGCGACCGCCAGGACGACGGCCAGGCCGATGGCGATGCGCGCGAAGGCCCTCATGGGGGGATTGTAAGCGCGCGGGCCCGCCACCCAGCCATCGCGCCTTGGCCGGATCCGTCGGCGCTTTGGGGCCGGCGGTCGCAAACCGCCGGCATCCCGATGGCGCGCGCTATGATCGCCGGCGACCGTGACCGCTCCTCGCGACCCCCCATCGACCCCCGCGGCAGCGGGCCTCGGCGCTCGCCTGCGCGAGACGTTCCGTGGCGTGACCTGGGCACGGGCCGGCGTGCTCCTGTTCTTCTGCTCGTGGCTCGCGCTGGGATCGGCGCCGATCTCCGCCGTCGCGATGCGCGGCGCGTGGCTCGACGTGGCGTGGTCCTGGATCGTATGGAGCTTCGCGATGGCGCTGTGCTACGGCCCGCCGGTGCTGGCGCTGGTGGCGGTGACCCGCAGGCCGCTCACGCCCTCGCGCCGCTCGGTGGCGCACATCGCGTGCACCGTGCTCGCGGGAGGCGCCTACTACGCGCTCGCGCTGTGGGGCGCCTATTACGCGCCGCGTCACCGCGACGTCACCATCGTCCGCCTCATCACGCTTACGCTCGAAGGCGTCGTCGAGATCGGCGTCGTGGGTCTCCTCATCGTGCTCCTCGGCAGGCGCGATCGCGCGACCCAGGCGCTGCGCCAGGCCGAGCTCGATCGCGTCGCGCTGGACCGCGAGCTTGCGGAAGCGCGCGTCATGGCGCTGCAGTCGCAGATCGAGCCGCACTTCCTATTCAACACGCTCGCCAAGCTGCGCGACCCGCACTCGTCACTCGGCCGGGAGTTGGCGCTGACCACGGCGTACTTGAGCGTGCAGCAGGTGCGCATGGGCGATCGCCTCGACGTGGCGGTCGACGTGCCGGCGCGCCTCGCGGCCGCGTCGTTCCCCCCGATGATGCTCATGACGCTCGTCGAGAACGCGATCAAGCACGGCATCGCACCGATGCCGCAGGGCGGCCGCGTCACGATCTGCGCGGCGCAGGACGAAGGCCGCCTCCTGGTGCGCGTCGTCGACACGGGCGCAGGCATCACGTCCATGAAGGGCGCGGGCATCGGCATCGCCAACACCCGGGCGCGCCTCCAGGCGCTCTTCGGCGCGAGCGGCCGCTTGCGCATCGGCAACAACGACTCGGGCGGCGTCACGGCGGCGATCGAGCTCCCGCTTACGTTCGAGGCCCCGGCATGAGCGTCGCGGCCGTCGACGCGAGACTCGCGCCCGCGGCGCCGGTGCGGGAGGAGCCGCGCGTGCGCACGCGCATGCTGTTCGCCGGCGCGTTCGGCGTGCTGGCGTTCTTCGAGGCCTGCGTCTTCCTGCTGGGCGCGGCGGCACCCGGCCGCGCGCCCGCCTACCTCGCGTGGCGGGCGACGTATGCCACCGCCATCGACGTCGTACTTTGGTACGCGTGCATGTCATGGGCGGATGCCTTCGACTCCGGCACCGCCGACAAGGTGTACCCGTACGTGCTGGGCGCCGCCGTGGCGAGCGTCGTCGCCCCCTGCCTCCACTGGGTGACCGGGACCGCGCTCTTCGACCCCGATCTTGCCGCGCCCCCGCCTGGTTCATGTCGTGGTGGCAGCAGTCGATCATGGGCGCCTGCCGTATCGCTATGCTGACGTCGGCCTACTGCATCCGCCTGCGCCACGGCGGAGCGCGCCTCGCGCGCACGCGCCTCGAGCGCGCCGTCGTCGGCCGCAAGGCGATCGAGTCGCAGCTCCGCGCGCTGCAGGGCAAGGTCGAGCCGGGCCTCCTGTTCGAGACGCTCGACGACGTCGAGCGCGCCTGCGAATGGGATCCCGCGCGCGCCGACCGCATGCTCGAGTGCCTCATCGATTTCCTCCGCCGGGCGCTGCCGCACAACGAGGAGGAAGGCACGACGGTGGGTCGCGAGCTGGCGCTCGCGCGCGCGTATCTCGCGCTGGCCGAGGCTCGCACTCCCACGCTGAGCCACGATATCGACGCGCCCGACCCGGTGGCCGCGGCTCCCATGGCGCCGATGCTCCTGACGCCGCTGGTCGCGCAGGCGGTGCACGCGGCGGGCGACGCCGCCGCGCACGTCACGGTGACCTGCACGCACGCCGAAGGCCGCACGTGCATCGTGGTCGCGACCGAGGGCGGCGAGCTCGATGCCCTGTGGGAGGCTTCCGGCGACGTGGCGCAGGTCGCCCGCCGCCTCGAGGATCTCTACGGCAGCGACGCCTCGCTCACCGTCGGCGCCACGGGGGTGGGCAAGTCCAGGATCGTCCTGGCGGTGCCCACCTGACATGCCGCGCGCGATCATCGCCGAGGACGAGCCCCTCTTGCGGGGCGAGCTTCGCGCCACCCTCGCCGCGCTGTGGCCCGATCTCGTGGTGGTGGCGGAAGCGGCCGACGGCATCGTCGCGACGCGCGCGCTCGACGAGCACGGTCCCGACGTGATGTTCCTCGACATCGAGATGCCCGGCATGAGCGGGCTCGAGGTCGCGCGCCACGCGAGCCGCAAGTGCCACGTGATCTTCGTGACCGCCTACGACAAGTACGCGGTGTCGGCGTTCGAGCAGGGGGCCATCGACTTCGTCCTGAAGCCGTTCACGACGGCGCGCCTCGCCGACTCGATATCGCGGGTCCGCGAGCGCCTCCAGCAGTCGCCCGCGGACCTGGACGAGCTCGTCGAGCGACTGATGGCGGGACGCGAGTCGAAGGAGTACCTCCGCTGGGTCACGGCGTCGCAGGGCCAGAGCGTGTCCATCATCACCGTCGACGAGGTCGCGTACTTCAAGGCGGAGAACAAGTACACCATCGTCATCACGGCCGACGGCGAGGCGCTCATGCGCATGCCCATCAAGGAGCTCATCGAGCAGGTCGACCCCAGGATGTTCTGGCAGATCCATCGCGCCACGCTCGTCAACGTGAATGCCATCGCGGGCGTCACCCGCGACTTCCGCGGGCACATGTCGGTGCGCCTCAAGGGCCGGAAAGAGACGCTCGCGGTGAGCGAGCCCTACATGCACCGGTTCAGGCAGATGTAGGCTTTGGGTCCGTTCCTCCGCGGCGGGGGTTCGTCGGCGCGGGGACCGGTCCGTCGCCGGGAGGCGGGGTGTCGCCCGGGCGCCGCTACAGTGTCGGCACCCGGCCGGGGGGTATCATCCCGCGGCGAGCACAGGAGCACGCGGCCGCCACGAGCGGCTCCCGCCCCGACCGACCCATGCGCGACACGCCCCGATCCCGCTTCCTCGGCCGCACCCTTCGCGGCTTCACCCGGAAGCGCCTCGCGCTCTTCTGCGGCATCGTCGCCCTCGCGGCCTCGGGCCACGCCATCGCGACCTACCTCCGCGCCGGCGAGAGCGCCTCCATGGCCGCGCACGCGTTCGCGATGCAGTACGCGTACCTCTTCCTCTTTTTCCGGATCGGTCTGGGTCGCGGTGACCGCGGCCGGCAACTGGGCGCCCGCGAGCACCGGGCCGCGCGTGGCCGCGCTCTTCGCCGGCGTCCTCGTGGGCCTCGTCGTCGGCACGCTCGTCGCGGGGCCGGTGATGGCCTGGATGTACGGCGCCGGCGACAAGGACCCGCCGGCGCTGCTGAAGGAAATCTCGTCCATCGTCCTGTGGAGCCACGTGATCGCGGCGGGAGTGCTCGGCTACTTCTTCTTCACGCGCGAGGAGGAGGCGGCGGCGAAGCTCCACGACGAGGAGATGCGCGAGGAGGACTCCACCCGCGAGCTCGCGCAGGCGCGGCTCGTCGTGATGCAGGCGCAGGTCGAGCCGCACTTCCTCTTCAACACGCTCGCGAACGTGCGCCGGCTCTTCAAGACCGACCCCGCCGCCGCGCAGGCGATGCTGCAGCACATGTCGCGCTACCTGGGCGCGATGCTGCCGCGCATGCGCCAGGCCGACTCCACGCTGGGCCATGAGCTGGCCCTCGCGCAGGCCTACCTGGCCGTGCAGAAGATCCGCATGGGCGCGCGGTTGCGAGTGCACACGGACGTCCCCGAGGCGCTCGAGGCGCTTCCATTCCCGCCGATGATGCTCGTCACGCTCGTCGAGAACGCGATACGCCACGGCCTGACGCCCCTGCCCGAGGGCGGCGAGGTCCGCATCGCGGCGCGCAGCGCGGAAGGCAAGCTGCGGGTGCAGGTGATCGACACCGGCGCGGGCCTCTCGGAGAGCTCCGGCGCGGGCGTCGGCCTCGCGAACGTCCGGGCGCGCCTCACGACGCTCTACGCGGGCCAGGGACGCTTCCTGCTGGCGCAGAATCCCGGCAACGGGGTGTCCGCGACCATCGAGATCCCGGTCGACCCGCCCGCGCGCGCGGCGCGCGCCGCCTGATGGCCACGCCCGCGCACGCCTTGCCCGCCATCGCGCGCGACGCGCGGACGGCGAACGGCCTGCGCCACGCGGCGCTCGCCGTCGGGCTCGCGCTCCTGTGGTCGGGTGCCAACGTGCTCGGGTGGACGATCGGCCACGCGACCACCGACACCGCGCAGACGTTCGCGCACTTCGCCTACGGCGCGCTCCTGACGATGCTGCTGCTGGCGGCGACCATCGCCATCGCCGACGCGCACGCGAACGGCGACGAGGATGCCGTGGCGCCGTACGCCATCGCCGCGATCACGGCGGCGCTCGGCGGCGAGATCCTGTTCAGCGCGACCGCGCCGTGGCTCGGCGTGGCCGCCTGCGCGTGCGCCATGGATCGCTGGGAGCCGGGCGCGCGCTCCGCGAACATGCCCTCGACAGCCTCCTCATCTGCGGCTTCGTGACCGCGGGCTACCGCTACTGGCGCCGATCGTCGACGCGCCTCGCGAAGCTCAACGCCCGCGAGCTCGCCCGGGCCCAGGTCGAGCGGCGCGCGCTCGAGTCGAGGCTGCAGGCGATGCAGGCGTGCATCGAGCCGCAGTTCCTGTTCGACACGCTCGCCTCGGCCGAGCGCCTGCACGCCGAGGGCTCGCCCGACGCGCCGCGGCTCATCGACGAGCTCATCATCTATCTCCGCTCCGCGCTGCCGCATCTTCGCGAGTCGTCGTCGACGGTCGCGAAGGAGAGCGAGCTCGTGCACGCGTGGATCAACATCCTGCGCTTCGCGAACGGCCGCGGACCTGCGTTCGAGATGGACCTTCGCTCGGACACGGGCCTTGCGAGCATGCCGCCCATGCTGCTCCTGCCGCTCGTCCAGTACGTGCTGGGCGACGCGTCCGAGGCTTCCGCCGAAGGCGCGTTGCGCATCGACGTGCGCCGCGCGAGCGGACGCGTCCGCTTCGAGATCGCCGCGACCGATCCTCGCGGCCGCGCCTCGGCCGCCGCGGCGGGCAGGCTCGCCGGCCTGCGCGAGCGCCTGCACACGCTCTACGGCACGGCGGCGCGGCTCACCGTCGGCGCCGGCGGCGCGCATCCCCACCTCGTGATCCTGGACATTCCCCATGAGCGCGCCGACCGCGATCATCGCTGAGGACGAGGAGATCCTGCGAGGCGAGCTCCGCGAGATGCTCGCGGCGCAGTGGCCCGAGCTCGACATCGTGGCGGAGGCCGGAGACGGCGTCGCCGCCGCGCGCGCGGTCGAGGAGATGGCGCCCACGCTCCTCTTCCTCGACATCGAGATGCCGGGCCGCAATGGCCTCGAGGTCGCGCGACAGGCGAGCGGCCGCTGCCACGTCGTGTTCGTCACCGCCTACGACCGTTACGCCGTCGCGGCATTCGAGCAGGGCGCCGTCGACTACGTGATGAAGCCCTTCACCGCCGCGCGCCTCGACGCGACGATCGCGCGGCTCAAGGGGCGCATCGCCGGCCCGCCCGCGGACCTCACGGGCATCCTCAAGTCGCTCGCCACCTCGCTTGCGCAGCGCAAGGACTACCTCCGCTGGATCACCGCCGCGCAGGGCGACTCGCTGCGGCTCATCACCGTCGACGAGATCTGCTACTTCCGCGCGGACCACAAGTACACGCTCGTCGTCACGCCCGACTCCGAGGCGCTCATCCGGCGTCCGCTGAAGGCGCTCGCCGAGGAGGTCGATCCGCAGGCGTTCTGGCAGATCCACCGATCGGCGATGGTGAACGTGAAGGAGATCGCGGGCGTGAACCGCGATTTCCGCGGGCATCTCACCGTGCGCCTGAAGCAGCGCAAGGAGACGCTGCCCGTCGGCGAGAACTACGTGCACCTCTTCAAGCAGATGTAGGGGCGGCACGGGCCTTGCAGCACCGGGCCCTTCGCCGCACGCCTTGGTCGTCTCGCGCCGCCGTCGCGGCAAGCCGCACCGCGTTTGGCGGCATCCGTCGCAATTCCCAGCATCGGGGACGCTCCCGGCCCATCCTCGGGCCACGACGTCCACCGGAGAAGCGACATGGAATGGCCCGCGACCCCCCAACTGCACCTGCGCGCCGCGTCACGAGCCGTGCGCGTGGCGGCCGCCGCGATCCTGCTGTCGATCGCGACGTCCTCGATGGCCACGTTCCACACCTTCAAGATCCACCAGCTCTTCTCGAACGCCGACGGCACGGTGCAATTCGTCGTGCTGCGCGAGGCCTCGCAGCAGAACGGCGAGCACCTGTGGGCCGACCACGCGCTGGCCGCCTGGGCGAAGGGCGGCGTCGAGCGCACCTTCACGTTCGAATACCCGCTGCCCTCCTCCGAGACCTCCGGCAAGTACGTGCTCGTCGCAACGCAGGCGTTCGCGGACCTCCGCATCGTGAAGCCCGACTACATCATGCCCGCCGGGTTTCTCACGACCACGAGCGGCGCCGTGGACTTCGCGCAGGTCGACGCGATCGAGTACGCATCGCTTCCCACCGACGGCGAGACCGCGCTCTTCCGCGACGGCAAGACGGGCCCCAACGTCGCGACCAACTTCGGGGGCGCGTCCGGGAGCGTCAAGTCGATCGCCGCGCCTCCGCCTCCCCCGCCGCCGGCCACGTCCATCGCGGTGGAGTATTACTACGCCGACTGGGACTACTACTTCGTGACGGCCTTCGCCGACGAGGTCGCGGTGCTCGACGGCGGCGCCTTCGGCGGCGTGTGGAAGCGGCCGGTTCTTCAGCACGAGCTTCAGCCCCAAGAGCTCGCACTTCTACACGCCGTTCGCCGCCGAGTGCGAATCGGTGAAGGCGAGCCGCGACTGGCAATACGAGAGCATCGCGTTCCACGTCGCGCAGGCCGGCGCCGACGGCACGTGCCCGAGCGACACCATCGCGCTCTACCGCCTCTACAACAACGGCAAGGGCGGTGCGCCGAATCATCGCTACACGACGAGCCGCGGCGTGTTCGACACGATGACCGCGGCCGGCTGGGTGTTCGAAGGCCACGGCGTGACGCAGGTGTTCGCGTGCCTTCCGAAGTAGCCGGCGGCGAAGACGACGCGCCGGGCACGCGCGTGAGCGCCGGGCGGCGCAGGTTCGTGCTCGCGGGCGCCGGGGGCATCGGCGCCATCCTCCTGGGGTGCCAGGGCGGCGACAGCAGCACGTCGTCGTCGCCCAGCGCGCCCGTCACCGACGAGCTGGGCTTCGTCCGCGGCCTCCCCCTGCCCGGCTTCTCGACGATGGAGAACTCGTCGAGCGATCCGCGCCTCTTCGAAGGCGCGCTCGCCGCCGAGCCCGGGGCCGTGAGCCTCGTGCCGGGGCGCTTGACGCCGATGCAGCTCTACAACGGCACCGCGCCCGGCCCCATGATCGACCTGCGCGAAGGGCAGCGCGTGCGCATCGCCGTCCACAACGGCCTCGCGCAGGAGACGACCATCCACTGGCACGGGCTGCCCATTCCCGCGATCCAGGACGGCAATCCCATGGATCCCATCCCCGCGGGGACGGATCATCTCTACGACTACGTCCTGCCGAAGGGCAGCGCGGGCACGTACTGGTACCACCCTCATCCGCACAACACCACGGCCTTGCAGGTGCAAAGCGGACTCGCGGGACCGCTCGTCATCCGCGCCGACGACGACCCGCTCGTGGGCGTGCGCGAGCTGTGCCTCATGGTGACGGGCATCCGCCTGTCGCCCGACGGCAGCATCGCGCCCCACACCGCGCTCGACTGGTCGGCAGGCCGGCAGAACGATGCGCTGCTGGTCAACGGCGCGCGCGTGCCGCTGCACACGATGCGCCCCGGCTCGACCGAGCGCTGGCGCATCGTCAACGCGACCGCGGCGTCGCACTTCAGGCTCTCGCTCGAGGGCCACGCCTTCACGCTCGTCGGCACCGACGGCGGGCTCCTGGGCGCGCCGGTGCGGGGCTTGGCGGAGATCCTCATCGGGCCCGCGCAGCGCGTCGAGGTGCTCGTCACCATCGGCACGACCCCCGACGCGCGCTATCGCCTTCGCGCGCTTCGCTACCAGGCCGACGTGCTCAACCTCGCCACCTATCGCGACGACGACCTCATGACCGTGGCCACGACCACCGAGGCGCCGGCCAGCCCCTACGAGGCGCCCGCCGTCCTGCGCCCCATTGCCGACCTCGGCGCGGCGAGCGTGACGCAGCGCATCGAGTTGAGCGAGGTACGCGACCTGTGCACGCGAAGCGGCGCCTCGATCGCGTTCCTCATCAACGGCAAGACGTTCGACATCGATCGCACCGACCTCGTGAGCAAGGTCGGCCGCGTCGAGCTGTGGGAGATCGTCAACGACACGGGGATGGCGCATCCTTTCCACATCCACGGCACGCAGTTCCAGCTCGTCTCGCGCAGGGTCGGGCAGATCGAGACGCCCGCGCCTTACCTGGCCTGGATCGACACCGTGGTGATCCCGCCGCAGCACGTCGCGCTCGTCAAGGTGCGGCAGGATTTCCCGGGCAAGCGCATGTTCCACTGCCACATCCTGGAGCACGAGGACAACTGCATGATGGCCATCGTCGACGTGCTCGCCTGACCGGCCACCTTCTGCGGCGGCCGCGCCGCCCGCGGTCGCTCCGGCTTTCCCGCGAGCCGCTCCGGATTTCCCCGAGTCCGTCGCAAGCGCGCAACCTTGCGCCCCTCGATCGCTAGCCTTTCGCATGCGCCTTCGTCGCGACGAGGGCTATCATTCGAGGCTCGCCCAGGATGCGGAGACTTCCACCGCGCATGAACGCAGAGTCGCGCGCCGCCGCCCGAGGGAGCCTCGGAGCGATCGGCTTCCTGCGAAGGGAAGCCGCGCTCACGTTCGCGGGGCTCACCTGGCGCTGGTTCGGCATCTTCTGCGTCGTGCTCGTCGTGCTGGCCGCGAGCCGGCCCACCTTCCGCAACGCGGTGGCGGCGTCGCCGGGCGCATGGCCGATCGCCGTCGCGCTGGTCTCCGCGTACGTCATCGTGTGGCTGCGGTTCGTGCCCGTCCTGCTCGCCGTGATCGCGGCCGCGAATCGCGCGCCACGCCGGCGCGGCCGCGCGGTGGCCTGGATCACGGTCGCGGCGGTCGCGGGAAGCATGACGGGCTCGGTGCTCGCGATGCTCGCCATGCCGCTCGTGCTCGGCAAGCCGGGCATGCTCGGCTACATCCTCGAGCCCGGAGGCTGGCGCTCGGTGGTGCGCTGGGTCGGGCTCGCGAGCCTCGACCTCATGCTGATCGCCATGGCCACGGCGTTCGGCTTCTACGTCAAGCGCAGCATGGAAGCGCGCGACGCCGTGCTGCGGCAGCAGCACCAGGGCGAGGAAGCGCAGCGGGAGAACGCGCAAGCGCGGCTTTCGCTCATGCAGGCGCAGATCGAGCCTCACTTCCTCTTCAACTCCCTCGCGAGCATTCGCAGGCTGTACGAGACGGACCCGCCACGCGGCCGGGCGATGCTCCGGCACCTCTCGAGCTACCTCGAGGCCTCGCTGCCGACGCTGCGCGAGTCGCAGTCCACGCTCGGCCGCGAGCTCGCGCTCGCCGTGGCCTACCTCAACGTCCAGAAGATCCGCATGGGCGCGCGGCTCGACGTGGTGGTGGACGTGCCGGCGCACCTCCTTCCCCATGCGGTGCCGCCGATGATGCTCGCCACCCTCGCCGAGAACGCGATCATCCACGGCGTCGCTCCGCTGCCCGAAGGTGGGGCGGTGTCGATCGCCGCCCGCGCGCAGGACGACCGCATCGTGGTCGAGGTCGCGGACACCGGCCGCGGCCTGCGCGACACGTGGGGCGCAGGCGTGGGACTCGCCAACATCCAGGCGCGGCTGCGATCGGAATTCGGCGGCCGCGCGTCCTTCGACCTGCGCCCCGGCGCGCGCGGAGGCGTCGTCGCTTCCATCGGCCTGCCCCTCGACGCGCTGCCCGCGCGCGCCGCCTGATGCCCGCGGCCGAAGCCTCCGCCAACCTCGCCGGCGGCGCCGGCGGCTCCAGGCACTGGCGCCTCGCGCTCGCGGCGGGACTTGCGATCGGACTCCTCAACGCGGTGAGCGAGATGATGTGGGGCCTGTCCGCGCGATGGGCGCTCCTCGCGACGGCGATGGTGTGGTCGGTGACCCTCGCCGTCGTGCTGGTCCCGTGCATCGCCCTCGCCGGCCGCCTGCGCGCCGACCACCCCGCGCGGCCCGGCGCGTTCGTCGCCGCCGGCATCGTCGCGAGCCTCGTGGCGATCGGCGTCGACATCTTCCTGCTGCGCGAGGGCCTCGACACGC
>JBGAIS010000122.1:0-12388 GCA_044225355.1 Casimicrobiaceae bacterium | reverse complement strand
GCGTGTCCTATGCCCAGAACTCGCTCGACCTCATCAAGGGGTTCGGCACGCCCGGCGCCGAAGCGAAGGAGCTCTTCCGTCCGAAGGGCGGCATCACGCTGCAGACGCAGGCCACGACGGACCTGTCGATCGCCGGCCAGTGGTTCTACAACTGGCAGGCCGTGCGCGCGCCGGAATCCGGCAGCTACCTCACCGCGAGCGACGCGCTGCAGTTCGGCGGCGACTCGCTGGTGTTCGGCGCGAACCCGTTCGCCGCGCAGATCCCCGGCGCGCCGGCGTTCACGCGCTTCTGGAACCAGCAGGCGGTGGCGCCGTCGCGATACAGCGCGAGCCTCGGCGACTTCGGCCTCTCGGCGCGCTGGAGCCCGGCCTGGCTGGACGGTACGATGGGCTTCTACTTCCGCAACGCGACCGACATCCTGCCGCAGACCATCCTCCTGCCTGGCTTCGCCTCACTGCCCTCGGCGACCTGCACGGCGATCGGCGGCATTCCCGTCACGCCCACCGCATGCATCATCAATCCCAAGGTGACGAACGTCGCCGACCTCACGCAGAAGGGCAAGGTAGGCGAATACCGCACGGCGTACGGCGACAACATCCACATCTTCGGCATCACGCTATCGAAGAGCATCGGCGGCGTGTCGGTGGGGGCTGAAGTGTCGTACCGCCAGAACATGCCGCTCCTGTCGGACCCGGTGCAGGCGCTGCCCACGCCGCTCGTCAACGCGGCGGCGGGACAGATCTCGATCAACGACATCCCGAGCAACGGCACGCCGGGCGCGCTGGGCGACACCTACCACGGCCTGCTCAACGCGCTGTGGACCATGGGCAAGACGCCGTTCTTCGATACGGCCTCGTTCCAGGCGGAGTTGACCTGGATGCACTGGGCCAAGGTCACGCAGAACGCCGCGGTGTTCAAGGGTCGCGACAGCTACACGGCCATCGACAAGCCGTCGCGCGACTACACGGGCCTCGCCTTCAACATCACGCCGACCTGGTTCCAGGCGCTGCCCGGCATGGACCTCATGGCCCCCGTGTCGTATTCGCGCGGCCTCAACGGCAACGCCGCCGTGTTCCTGGGCGGCAACGAGAACGCGGGCAACTATTCCGTGGGCCTCGCCGGCGACCTCTACTCGAAGTACCGGATCGACCTCAAGTACACCGGCTATTTCGGCGATTATTCGACCAACGCAGCGGGCGCCGCCACCACGTTCAACGGCGTGTACGGATCGCTCTCCGACCGCGGCTGGTGGTCCATCACGTTCAAGACGACGTTCTAAGGAGATTACCGTCATGCTCAGCAAGACCCTGGTCGCGATCGCCATCGCGTCGCTCCCGATCTGCGCGCTCGCGGCGGTCACGGCCGACGAGGCGAAGCAGCTCGGCACCACGCTGACCGCGGTCGGCGCGGAAAAGGCCGGCAACAAGGAAGGCACGATCCCCGAGTACACGGGCGGGCTCAAGGAGATCCCGTCGTCGTTCAAGAAGGGCAGCGGCATCCGGCCGTCGCCGTTCGACGCCGACAAGCCGCGCCTCGTCATCGACGCGAAGAACTCGGCGCAGCACGCGGACAAGCTCACCGAGGGCACGAAGGAGCTCCTGAAGCGGTATCCCGCCTCGATGCGCCTCGACGTCTACCCGACGCACCGCGTGGTCGCGCTCCCCGCGAAGGTCCTCTCCAACACCGGCAAGAACGCGGTCGGGACGAAGAGCGTCAACGGCGGCCTGGGCGTGGAGAACATGCTCCCCGGCGTGCCCTTCCCCATCCCGAAGACCGGCGCCGAGGCCATGTGGAACCACCTCGTTCGCTATACGGGCGTCGCGTACAACGTGAAGTACGAGAACTGGAACGTCGACTCGGCCGGCGTGCCCACGCTCGCCACGTCGGGCAACCTCACGAACGAGTTCCCGCTCTACGACGCGAAGCGCGCGGATGTCGTCGCGAAGGAGTCGGACCCGTACTTCAAGCTCAAGCTCTACTACACGGGACCGGCCCGTCGCGCCGGCGAGGCACTGATGGCGATCGACTCCGTGAACCCGATCGTGCAGCCGCGCCGGGCCTGGCAATACCTGCCCGGGCAGCGCCGCGTGAAGCTCGCCCCCGACCTCTCCTACGACACGCCGAACGCCGGTACCGCGGGCACGTCCACCTACTCGGATGCGTTCGTGTTCAACGGCGCGCTCGACCGATTCGACTGGAAGCTCGTCGGCAAGAAGGAGATGTACGTCCCGTACAACGGCTACAAGCTCATGTACGCGAAGGACCTCAAGCCCGCGACCACGCCGAGCCACCTACAGCAAGCGCGTGTTCTACCTCGACGAGGACAGCTGGGTGGCGCTCGCCGCCGACCAGTACGACGCGCGCGGCCAGCTCTATCGCTCGACGCTCGCCAACATGACGTACAGCTACGACGTCAACGCGGTGAACGTCGACAACTACATCTTCCACGATTTCTCGTCGGGCTCGTACTCGCTGGTGGGCGCGGCCGGGATGTCGGACGGCATGCGCTACATCGATCCGCTGCCCGAGCTCCAGTGGGCCTCCGAGTCGCTCGCCGGCTCCGGCATCCGCTGACATGGCGCGACGCTCCCACCCGCAGCGCTCGCCGCTCCCGAGGGGGCGTGGCGAGCGGACGCAGCGGGCCGTCCCGCTCGACGTGCTGCGTGCCCTCGCGCTGTGCGCGGGCGTCGTCGCGCTGCCGGCAGCCGCTGGCGAGTTCGCGGACGTGCTCTCGCAGCCCGCCGCGATGTCACCGCTCGCAGGCAAGTCGCTGATGCAGGGCGTGGCGCGCGCGGGAGCGAAGCTCGTCGCCGTCGGCCAGCGCGGGCACGTGCTCGTGTCGGCCGACGACGGCAAGACGTGGAAGCAGTCGCCCGTACCCGTGAGCTCGGACCTGACCGCCGTGCACTTCGCCGACGAGCAGCACGGCTGGGCCGTGGGCCACGACGGCGTGATCCTCGCGACCGCCGACGGCGGCGCCACGTGGGCGCTCCAGCTCGACGGCCTGCGCGCCAACCAGGCCATCGTCGACGACCTCTCGCGCAAGCCCGAAGCGAAGGCGCTGCTGGCCGAAGCGGAGCGCAACGTCGCGCAAGGCGCCGACAAGCCCTTCCTCGACGTATGGTTCGCGGACGCGCGTACGGGCTACGCGGTGGGCGCGTACAACTACATCTTCGCCACCGACGACGGCGGCAGGACGTGGAAGCCGTGGCTCGACCGCACCGACAACCCGAAGGTGCTGAACCTCTACGCCATCCGCCCGGCCGCGGGCGGTCTTTTCATCGCCGGTGAGGCCGGGCTCGTGCTCAAGCTCGACGCGCAGGCGCAGCGATTCCGCGCAGTGGACCTGCCGTACCAGGGCACGCTCCAGGGCGTCGCCGGCACGGCCGCCACGGTGCTCGTCTACGGTCTGCGCGGGCAGGCATGGCGCAGCGACGACTCCGGCAAGACTTGGAGCAAGGTCGACGCGCGGCTTCCGGCGACCATCGTCGCCGGCACGGCGCTGCCCGGCGGCGCGTTCGCGCTCGCCGACGCAAGCGGACGCGTGAGCCTATCGCGCGACGACGCGCGCACGTTCGAGACCCTTCCGCTCCCCGCGACGATGCCGCTCGCGGGCATGGCCGACGCAGGCGGCGGCCGCCTCGCGCTGGCCGGCACCCGCGGCGTCGTGATCGCCGCCCTGCCGGCACGCTGACCATGGCCGCGCCCATTCCCGATCTCGAGCAGATGCCCGTCGTGCGCGCGCTCGGCGACTTCGACCGCAACTCGGGGAGCCGGCTCGAGCGGATCGTGTTCAACCACCGCGGGATCATGCTCGCGGTGTGCGCGATCCTTACGCTGGTGCTGGGCTACGCGGCCGCGACGAAGCTCGTGCTGAACGCGAGCTTCGACAAGATGATCCCGCAGGGGCAGGCCTACATCAAGAATTACCTCGCGTACCAGAAGGACCTGCGCGGGCTCGGCAACTCGCTTCGCATCGTCGTCGAGAACACCGACGGCAACATCTTCGACCAGCCTATCACCGAGGCGCTGAAGCAGATCAACGACGAGCTCGTCGTCATGCCCGGCGTGGACCGCGCGTGGGTCAAGTCGCTGTGGATGCCCGGCGTGCGCTGGACGAATTGACCGAGGAGGGCACCGCGGCGGCCCGTGATGCCGCCCGTGTTCGACGAGCACGCCCGCGGCCGTGGAGCAGCTTCGCCGAGAACGTGGCGCGCGCCGGTATCCTCGGCGCGCTCGTCGCCGACCATTCCGGATCGTCCGTCATCTTCCTGCCGCTCCTCGACAAGGACCCGCGCACCGGGGCGCGCATCGACTACCACGGCCTCTCGCGCGCGCTCGAGGAGCGCATCCGCGCGAAGTACGAGGGCCCGCGCGCGGACGGCACGCCGTCGAAGATCCGCGTGCACGTGGTCGGGTTCGCGAAGCTCGTGGGCGAGCTCATCGACGGCCTCATGAAGGTGATGATGTTCTTCGCCATCGCCGCGGCGATCGCCACCGCCATCATCTTCGCCTATACCCGCTGCGTGCGCAGCACCGCGCTCGTGGTCGCCTGCTCGCTCGTCGCGGTCGTGTGGCAGCTGGGCCTCGTGGCGATCCTGGGCTTCGAGCTCGATCCCTACTCGATCCTCGTCCCCTTCCTCGTCTTCGCGATCGGCGTCTCGCACGGCGCGCAGAAGATGAACGGCATCATGCAGGACATCGGGCGCGGCACGCACCGGCTCGTCGCCGCCCGCTACACGTTCCGACGCCTCTTCCTCGCGGGATTGACGGCGCTCCTCGCCGACGCCGTGGGCTTCGCGGTCCTGATGGTCATCGACATCCCCGTGATCCGCGAGCTCGCCATCACCGCGAGCATCGGCGTGGCGGTGCTCATCTTCACGAACCTCCTGCTGCTGCCCGTGCTGCTCTCCTACTCGGGCGTCAGCGAGGCGGCGGCGAGCCGCAGCCTCGCCTTCGAGCGCGAGGAGACGCGCGGCAAGGGCCTTGGCAAGCTGTGGGCATTCCTCGACCGCTTCACGACGCGCCGCTATGCGACGGCCGCGATCGTCGTCGCGGCGCTCCTTGCGGCCGGCGGGTTCGCCGCCAGCACGAAGCTCGCGATCGGCGACCTCGACCCCGGCGCGCCGGAGCTTCGCCGCGACTCGCGCTACAACCGCGACACCGCCTACGTCACGAGCCACTACGCGCTTTCCTCCGACCAGTTCGCCGTGATCGTCAGGACCGAGCGCGACGGCTGCCTCAAGTACGAGACGCTCGTGGAGGCGGATCGCCTGGGCTGGGCGCTGCGCCAGGTGCCTGGCGTGCAGGCGACGGTCTCGCTCGCCGACTCCGTCCGCCAGATCACGGCCGGATCGTTCGAAGGCAGCCCGAAGTGGCTCACGATCAATCGCAACCAGGACGTCCTCAACTTCGCAGGCCAGCAGACGTCGGTCAACAATCCCGACCTCTTCAACCTCGAGTGCTCGGTGATGCCGGTGATCGCCTACCTGGCCGACCACAAGGCGGAGACGCTCGAGCGCGTGGTGGCGGCCACGTCGGCGTTCGCGGCGCAGCACGACGGCAAGGATCGCGTGTTCCTGCTCGCCGCCGGCAGCGCCGGCATCGAGGCCGCGACCAACATCGTCGTGCGCTCGGCGTGGCGCGAGATGCTGGTCTACGTGTACGCGGCGGTCATCGTGCTGTGCTTCGTCACCTTCAGGAGCTGGCGCGCGGTGGTGGTGGCCGTGGTGCCGCTCGCGATCACGTCGATCCTGTGCGAGGCGCTGATGGTGGCGCTCGGCATGGGCGTCAAGGTGGCGACCCTGCCCGTGATCGCGTTGGGCGTGGGGATAGGCGTCGACTACGCGCTGTACCTCCTGTCGGTGCAGCTCGCGCAGCAGCGCCGTGGCGTTCCCCTGGCGCAGGCCTACAAGAAGGCCGTGCAATTCACGGGAAAGGTCGTGGCGCTCGTCGGCGTCACGCTTGCGGCGGGCGTGATCACGTGGGCGTTCTCGCCCATCAAGTTCCAGGCCGACATGGGCATCCTGCTCACCTTCATGTTCGTGTGGAACATGATCGGCGCGCTCGTGCTCATTCCCGCGCTTTCCCATTTCCTCCTGCAGACCGGCGTCGTGCGCAAGACGGGCGCTCCGGTCGCGAGCGTCGCGTCCGCCACGAGCGCGTAGCGACGACCTCTTTCCGAAGGCCTTCGTATCTCCCATGGACGCACTCGCCATCCACCGCAGCGCGGACGCGCACGACGCCCCGCTTTCCATCGGCAGCCTCCTGGCGCGCGGCGTGGCGCAATCGCCGCGGCAGGAGATCGTCTACGCGGACCGCACGCGCTACACGTACGAGGCGCTGGCGGAGCGCGTGTCGAGGCTCGCGTCGGGCTTGCAGGCGCTCGGCGTCCGGCCGGGATCGACCGTGGGCGTGATGGACTGGGACAGCCATCGCTATCTCGAGAGCTTTTTCGCGGTGCCGATGATGGGCGCCGTGCTGCACACGATCAACGTGCGCATCTCGCCCGAGCAGATCCTGTACACGATCAACCATGCGCAGGACGACGTCATCCTCGTCAACGCGGAGTTCCTGCCGATCCTGGAGGCGATCCACGACGCGATCCGCCCCGGCGTGAAGCTCGTGCTCGTCACCGACACCTCGGACGTGCCGCCCTCGCGGATCCCCTTCGCTATCGGGTACGAGGGCATGCTCGCCGGCGGAACGACGGACTTCGCGTTCCCCGACCTCGACGAGGACACGCGCGCGACCACGTTCTACACGACCGGCACCACGGGGCTGCCCAAGGGCGTCTACTACAGCCATCGCCAGCTCGTGCTGCACACGATGGGCATCGCGGCGGCGCTCGGCGACGCGTCGCACGCCACGCTCTCGGCGAGCGACGTGTACATGCCCGTGACGCCGATGTTCCACGTGCACGCATGGGGCATCCCCTACCTCGCGACGATGCTCGGCGTGAAGCAGGTCTATCCCGGCCGCTACGTGCCCGACACGCTGCTCGACCTCATCGCGCGCGAGGGCGTCACGTTCTCGCACTGCGTGCCCACGATCCTCTCGATGCTCCTCGCGAGCCCCCTCGCCGCCGACGGCCGCCTCGCGGGCTGGAAGGTGATCATCGGCGGGTCGGCGCTGCCGCTGCCGCTCGCCCGCAAGGCCGTGGACTTCGGCATCGACGTCATCGCGGGCTACGGCATGTCGGAGACGTGCCCGGTCCTGACGCTCGCGCACCTGCGGCCGCACATGATGGAGTGGGACGCCGACCGCAGGCTTTCCTACCTCGTCCGCGCCGGTCGCCCCATTCCCTTCGTGCAGGTCCGCATCGTCGACGACGCCATGAACGACGTCCCGCGCGACGGCGTGTCGCAGGGCGAGGTCGTGGTCCGGTCGCCGTGGCTCACGCAGGGCTACCTGCACGAGCCCGAGCGCTCCGCCGAACTGTGGCGCGGCGGCTGGCTGCACACCGGTGACGTCGGCGTGATCGACGCCGAGGGCTACCTGAAGATCGTCGACCGCATCAAGGACGTCGTGAAGACCGGCGGCGAATGGGTGTCGTCGCTCGACATCGAGGATTTGGTGCTGCGCATGCCCGGGATCGCGGAAGCGGCGGTCGTCGGCGTCCCCGACGAGAGGTGGGGCGAGCGGCCGGTCGCGCTCGTCGTGCTCAAGGCCGGCGCCGACGCGACCGAAGAGGCGATCCGCCGCCACGTGCAGGACGCCGCCGATCGCGGCGTGATCTCGAAGTACGCCGTGCCCGATCGCGTCCACTTTGTCGACGCCATTGCCAAGACCAGTGTCGGCAAGCTCGACAAGAAGGTGATCCGCGCGCGCCTGGCGGGGGGTCCGGCGGCGTGACCGAGCCGGTCGTTCTCATCGTGCCCGGCTTGCGCGACCACGTCGCGGAGCACTGGCAGACGCATCTCGAGGCCCGCATCCCGAACGCGCGCACGGTGCCGCGCATGGAGCGCGACAAGCTGTCTCGCGCCGCGTGGGTCGAGGCGCTCGACCGTTGCCTGGCCGACATCGCGGGGCCCGTGGTCCTGGTGGCGCACAGCGCCGGCGTGATGATCACGGTGCACTGGGCAGCGCGGCATGCGCGGCCGATCAAGGGCGCGCTCCTCGCGACGCCCCCGGACTTCGAGCGGCCCTTGCCCGACGGCTATCCGAAGCAAGGCGTGCTGCTCGACAACGGATGGCTCCCCACGCCCCGCGGGCGCCTGCCGTTCCGGAGCATCGTGGCGTCGAGCTCCAACGACCCCCTGTGCGACGCCGATCGGGCACGCTCGCTCGCCATGTCCTGGGGCAGCACCCTGATCGAGCTCGGCGCCGTCGGCCACCTCAATCCCGCCGCGGGATTCGGGCCCTGGCCGCGCGCGGAGGCGCTCGTACGCGATCTGTCGCAATAAGTAGGGTCGGAGTCGACTTAATTGCGCAAAGCCTGCGCCAAGCCTGAATCGGTCGAATTTACTTAATGCGGTCCAAAGCCTGCGCCGAGCCTGAATCGGTCGAATTAAGTCGACTCCGACCCTACTTAATGCGTCCCCGGAAGGACAAGTCCGGCGTCCCGCACGAGCATCCGGCGCTCGCTTGGCGTTTCGTGAGCGCCCCCGGCGCCCGCCCGCGATAGAATCCCCCTCCATTCCCAGTCGGAAAGCACGACGCATGTCCGTTCCGCAGCGTTTCCTCGCGTTACTCGCGGCCCTGGCCTCCCTGCCCGCCCGGGCGTCGCTGCTGTCGGGCGACGCGCTCGACACGGCGGCCGACGTGATCGCCATCGTCGTGCTCATCGTCGTCCCGATCGTCGTGATCGTCGTGTTCTGGCTCATCCACATCCTCCCGGAGAAGATCGCGGAGAAGCGGCATCATCCGCAAAAATCCGCGATCAACACCTTGTGCCTGCTGTCGCTCTTCTTCGGCGGCATGCTCTGGCCGTTCGCGTGGATCTGGGCGTACACGAGGCCCGTCGGCTATCGCATGGCGTACGGCACCGACAAGCACGAGGACTATTTCACCGAAGCGGGCGGCAAGGCCAGGGAAGGCGCCCTCCTCGATACCGAGATCGCGCACCTTCGCGACGAGCTCGACACGATGGCCTCGCGCGGACTGCTCCCGCCGGAGCTCAAGGCGCTGCGGGCGGACCTCGACGCGCTGCGCGCCCCCGGCGACGCACCCGCCGCCAAGGACGGGGCCGCCTAGATGGACATCCTGCTCCTCGGCATCTATTCGTTCTTCGTCTGGCTGATCTTCATCAAGTTCAAGTGGCTGCCGTGGAACATCACGTCGCAGGTCATCGTCGTCACCATCCCGATCATCGCGCTCACCGTGATGATCCTCACGTTGAACGTCGTGGCGCCGTCGTCGGCCAGGCTTCGCGTATTCAAGTACACGATACCGATCGTCTCGCAGGTGCGCGGGCGCGTCCTCGAGGTTCCGGTGGAGGAAGGCAACCGCCTCGTCCGCAAGGGTGACGTCCTCTTCAAGATCGACCCGACGCCCTACCAGCTCGACGTGGCGAGCCTCGAGGCGCAGCTCGCCCTGGCGCAGGGCGGGCAGCGCGAGACCGAGGAGACGCTGACCGGCGCCAACGCGAAGGTGATGGAGTCGCGCGCCGCGATCGCGCAGGCGAACGCGCGCATCGCCGAGGTGGACGCGAAGCTCGCGCTCGCCCGGAAGCGCGTCGAGCAGAACACCGAGCTCGTGAAGTCGGGCGCCGGCAATCGCTTCGACCTCGAGCAGGCGGAGGCGACGCTCGCCGAGTTGAACGGCCAGCGCGCGTCCGCTCGCAGCCAGCAGGCCGCGGCGGAAGCCTCCGAAGCCCAGGCCAAGGCGTCGGTCGGCCAGATCCGGCAGAAGCTCGGCACCAACGTCAACGGCACATATGCGCAAGTGGCGCAGATCCGCGCCCAGCTCGCGAACGCGCGCTGGCTGCTCGACCAGACCACCACCCTTTCGCCGTGCGACTGCTACGTCGTCAACCTGCAGCTGCGACCCGGGGCCTTCGTCGCCGGCCTGCCGCTCAACCCCGTGATGTCGCTCGTCGAGGCGAGCGGGCAGGTGATCGCGTTCTACAACCAGAACGAGCTCACCAAGGTCGCGCCGGGCGACGAGGCGGAGTTCGCGCTCGAGACCTACCCGGGGCAGATCGTGAAGGGCAAGGTCGACTCGATCATCTGGGCCATCGGCCAGGGCCAGCTCCAGGCCACGGGCACCATCCCCATGTCGTCGCTCGCCCAGACCCCGCCCGGCCAGTTCGCGGTGAAGTTCGACCTCGCGGATCGCGACCGCGAGCTCTTCCTCGCTGCCGGCGCGTCGGGCGACGCCGCCATCTACACGCAGCACGCGCAGTTCCTGCACATCCTTCGCAAGGTCATCCTGCGCGTGGGCTCGTACACCAACTACCTCGTGCTGAAGCTCCACTGATGCTGCGTCGCCTGTCCGCCTGCGCGCTCGCGTCGCTCCTCGGCGCCTGCGCGCTCGCGCCGGCCCCGGAGCGCGAGGCGCTCGTCAAGGAGGCGCTCCCGCAAACGAGCGTGCCCCCGCGCTACGCGTCGCCGGGCGGCGCGAGCGGTGCCGTGGGAAACGAGTGGCTCGCGACGTTCCACGACCCCGAGCTCGATGCCCTCGTGCGCGAGGCCATGGCGTACAACGCCGACCTGCGCGTCGCGCAGGCGCGCGTCGAGCAGGCCGCGGCCTACCTCAAGGCGTCGGGTGCCTCGCTCTACCCTCAGGTCAACATCCTCGCGCGCGGCGGTGGCAAGATGTCCGACTCGAGCGGCCTTTCGGGCGTGGGGCTCTTCGCGAACTGGGAGCTCGACCTGTGGGGACGGGTGCGCTCGGGCCAGGCATTCGCGCAGTACCAGTACGAGTCCGCGCAGCTCGACGCCGAGTACGCGCGCCAGTCGATCGCCGCGCTCGTCGCCAAGGGCTGGCTCCTCGCCATCGAGGCGCGCATGCAGAAGGCGCAGGCGCAGGCCATGCGCGAGGCATCGGCTCGCCTCGCGGGCCTCGCGGAGGATCGCCTGCGCGTCGGCAACGGCGACGAATTCGACGTAACCATCGCGCGAGCGGGGGTCGCCACGCTCCAGGACACCGAGCGCGGCCTCGACGCGAGCTACCAGCAGGCGCTGCGCGGCATCGAGACGCTCGTCGGGCGCTACCCCTCGGCGAGCCTCACGGCGCCCCCGCAACTGCCCGCGTGGCCGGGCGACGTGCCGGTGGGGCTGCCGTCGGAGCTCCTGGAGCGCCGGCCGGACGTGGTCGCGGCCGAGCGGCGCGTCGCGGGCGCGTTCTATCGCATCGAGGAAGCCAAGGCCGCGCGCCTGCCCAAGATCACGCTCACCGCCAGCGTCACCAGCATCTCGAGCGAGCTCTTCGTCCTCAAGAACACGAACGACGTCGTGCTGAGCCTCGGAGCGCAACTCCTGCAGCCCATCTTCCTGGGCGGCCTCCTGCAGGCGCAGGTCGACGTGCGCACCGCCGAGCAGAAGCAGGCGATCGCCGAGTACGGCCGCATCAGCTCGCGCGCGTTCACCGAGGTCGAGGACGCGCTCTCCAACGGCTTCGCCCTCGCGGATCGGGAAACCTACCTCGCCGCCGCGGTGAAGGAGAACGCCCGCGCCCTCGACCTCGCCGGCGTGCGCTTCCGCGTCGGCTCGGGCGACCTCCGGGGCGTTCAGCAGCAGCAGATGGCGCTGTACTCCGCGCAGGTCGCGCTGCTCCGCGTGCAGGCCGAGCGGCGCGTGCAGCGCGTGAACCTCCACGTGGCGCTGGGCGGCAGCTTCGACGTGCCGCCGGCGACGATCACCGTCACGGGCGACGCCTCCCGCGCGAAGTAAGCCGTTCGACAAAGGCCGCCGTCTGCGGTAAAAAGAAGGGGTTGCCTCCCGTCCTGCCGGGCGAGGGGCACGCCGGTTTTCAAGCGCTGGCCGCGCGCCGCCCCTCATTGCCAATGATCGCCACCTCCGCCTTGCCGTTCGCCCGCATCGGCCGAACGGGTTGCCTCCTCTCCCTCGTCGCCCTCCTCGCCGCCGGCTGCGGGCGCGAAGCGCCCAAGGCGCCCGAGAAAGGACCCGTCGACGTTTCGGTGCTCACCGTCCAGCACGCGGACGTCCCCCTCACCGCGGTCTACGTCGCGCAGACGCAAAGCTCGCAGGCCGTGAACGTCCAGGCGCGCGTGTCGGGCTGGCTCGACAAGCGCGTCTACGTCGAGGGCTCGGTGGTCAAGACGGGCCAGGTGCTGTTCCAGATGGACCCCAAGCCCTTCCAGGCGCAGCTCGATTCCGCGCAAGCGGCCCTCGACCGGCAGAAGGCGGCGCTCGTCGTCGCGAAGCAGAACCTCGACCGCACGAAGCCCCTCGCCCAGCAAAACGCCCTGTCGCAAAAGGACCT
>JBGAIS010000121.1:5400-12245 GCA_044225355.1 Casimicrobiaceae bacterium | reverse complement strand
GATCTTGCGCGAGAGATCGCCGCGCGCCACGGCGGTGGTCACCTCCGCGATGTTGCGCACCTGCGTCGTGAGGTTCGCGGCCAGCAGGTTCACGTTGTCGGTCAGGTCCTTCCAGGTGCCCGCCACGCCGGGCACCACCGCCTGCCCGCCGAGCCGCCCTTCGGTGCCCACCTCGCGCGCCACGCGGGTGACCTCCGACGCGAAGGACCGCAACTGGTCGACCATCGTGTTGATGGCTTCCTTGAGCTGGAGGATCTCCCCGCGCACGTCCACCGTGATCTTGCGCGAGAGGTCGCCGCTCGCCACCGCGATCGTCACCTCGGAGATGTTGCGCACCTGGTCGGTCAGGTTGCTCGCCATGAGGTTGACGCTCTCGGTCAGGTCCTTCCAGACGCCGATTACCTCCGGCACCTGCGCCTGGCCGCCGAGCTTGCCGTCGGTCCCCACTTCCCGCGCGACGCGCGTGACCTCGGACGTGAAGACGCCGAGCTGCTTGATCATGGTGTTGACGATCGTCGCCGAGCGCAGGAACTCGCCCTCGAGCGGCCGGCCCTCGACGTCGAGGCGCACGGTCTCGAGGAGGTTGCCCTTCGCGACCGCCGTCACCGCGCGCGTGAGCTCGGTGGTGGGACGGATCAGATCGTCGACCAGCGTGTTGACCGACACCTGCATCTCGCCCCACGCGCCGGTCGAGCGCACGTTGCGCATGCGCTGGCGCGTCTTGCCCTCGCGGCCGACGACCTGGCCGACGCGCGCCAGCTCTTCCGCCATTTGCCGGTTGGCGGTGACGATGTCGTTGAAGCAGTCCGCGATCTTGCCGTCGAGGCCGGTCCAGTCCGACGGCAGGCGCACGGAGAAGTCACCATCCGCGACGGCCTGCAACGCCTTCAGGAGCGCGCGGCGGTCGAGCGCATCGTCGGACACGCTTCGCGAGCGCCGGGCGGTACCTTCGACGCGCGCGACGTCGACCTTCGGGGCGAGGCTTGCCTGCTTCATGGAGGGCTCCACCAAAGTCGCTTCACGGGCAGGCCGGCATCGTGCCGGAGCGGGCGCGCTCCGGCCGGTGGGCGCGGACAAAGCGCCGCGCGACACGGGCGATCCCCGCCGCCCACCCCTGCCCGTTTTCCGACCTCGAACTCGCTCGCCCGGAAGGATCGGCCGCGGTGGGATCGCTGCGCGAGTTTGGAAGCGCGTGTCCTACCCGGTCCATAGGCGAGGCGGACATCCGCGTGTAGGAGGGAACCTACGGTCGATCGGCCCCGGTCCTACAGACATGCGCGCCTCGCAGGCCCAATGTTGCGCCAACACAGGGAGACCGCATCATGGCACTCGCGAACCGCTCCATACTCGTTGCCGACGACAACGAAGGCACGCGCGTCACGCTTGCCGCGGCGCTCGACGGCGCCGGCTACTCGACGGTGCTGGCGGACAGCGCCGAGGACGCGCTCGCGCGGCTGCGCGAGATGTCGCAGGTGAGCGCCGTGCTCGCCGACGTGATCATGCCGGAGGTCGGGGGCATCGAGCTCGCGCGGCAGGTGCAGTCGCTGCGGCCCGGCGTGCCCGTGGTGCTCATGACGGGGCACGAGGAGTGTGTCGAGGAGGTGAGCGCGGGCGGCGCGATCGCGCTCCTGAAGCCCTTCACCGCGGCGACGCTCCTGCGCGTCCTCGAGGACTGCGTCGCGACGTAGCGGCAACGCGTTCAGTCCGCCGGGGCGCCCTCGCCCTGCGGTTCCATCGCTCGTGCATGGTCCATCGCCGCTTCCGCCACCGGATCGTCGCGCGCCGGCTCCGTCGCGAGCGGCTTCGACGCCGCAATGACGGGCGTCGCGTGAGCGTCCTCCCGCGCGCGCTTGACCATCTCGCCCAGCCATCCCACGAGGAGCGACGTGTACCCGTCCTGCATCGGCGCGGCGCTGAGGCCGTGGTCGGCGCCTTCCATCAGGCGATAGGTGAGCGAGCCCGCGTCGTGGAGCGCCTCGCGGTAATTGGCGACCACCTGCGGGGGAATGATCGTGTCGTGCTCCGACTCCACCACCAGCGCGTGGCCGCGGAACGCCTGGCACGCGGCGAGCGCGCGGCTGTCCGCGGCGGCGATGGGCATGCGCCGGTATTCGTCGAGGTGCTGCAGCGTGCGGAGCTGCCCCTTGGGACTCTCCCAGTCCGCGTCCTTGTACAGCGCGGGAACGCGCAGCGCGAGCCATCTCACCGGACGGAGCGCCGTCAGGATCGCCGCGAGGTAGCCGCCGTAGCTGCTGCCCACCACCGCGATGGCGGAAGCGTCGACGCCGCGCTGGCGCAGCAGCATGTCGTACGCCGCGAGGACGTCGTGGAGATTGTCCTCGCGCGAAACCGTGTCCTTCTGCGCCTGCGTCTTCGCGTGGCCGCGGAGGTCGAATGTGAGGCAGATGCACCCCAGCGCCGCCACGGCCCGCGCCCGCGCCACGTATTGCTGCTGGCTTCCGCCCCAGCCGTGGACGAACAGCACGCCCGGGATCAGCGTGCCCGGGGTGACGAGCGTGCCGGCGATGTGCTGGTCGTCGACGGCGATGTCGAGGAGGTCATCCTGCGTCTTCATCGGGCGATACGATCGCATATTTCGTGAGCGCCCCGACGTTCGGGTCGTCGCCGCGGAAGTAGACGAACGCGCCGGCGGGCACCTCCACGTCGCGGCCGTAGCGCTCGACCGACGCAACGCGGATGCGGTCGAGCGCGGCGTCGTCTCGGAACGCGCCCAGCGCCACGACCTCCGCGCTGCTCGCGCCGCCGATGCGCCACGATTGCTCGAGCACGCCGATCCGCGCCTGCCCGTCACGGTCCTTGCCGAAGGCCACGTCGTAGTTACGCCGCGACGCGAAGAAGCCGTTGTAGCAGCGCAGCGCCGCGCGGTCGTAGCGCTCCGCGAGCTCTACCGCGCGCCGCCCGGTCGGCGGGAGCGGCGAGGCGCGAAGCGCTTCGAAGCCCCCGCGGACGATGGACAGCGACGAGCCGCCATACACCATCGCGCCGCGGTTGTTGCGGGTCGCGCACTGCGTTCCGCAGTAGCTCATGGGTGAGCTCGCCGATCGCGACCTGGCCCACGCTGAACGTCTCGGGGTCGACGAGGTTCTCCTCCAGCACGACGCCGAGATTCGAGAGGATCGCGTCGTCGACGCCCGCGAGCGCCGCTTCGAGCTCGTGCTCGCCGCTCACCACGAACTGGCCGCCGCCGCCGATGCCGGTCGTGTGCTTCACTCGTGCCACGCCGGAGCGCAAAAGCTCGCGCGCCGCGGCGCGGGCATCCTCGCGCGAGAATGCCGTGTGACCGCGAAGCACCGCGCCGCGCACCTCGTCCGCGAAGTCGCGCGACCAGCCCTCGGGCGCGCAGGCACGCGCCGACACGAGCGGATGCGTGATCGCCTTGGTCGCGACGAAGGGATGCGGCACCACACCACCGAAGAGATCGTCCGCCGCGCGGATGCCGAGCTCGCGAGCCTCGCGCGACGCCATCGCGTCGCTCGGCACGAAGTACAGCGGAGCCGCGTAGTCGGCGGAAGGATCGTAGTCCCCGCCGAAGGGCATGCCGACGATGGACGCCATGCGACTCGCCACCGCGCTGCGAGACGCCTGGTCGTGGCCGTTGCCCGAGCCGTTGCCGTGAGTGACGAGGATGCGCGCGCCGGTGCCCAAGAGAGTTCGATCCGCCACGAAGGGACGCGACCACGTTACATGTGCGCCTAGCCTTTCGCGGTAAGCGCGCGCTGCGTCCGCGCGTCGCCGTCCGTCCGACAGCGCCCGTCAGGCGAAGTGGCCCGATGCAGCGGCGCCCAGGCGCTGCGAGATCTCGTCCGCGGCGCGCACGGTGGCATCGCGGATCTCGCGCAATCTCCGCGCACCCTTGCGTCCGCGGATGTACACCGCGACCAGCGCGCCCTGCGCCGCGCCGGAGGCGTCGTGGATGAGCGCGGCCGTGGCGCCCAGGCCCTCGATGCCCTCGCTCTCGGTGGCCGTCCACGTGCATTCGCGGAGCGCCTTGACCTCGCGCCTCAGCACGCGTGCGCTGGTGATGGTCCGGGACGCGCGCTTCTCCATCGGGCCTTTTGCGACCGCCTCGAGGACGGCCGGCGGCGCCCTCGACAGGAGGAGCCGCTGCGAAGCGCCGAGATGCAGGGGCAGGCGCGTCCCCACGCGCGAGAGGATGGGGACGTGGTGGTTGGCGTGCGAGAGGGCAACGGTCAGCGCCTCGGTCTCCACGCGCACCACGAGCTTGATCGTCTCGCCGAGCGTCGCTGCGAGCGCGTCCATGATCGGCTGTGCGGTGGCGGCGAGGTCGACCTGCGGCGGCGCGTCGCGCGCGAGTCGGACGAGCGCGGGCCCCAGGACATAGCGCGGCGGCTTGCCCGCGCCCGCGCTGATGAGCCCGCGCGCGGCGAGGATGCCCACGATGCGGTAAAGCGTCGCGCGCGGGACGCCGGTCGCCTCGATGAGCTCGGTGGCGGTCGCGCCCAGCGGCGCGGCGCCGATGCGCTCGAGGATGTCGAGGCCGCGCTCCAGCGCGGGAATGGCGATGGCGGTCATGGGTCGTCTGGCACGGGCTTCCGGGGGCGCGAGGCGCGTCGCGGGGCGCCTTGCGCTTCGTGGACAGCGGAAGCCGCGGGTGTCTTTCCGTGCTACTCTATCTCGTCGGCGAGAGTATATCTCACCCATGAGAATCGGGACGTCGCGAATCCCGCCTGGCCGAGCACCGCCGCGCGCCCGGAGAAACCTTATGCAACGCCTCGTCGACGGCTACTTCCGCCTGCTGCGGCTCTTCGTCGTGCTGGCGCTCGCGGGCATGGTCGCGCTGGTGTTCGGCAACGTCGTCCTGCGCTACGTCTTCAACACGGGCATCACCGTGTCGGAGGAGGTCGCGCGCTGGCTCTTCGTGTGGATGACGTTCGTCGGCGCGGTCATCGCCATGCGCAAGCACGCGCACCTCGGCATGGACTCGTTCGTCTCGCGCCTGCCGCTGTCCGCGCGCAAGGCGTGCTTCCTCGCGAGCAACCTCCTCATCCTCGGCGTGCTGTGGCTCTTCCTGCGGGGGAGCTGGCAGCAGACCCTCATCAACCTCGGCAACAAGGCCCCCGCCACGGGCTGGTCCACCGGGTGGTACTACGGCGTCGGCCTCTTCTTCGCGATCGCGGCGGGGCTCCTGGTCGTGGGCAACCTCTACGACCTCGTGACGGGAAAGATCGGCGAGGACGACCTAGTCCAGGTGCAGGAATCGGAGGACATGCCGGAAGCGCTCCGTCCACCCTCCCCGCGCGACGGCGACGCCCCGCGATGAAGCCCGTCGCCCCGCACGATCGGCCGAGGCTCGCAAGGTGACCATTGCCGTCTTCCTGGGGTCGCTGCTGGGCGCCATGGCCATCGGCATGCCCATCGCGTTCGCGCTCCTCGTGTGCGGGGTCGCGCTGATGGTCCACCTCGACATGATGGACGCGCAGATCGTCGCCCAGAACCTCATCACCGGGGCGGACAGCTTCCCGCTGATGGCGGTGCCGTTCTTCATCCTCGCGGGCGAGCTCATGAACCGCGGCGGCCTGTCGAGCCGCATCGTCGCGGTGGCCCTGGCCCTGGTGGGACACGTCCGCGGTGGCCTGGGCTATGTCGCGATCCTGGCCTCGTGCATCCTCGCGGCGCTTTCGGGCTCCGCGGTGGCCGACGCCGCGGCGCTCGCCGCCCTTCTCTATCCGATGATGGTGAAGGCGGGGCACGATCCCCACCGCAGCGCGGGCTTGATCGCCGCCGGCGGCATCATCGCGCCCGTCATCCCGCCGTCGATCGGCTTCATCGTGTTCGGCGTCGCGGCGGGCCTCTCGATCTCGAAGCTCTTCCTCGCGGGCATCGTGCCGGGCCTGCTTCTCGGCGCGGGACTCGCCGTCGCGTGGTGGATCGAGTCCCGCCGCGAGAACGTCACGCCCCCGCCGCGCGCCAGCCGTCGCGAAGTCGTTCGCACGCTGGTCGACGGCCTGTGGGCGCTCGTGCTTCCCGTCATCATCATCTTCGGCCTCAAGTTCGGCGTGTTCACGCCCACCGAGGCCGCGGTGGTCGCAGCCGTTTATGCGCTGCTCGTCTCGCTCTTCGTCTACCGCGAGCTCCGCTGGAAGGACCTCTACGACGTGTTCGCCACGGCGGGGCAGACCACGGCCGTGGTGATGTTCCTCGTCGCCGCGGCCATGGTGTCGGCGTGGCTCATCACCATCGCCGAGCTGCCGTCGCAGGTGGCCGCGCTCCTGGCGCCGTTCATGGACAACCGCACGCTCCTCATGCTGGCCATGATGGTGCTGGTGGTGATCGTGGGAACCGCGCTCGACATGATGCCGACGATCCTCATCCTCACGCCGGTGCTGATGCCCATCGTGAAGCAGGCAGGCATCGATCCCATCTACTTCGGCGTGCTCTTCATCATCAACAACGCCATCGGGCTCCTCACGCCGCCGGTCGGCACGGTCCTCAACGTGGTGTGCGGCGTCTGCCGCATCCGGATGGACGACATCATCCGCGGCGTATCGCCCTTCCTCATTGCGCACCTCGCCGTGCTGCTCTTGCTCGTGCTCGTGCCGGCGCTCGTGATCGTGCCCGCCAGGTGGCTGGGCGGCTGACCATGACGACACCGTCGCGCAAACGCCCACGCATTCGCGCCCGCCGCGCGACGCTCGCCGCTCGTCCGGGAGACGCGCTCCGGGCCCGGAGACTCGCATGAAGCACGACTCGCCCGGCGCCATCGTTCGCGTCGACGGCTACGACATCGCCTGCACGCTGCCGGAGAAGATCGGCAACTCGCGGATGTTCTTCGACAGCCGGCGCTCGCTGGTGGTCTCGGTCAC
>JBGAIS010000121.1:0-5386 GCA_044225355.1 Casimicrobiaceae bacterium | reverse complement strand
TGCCCGCCGCCGCCGCGGGCATCCTCCGCGACGGCCTCGCCCGCGCGGTGCTCGGGCTCGACGTGCGGGCGCCGGGGCCGATGCGCGAGGCCATGCAGAAGACGCTTGGCTACGATCGACGCGGCGCGACGCACATGGCCATCAGCGCGCTCGACATCGCCTCGTGGGACGCGGCCGGCCAATCGGCGGGCGTGCCCGTGTCGTCGCTCCTGGGCGGCGCGCTGCGCGATCGCGTGCCCGCGTACGTGAGCGGCCCTTTCCTCAAGCCGGGCGCCGATCCGTATCGCGACTTCGACGCCGACATCGACGGCTACCTCCGCGCCGGATTCCGCGCGATGAAGCTCCGCATGGGCGTCGACCCGCGCACCGACGGCGCGCGCCTGCGCCGCATCCGCGACCGCGTCGGCTGCGCCTTCCCGCTCATGGTCGACCTGAACGAGGGCACGACGCTTCGCGGGGCGCTCGCGTACGGCGAGGCGTTTGCCGAGTCGAGCATCGCGTGGCTCGAGGAGCCCATCCGCCACGACGACCTCGATGGCTACGCGCGCCTCGCGCGCGAGCTCCCCATGGCGCTCGCCGGCGGCGAGTCCCACTTCGGGCTGGGCGCGTTTCGCGAGTACCTCGCGCACGGCGCGCTGGAGGTCGTGCAGCCCGACCTCGCGCTGTGCGGGGGCTTCGGCGAGGCGCTTCGCATCGCCCACCTGTGCGAGGCGTTCGACGTGCCGCTCGTCCCGCACGTGTGGGGCACCGGCATCAACTTCGCGGCCTCGCTGCAATTCGTGGCGGTGCTGCCGTCGTCGCGCGGGCCCGGGCTCGAGTACCCGCTGCTCGAGTTCGACGCGTCCCCCAACCCGCTGCGCGACGCCTTCGGGCGCTTCGCCCCGGACGCGGACGGCACGGTAGCCATACCCGCAGGGCCGGGCCTCGGCCTCGACATCGAGCCCCGCCATCTCGAGCCGTTCCTCACGTCGCGCTGGAGCGTCGAGACGTAGCGCATCGCGAACACAACCCACGCCGCGCGGCACCTCGCCTCGCGGCTCTCGTCGAAGGAGGAAGATCGTGAAATCCAAGCTACTCATCGCCGCGATGGCCGCGGCCGCGCTCGTCGTGGGAGCGCCCGCCACCGCGCAGGACAAGACGCTGCGGGTGGCCTACGTCCAGAAGCCCGATCACCCGCACGGGCTCGGCGTGGCCCGCTTCGCGGAGCTCGTGCAGCAGAAGAGCGGCGGCAAGATCGCCGTGAAGACGTTCGGCAACGCCGCGCTCGGCGGCGACGTCCAGGTGCAGTCGGCCGTGCAAGGCGGCACCGTCGACATGACCATCGTCATTCCGTCGCTCCTCACCGGCATGGTGAAGGACTTCGTGCTCCTCGACCTGCCGTTCCTCTTCAACGACTACGCCGAGGCCGACGCGGTGCTCGACGGCCCGGTCGGTCGCAAGATGCTCGCGAAGCTCCCCGACCAGGGCCTGATCGGCCTGGGCTACTGGGACCACGGCTTTCGCATCGTGACGAACAGCAAGCTTCCCATCGCGAAGGTCGAGGACTTCGCGCGCCTCAAGATCCGCGTGCCCCAGAGCAACATCTCCATCGACACGTTCAACGCGCTCGGGAGCAACGCGGTGCCGCTGCCCATCCCCGAGCTCTACACCGCGCTCGAGACCAAGGCCGTCGACGGCCAGGAGAATCCGTACGCCGCGGTGGAAGCCCTCAAGTTCAACGAGGTGCAGGCGTACGCGTCGAACACGCGGCACGCCTACAACCCGCTCGTCGTGCTCTTCAGCAAGAAGACGTGGGATCGCCTCTCGCCCGACGAGCGCAAGATCATCCAGGACGCGGCCAACGAAGCCGGCGCCTACGAGCGCAAGGTGTCGCGCGAGGCCAACGACAAGTCGGAAGGCGACCTCAAGGCCAAGGGCATGAAGATCAACGCGATCGCGCCGGCGGAGATCGTGCGCATGCGCGAGAAGGCGAAGCCCGTCACCGACAAGTTCGTGAAGGAAGGGGGCGAAGCGCTCGCCAAGGAAATGTACGACGAGATCAACAAGGTGCGAAGCGCGAAGAAGTCCTGAACGCGCCCGCGGTCGCGGCGAGCGAGCGCCGCCGCTCGCCACGACGGCTACGGGTCCATTCCCCGCAGCGGCATGGCGACCGGCGGCGCGTGGGCCGCCGGCTTTCGCCGCCCCCGCTTGCCCAGCCACAGGTACAGGCCCGTCGCCAGCACGACGATGGTGACGAGGTCGAGCAGCGCCCAGACGATCTTGAGCGGCATCCCGCCGTAGTCGCCGAAGTGCAGCGGCTGCGAGACGAGGAGCGTCGCGACGTACCACGGCAGCGCGGGCGCCGCCGTTACCGTAGCGGTTCGCGCGTCGACCAGCACGGGCACGAGCAGCCGCGACGTGAGCGACGTGCTCCCGCGCAGGAAATAAGTGTCGTGGTGCGGGCTCGAGAACGCCGTGCCGGGAAACGCGATGAACGCGATCTTCATCCCCGGCACCGCGGCGAGCGCCGCGCGCCTCGTCGCTTCCACAGGCGCGCGCTCCTTCGGATCGAGCGGCGGCTCGTCGCGATAAGGCGCCACCAGCGTTGCGAGCTGGTCGAACTGCCACACCTTGATGATGAGGTCGGCCCATGTGTTGATGACGCCGGTCGCGCCGACGACCACGAGCCACGCGACGGTGACGATGCCAAGGAGATTGTGCAGGTCGAGCCAGCGCAGCCGCGGGCGGCGATCGGCGCGGATCGTCGCGAACGGCAGCTTGCGCATGAACGGGCCGTAGACGACGACGCCCGACACGATCGACGCGATGAGGAGCACTCCCATCGCGCCCAGGAACAGCTTGCCCGGCAGGTCGGCGAAGAGGTCGACGTGAAGGCGCAACATCAGGTTCATGAAGCCCTCGCCGACGAGCGGCTGCTGCGGCGTCAGCTTCGCGGTGCGCGCGTCGACCGCGATCGACTTGAAATCGCTGGTGGGCGCGGGGCCGGGCGTCAGGGTGACGAACCACAGGCGGTCGTCGTCCTCCTCCTGCGATGCGAACTGCACGAAGCGATCGGGGTGCGTCGCGTGCGCGGCCGCGAGAACGTCGTCGAGCGGCGGGCGCGGGCCTTCATGCGCGATCTCGGGCGGCTCGACCTCCGTGCCCAGGAGATGCCCGATCTCGTGATGGAAGACGAGCGGCAGGCCCGTGAGGCACAGGAGCAGCATGAACACCGTGCAGACGAGGCTCGTCCACTTGTGGACCCACGACCACGCGCGGAGCGACCCCGTCCCCACCACCCTGCCCGTCCTAGAAATCGATGCTCGCCGACAGCGAGAACGTGCGCGGCGCGCCCACGACGAGATAGCCCGCGCCCGGGAATCCGCCCACCGAGGCCCAGTAGTCCTTGTCGGCCACGTTGTCGACGCGCGCGCGCAGCGTGACCTCGCGCCCCGCGATGGTCGTCGCGTAGCGCGCGCCCAAATCGACGCGGGGCCAGCCCGGCACGAGCAGCGTGTTGAGCGCGTCCGCGTAGCTCGAGCCCGTATAGATGACGCGGCCCTCGACCATGAAGCCGGGGAGCTGCGCCACGTCCCACTCGATGCCGACGCTGCCGTAATCCCTGGGCGTGCCGATCACGCGCTTGCCGTCGGTCGCGGGCACGCCCGTGTTCTGCTGGATGGCGTCGAGGAACGTGAAGCCGCCGAGGAGGCGCACGCCGGTCGCGACGAGGCCGAAGAAATTGAGCTCGACACCGCGATGGCGATTGTCGCCGTCGGCGACGAACACGTTGGACGAGTTGATATACGCGCGCGGCTGCTCGATCTGGAAGAGCGCGAGTCCCCCGCCGAAGCGCCCGAGGTCCCACTTGAGGCCCGCCTCCACCTGCTTCGAGACGTACGGCGCGAGCTGCTCCCCCGCGTTCACCGGCGGCGGCGAGACGAAGATGGGCGCGGTCTCGCCCTGCACGAGGCCTTCCGCGTAGTTGGCGTACAGCGAGAGCTCCTTCGTCGCCTTGACGACGAGGCCGACGAGCGGGCTCGTCGCGCCCTTGTCGTACTTGTCTGTCAGCTCGCCCGTGTTGTACGCGAAGTTCTCGATGTCGAACCTCTGGTAGCGCGCACCGAGCGTCAGGAGCGCGCGGTCGTCGAGCATCGACAGCGTGTCGCCGATCGCGTAGCTCTGCAGCCGCGTGCGGTTGGTGAGCGCGGGCGCATCGAGGTTGTTGCCGACGAACGTGTTCGGCCCGAACGGCGGCTGCGGATAGAACGACGGGGTGTAGAGGTTCGTCGCAAGCGTGTTGAAGAAGTCCCACGCGTACGCGTTCTCCTTCTTCGACGAGAAGAACGAGGCCGACAGCACCCACTGGTGGCGCACGGGTCCCGTCACCAGCCGGCCGCGCACGCCCAACTCGCCCGTGTCGACGGTATCGTCTCGCGTGTTGTCGAAGCGCGAGGTCGTCGCCGCGCCCGTGGTGCCGTCGTTCACGTCGAGGTTGGCGAGCGAGTTCGCTTCGCTGCTGCGGCGAAGGCCGTACGCGGCCCACGCCGTGACGTTGTCGGTGATGTCCCACTCCGCCCGGAACGTTCCGAAGAGGTCGGTCTCGTTGGAGTAGCTCCAGGGCTGCGCGAAGTTCGAGCTCGCGTTGGGGGCATCGGGCACGTTCGTCACGGTGCTCGTGAGCGTGACGTTCGGACGCGTTTGCTTGAGGCGGTTGTCCTGCCACCCCAGGTCGCCCGACAGCCGGACGGTGGCGCTGCGCCAGTCGAGGCCGATAGCCAGCAGCCCGAGCTGCGCCTTCTCGTTGTCGATGCCGGTGCCGCCATCGCGATACGCCGCGTTGATGCGCACGCCCGTGCTGCCGTCGGGCCCGAAGCGCTTCGCGACGTCGGCCGCCGCGCCGAACTGAT
The DNA here is from genome assembly GCA_044225355.1 of Casimicrobiaceae bacterium. Lineage (GTDB taxonomy): Bacteria > Pseudomonadota > Gammaproteobacteria > Burkholderiales > Casimicrobiaceae > VBCG01. Next base: position 497 of record JBGAIS010000121.1, on the reverse strand, counting down.
TGCCGCTCGCCGCATTGAGCGTCACCTGCGCGAGCGATGCGTTGGGCGCGCGCTTCGGCAGCAGGTTGATCGCGCCGCCGATGCCGTCGCCGTTCGGGTTCGCGCCGGTGAGGAACGTCGTCACGCCGCGCAGCACCTCCACGCGCTCGAAGAGCTCGGTGGCGATGTACTGCCGCGGCAGCAGGCTGTACAGGCCGTTGTACGCGACGTCGTCCGAATAGAGGATGAAGCCGCGTATGAAGTACGACTCCTGGAAGTTGCCGAAGCCCCGCGCCGTCCGCACCGTCGGGTCGTTGAGCAGCACCGACCCCACGCTCTGCGCCTGCTTGTCCTGGATGAGCTCGTGCGTGTACGTCGTGATGCTGAACGGCGAATCCATGTAGTCGAGCGTGCCCAGTATCCCCGCGCGCGATCCGCGGCTCACCTGCCCGCCCGGGTACGGCGCGGACAGGCCCTGCGCGGACGCGTCCGCACTGGCCTCCACCTTGACCGTGGGC
>JBGAIS010000120.1:0-12312 GCA_044225355.1 Casimicrobiaceae bacterium | reverse complement strand
GGCGGGGCGAGGGGGAGGGTGGTGGTGGGCTGAGGTCGTGGGCGCCGACCCGCCCCTCCCCTGCGTACGCGCGGCGAGAGGCGTGGGTGTCGAGGGCGCCGGCCAAGGAAACTCCCTCTCCCCGCTCGCGGGGAGAGGGTTGGGGTGAGGGGGATAGGGAGCCACGATGTCCACCATCGCACTGCCCGACACGAATCCGCTGGAGACGAAGCGGCGGATGTCGCCTTGGCAGAAGTGGGGCCTGATCCTCCTCGCGCCCTACTTCGTCGTCTTCCTCGTGCTCGTCCTCTACCCGGTCGGCTACGGGCTGTGGCTCGCGCGCCATCCGGGCAGCTACGAGAAGCTGTTCGAAGACCCCATCTTCGGCAACTCGCTCCTCAACACGCTCCTGTTCCTCGTCATCGCGATCAACCTCAAGATGATGGTGGCGCTGTTCCTGTCGGGTTTTTTCGTCACCGCGCGCACGTGGATCAAGTGGCTGTCGCTGCTCTTCATCCTGCCGTGGGCGGTGCCGTCGATCCCGACCATCCTCTCGTTCCGGTTCATGCTGAACCCGGAGTGGGGAATCATCAACTCGCTGATCTTCAAGTACACGGGACTCGACGGACCGAACTGGCTCAACGATCCGAGGCTCGCGCTCGGCATCGCGATGCTCGTCCACGTCTGGAAATCGCTGCCGTTCTGGACGCTGATCCTCATCGCCGGGCGGCTCGCCATTCCGCAGGAGCACTACGAGGCAGCGTCGGTGGACGGCGCCACGCGCTGGCAGAAATTCCGCTTCATCACTTGGCCGGCGATGCGCACGCTCTACCTCACGTGCACGATCCTGTCGATGATCTGGACGCTCGGCGACTTCAACAGCGTCTATCTCCTCACGGGCGGCGGCCCGGGCGACCTCACGCACGTGCTGGCGACGCTCGGCATCCGCTACCTTCGCCTCGACCAGGTGGACCTGTCGATGGCCGCCATCGTGGTCGCGCTGCCGGCGATCCTGCCGCTCATCTACTTCATGATGAAGAGGCTGTCGAGATGAGCAGCGGCATCACGTGGCGCAAGGTCTCGACGGAGGCGAAGCTCCTGCTCGTCGGCATCCCGGTCCTCATCTGGACGATGCTGCCCATCTATCACCTCTTCCTGTTCGCCATCTCGCCCAAGGACTCCGCGATGAGCGGGCACCTGTGGCCGGACAACCCGACGCTGCAGAACTTCGGCATCGTGTTCCAGCAGAAGCATCACTACCTCGAGCACTTCTGGCGCCAGATGTGGAACTCGCTGTTCATCGCGGTGGCGGTCGGCGCGCTCACGCTGCTCGTGGCCACCGGCGCGGCGTTCGCGATCAGCCGCCTGCGCGTGAAGGGCGGGCGCTTCGTGATGAACCTCGCGCTGCTCACGTACTTCATCCCCGCCGCGTTCCTCGCGGTGCCGATGTACAAGACGATGGGCGTGTACGGGCTCCTCAACACGCAGTGGGCGCTCATCCTGGCGATGATGGCCATCGCGGCGCCGTACTCCATCTGGGTGCTGAAGCAGGCGTCCGACAAGCTGCCGTACGAGCTCGACGAGGCCGCGCGCATGGACGGCGCGTCGCCGTTGCAGCTCTTCCGCCTCGTGTACCTGCCGCTCATGATGCCTTCGCTCGTCGCCGTGGGCACGTACGCGCTGCTCCTCGCGTGGAACGAGTACCTGTACGCATTCCTGCTCCTGTCCAACGATCGCGAGATCACGCTCGGCGTGGCGCTGGGCAACTTCCTCGCGGCGGACGACTCGCCGTGGGAGCTCCTCATGACGACGGGGCTCATCTACGCGCTGCCGCCGGCGGCGATCTACTACGCGTTCAAGCGCTACATGGTCGGCGGGCTCACCGCCGGCGCGGTCAAGAGCTAGGGGATCCTTCGATGGCCACCGTTTCGTTCCAGAACGTCGAGAAATCGTTCGGCGCCACCAAGGTCCTGCACGGGATCAGCTTCGACATCGCCGACGGCGAGTTCGTGGTGCTCGTCGGGCCCTCGGGCTGCGGCAAATCGACGCTCCTGCGCATGCTCGCGGGGCTCGAGGAGATCACGGGCGGGACGATCGCCATCGACGGCAAGGTCGTCAACGACGTCGAGTCGAAGGACCGCGACATCGCGATGGTCTTCCAGAGCTACGCGCTGTATCCGCACATGACGGTCGCCGACAACATGGCGTTCAGCCTGAAGCTTCGCAAGGCCGACGCCGCGGTCATGCAGGAGCGCGTCGCGCACGCGTCGAAGATCCTGAACCTCGACCCCTACCTCAAGCGATTCCCCCGCGAGCTCTCGGGCGGCCAGCGCCAGCGCGTCGCGATGGGCCGCGCCATCGTGCGCGACCCGAAGGTGTTCCTGTTCGACGAGCCGCTGTCGAACCTGGACGCCAAGCTGCGCGTAGCGATGCGCGCCGAGATCAAGGCGCTGCACCAGCGGCTCAAGACCACCACCGTGTACGTCACGCACGACCAGGTGGAGGCGATGACCATGGCCGACCGCATCGTCGTCATGCACGACGGCCGCGTCGAGCAGATCGGCGCGCCGCTCGCGCTCTACGACCGGCCCGCGAACCTCTTCGTCGCGCAGTTCATCGGCTCGCCCGCGATGAACGTCGTCAACGGCACGGTGCGCCGCGCGGGCGGCCAGGCGGTCGTCGACATGGGCGACGGCGTGCAATGGCCGCTGCACGAAGGCCCCGGTACCGAGGGCCAGTCGGTGGCGTACGGCATCCGGCCGGGCGATCTCGCCCTGACGGGCGCCGCGGTGCCCGGCGCGGTGAGCGGCGAGGTGGTCGTGGTCGAGCCCACGGGCGCCGAGACCGAGCTCCTCATCCAGGCCGGCAAGGCCCAGCTCACGCTCGTCACGCATGGACGTCCCGACGTGAAGCCGGGCGATCGCGTGGGGTTGGCCGTCACCCCCGGCAAGGTCCATCTCTTCGACCAGGGCAGCGGCAACCGGATCGCCGCCTGAAGCACGCCTTGCAACTCTCGTCCGCGCCGCGCGCGGGCCTTTCGACACAGGACTCGACAGACTTCAAATGAGCAAGAAGCCCATCAAGAAAAAGCGCACCCTCCGCTCGGCCGAATGGTTCGGCCGTACCGATCGCGATGCGATCACGCACCGGTCGTGGATGAAGAACCAGGGCATTCCCAACGACCAGTTCGACGGCCGCCCGGTGATCGGCATCTGCAACACGTGGTCGCAGGCCACGCCCTGCAACGCGCACTTCCGCGAGCTGGCGCAGCACGTGCGCGATGGCGTGCTCGACGCCGGCGGGTTCCCCATCGAGTTTCCCGTGATGAGCCTCGGCGAGACGCTCATGCGGCCGACGACGATGCTTTTCCGCAACCAGGCCGCGATGGACGTCGAGGAGTCGATTCGCGCCAATCCGTTCGACGGCGTGGTGCTCCTCATGGGCTGCGACAAGACCACGCCTTCGCTCCTCATGGGCGCGGCGTCGTGCGACCTCCCCACCATCGGCGTGTCGGGCGGCCCGATGCTCAACGGCAAGTACCGCGGCACCGACATCGGCTCCGGCACCATGGTGTGGAAAGTCACCGCAATGCTCAAGACGGGCGAGATGAAGCCCGCGGACATGCTCGAGGTCGAGGCGTGCATGTCGCGCTCGGCGGGGCATTGCATGACCATGGGAACGGCGTCGACGATGGCGTCGATGGTCGAGGCGCTCGGCATGGGCCTTCCCACCAACGCCGCCATCCCCGCCGTCGACTCGCGCCGGCGCGTGCTCGCGCGCATGGCCGGCCGGCGCATCGTCGACATGGTGCACGAGGACCTTCGCATGTCGAAGATCCTCACCAAGAAGGCCTTCGAGAACGCGATCATGGTCAACGGCGCCATCGGCGGATCGACCAACGCCGTGGTCCATCTCCTGGCGATCGCGGGGCGCATCGGCATCGATCTCACGCTCGACGACTGGGACCGGCTGGGCCGCGACATGCCGTGCCTCGTCGACCTCATGCCTTCGGGTCGATTCCTGATGGAGGACTTCTACTACGCGGGCGGCCTGCCGGTGGTCATCAGGGAGATCGGCAAGTACATCCACAAGAAGGCGTTGACGGTGAACGGCCAGACGATCTGGGACAACGTCAAGGACGCCGTCAATTACAACGAGGAGGTGATCACGCCGCTCGGCAAGCCGTTCAAGCCGCAAGGAGGCATCGCGGTGCTGCGCGGGAATCTCGCGCCGTCGGGATGCGTGATCAAGCCGTCGGCCGCGACGCCGGAGCTCATGAAGCACAAGGGGCGCGCGGTGGTGTTCGAGGACGTCGACGACCTGCACGCGCGCATCGACGACCCGAAGCTCGACGTCGAGCCCGACAGCATCCTCGTGCTCAAGAACTGCGGGCCGAAGGGCTATCCCGGCTTCCCCGAAGTGGGCAACTTCGCGCTGCCGGCCAAGATCCTGAAGCAGGGCGTCACGGACATGGTGCGCATCTCCGACGCCCGCATGTCGGGTACCGCCTACGGAACTGGTGCTGCACATTTGGCGCCGAGGCCGCCGCCGGGCACCGCTCGCGTTCGCGCAACGGCGACATGATCGAGATCGACGTCGACAAGCGCAAGATCCACCTCCACGTGTCCGACCAGGAGCTCGCGAAGCGCAAGGCGAAGTGGAAGCCGCTGCCGCCGCATTCCGATCGCGGCTGGGTGAAGCTGTACTGCGACACGGTGCTTCAGGCGGACCGCGGCGTCGACTTGGACTTCCTGGTCGGCGGATCGGGCGCGCCGGTGGGGCGCGAGAGCCACTGACGAAGAAACGGGCTCGCTACGGGCCCGGCTTCTTCTCGTAGTAGCCGTCGAAGGCCACGGTCCACGTCGCTCCCTTGTCGGGCGACGTCTCCCATAGCTGGCGCACGCGGCCGTCGGGCAGGCGCTGCCACGTGATGCGGTTGATCGCTTCCGGGCCGCGCCGCGCCGCCGCGCCGGGCGCGCTCGTGAGCGTCATCTTGCCGTCCGCGAAGCCGCCCTCGAGCTCCAGCGTGCCGCCGGTGCTGTCCACCCACCACTGGCGCCACTGCTTGCGCTCGGCATCGTAGACGTTGAAGCTCGAGCCGGTCACGCCGCCGTTGCCCGACCAGCTCTCGAGGATCACGCAGCCGTTGTGCGTCGACGTGATCACGTTGTGACCCGCCACCTTGCCCGCGGGGCCGCGAACGACCCAGTCGCCGATCCAGAAGTCGAACTGCCGGTGCTCCGGCGCGCTGCAGGGCGCGGGCTTCGCGTCCTGGGCGTGCGCAGCGGGTGCTCCGACGAGCAGCGTGAAGACGATGACGAGCCTCGCGAGCATCGGGCTATCATAGACCTCATGCCGACGTTCGACTATCTCAACCCCGGCCTCGCCGCGGGGCTGCGCCGCGTGCGCATGCCCATCGTCGACGCCACCGACGACGCGTTGAAAGGCTACGGCAAGCTCGTCGACGATCCTTCCGCGTGCAGCATCGAGATCGTGCGCTGGCGCGCGCGCGGGTGGCGACCGGTCGACGAGGATTCGGGGGACGAGGGCGGCACCACGAAGGGCGTGTTCGTCAGCCAGTGGCGGGGCGACATCCTGTACGGCCGCAACGAGGCCGTCGACGGCCATTACGTCCTGGCCTACGCCGACGAGCCCACGCGCGCGGACGACTCGCACGCGCGCTCGCCGTCGCGCATGATGCTGTGGCACTGCAACTACCACCCCGACGGCGGCCAGCTCTTCTTCCCGCTCGAGAAGGCGACGTTCTACGTTCCGCTCGCGCTCCCCGGTGACGACGTGAAGCCGGAGGACTTCGTGTGCTTCCGCTTCGACGGCTCGCGCGGCCTGTACATCCACCCCGACGTGTGGCACGAAGGCGTGTTCGCGCGCCGGGGCACGCAGCGCTTCCACGACGAGCAGGGCGCGGTGCACGCGCGCGTCTCGGTGGACTTCGCGCGAGAGTTCGGGTGCCTCCTCGAGGCGGCGTTCGACGACTGACACGCATCCGCAGCAAGGTCTCCCCCACGGAGGGCGCCATGGCCAGCGGGCACGACACCCGCCGGCGGCCGGCCCATCACCGGCGCGCCGTCGGGACTTCCTTGCTTCAGGCCGGCTTGATCGCGCCCTGGAGGATCGCGGGACTGAACCCCTCGGGCGCCTTGCCGGTGGTCGCGTACAGGTACAGCACCGTGCCGAAGATGGCGCGCAGCGTCGACATGACGATGCCCAGCGCCACGAGGTAGAGCACCGCGGCGGTGAACGGGATGCCGAAAGCCGCGAGGCTGTGCGCGCCGACGCCCGCGACGATCGAGGCGATGATGACGAAATACGCCGGGATGCCGAGCAGGAACCCGATGAGCCCGTAGCCGAGCGCACTCACGATCTGCTGGCCCCACGTGCGCGCGAGGAGGTCCTTGGAGTCGCCGATGGACTCGAACGCGCCCTTGCGCTCGACGACCATGATGGGCACCACGAAGTACGTGACGAGCGTCCACGCGATGCCGATGATGCCGATGACGATCCTGCCGAGGAAGCCCGAGCGTTCCGACAGCCACTTGAGCACCACGCCCACCGTGGCGGCGATGAGCGCCCACAGCGCGATCTGCGGCAGGCACGCGGTGGCGCCGCGGAAGCTCTCGCCGAGCGTCGGCTCGCCGCCGCGCAGGCGCGTGACCACGTGGATCACGAGCGCGGAGTTGAAGTAGATGATGACGAAGAAATTGCACACGTAGTAGCAGAAGATCACTGCGTACAGCGTGACGTTGTTGGTCGACAGGCCGTGGCCCCAGATGGCCGCGCCCACGAACGGCAGGATGAACGTGACGAGGACGAGGAACGTCGCGACGCCGGAGACGACCGGAAAGACCAGGAGCTCCTTGTCGCGCATCAGCACGCGCCAGGAATCCTTCATGACCTGCCAGGTGGTTGCCATCTTGCCCATCTATCGACCCTCCCGAGGTAGCGATGGTCCGGGTGACCGCGAGCGTGCGATCGCCGGCACGTCCACGATTGTCGTCGATTCGGACGGCGTCGTCTCTACCGCGGCGACGAGTGCCCATACCATCTGGTCGAGCGTCACCAGGCCGAGACGAACGGCCTGGTCGCGCGTCGGCGGGAAGAGGCGCGCGAGCGCGTACAGCGGCACGAGGAGCCAGGGCCAGCGGTGCCCCGGCCCCAGCACGTACCACGGGCGCACGAAGGTGTGCGGGATGCCGGTCGAGGCGACCGCCGCCTCGCCCGCCTCGCGCGCCGCGATGTACGAGCGCATGACCGGCGCCGGGCGCGCGACGCTCACATAGACGATGTGGGAGGCGTCGGCGATCGACGCGGCTTCGGCGGCGGCGCGTATGGAGCCCAAGTCGACGCGCTCGAACTGCGCGGCCTTGGAGGGGTTGGGATGGGGCGTGCCGACGAGGTGCACCACGGTGGCGCCGCGGGGAATCGCGTGCGCGAAGCTCGCCGCATCGAGCGCGTCGCCGTCGACGGGCCTCGCGCCGGCGGGGAGCTTCGCCTGGGATCCGTGGCGAACGAGTGCGACGACGTCGTGTCCGCGCGCGACGAGCGCCGCGACCAGCGGGCGACCGATGTAACCCGTCCCGCCCGTGACGAAGACCGATTCCGTCACGTCGCCGCGCCTTCGTCTAGAACTTGCCGTAGCGGTGATACGCCTCGACGGGGTCCATGCCGCCCAGCAGCGCGCGTCGCATGTCGCTCTCGGTCGCGACCACTTCCTCGGTGCGCGTGACGACTTCCTCCACGACCGCGCGCGGGACGATGACCACGCCGTCGCGGTCGGCGACGAGGTAGTCGCCGGTGGTGATGGTCACGCCGCCGATGGTGATGGGCTCGCCGAAGCGGTCCGCGATCCACGTCTCGACGATGTCGGAAGGCGTGAGGAAGGAGCAGAACACCGGGAAGCCCTGCTCGAGCACGAGGTCCGTGTCGCGCGAGCCGCCGTCGACCACGTAGCCCAGCACCCCGCGCGCGGCGAGCGTCTGCGCGGAGAGCTCGCCCATGAGCGCCACCTCGCGATTGTTGGGCTGGCACACGACGACGTGACCGGCGGGCGCCTTAGCGAGGAGCGTGCACCAGCCGAGCAGCGTCTCGTCGCGCGACTTCGTGCGGTCGATGTGGCCCGACACGGTCCACACGGGGCCGGCGAGGCGCGTGCCGGGCGCGATTGCCTTGATCTGCGGCGGCAGCACGATCCGCTGGTATCCAATCATGCGCAGGACATCGTGCACGGCGCCGGTGTAGCAGGCGGCAAGGCGCTCGACGAGCGTGGCCATCGCGTGAACTCCTTCTAGAAAAGCTCGGCTTGCGCGTCGTTGCGGCGCGGGGGCCGGAAGCGCGACGTGTCGAGGCTCGCGTTGTTGCGGCGGCCCTGGTCGAGCCCCAGGCGGCGCGTCGCGATCTCGAAGCGCCGCTCGATCAAGTCCGCGACGAGGCCGGTGCCGCGCATGCGCGTGCCGAACTCGCTCTGGTAGTCGCGCCCGCCGCGTACTTGGTGCACGAGGCTCATCACGTGCGCGGCGCGCAGCGGGAAGTGCTCGTCGAGCCATGCGCGGAAGAGCGGTGCCACCTCGCGCGGCAGGCGGAGCATGATCCAGCCCGCGCTCGTCGCGCCGCATGCGGCGGCGGCCTCGAGGATGGCCTCCATGTCCTTGTCGTTGAGCTGCGCGATCACGGGCGCCACGAGCACGCCGACGGGGATGCCGGCGTCGGCGAGCGCGCGCATCGCCTGCAGGCGGCGCTCGGGCGCGGCGGCGCGCGGCTCGAGCTTCCGCGCGAGATCGCGGTCGAGCGTGGTGACCGAGAAGTACACGCGCGCCATGCGCTTCGCGGCCATCGGCGCGATGAGGTCGACGTCGCGCTCGACGAGCGCCGACTTGGTCACGATCGAGAACGGATGTTCGTGCGCGCAGAGCACCTCGAGGACCTGGCGCGTCACCTTCCACTCGCGCTCGATCGGCTGGTACGGGTCCGTGTTGGCGCCGAGGGCGATGGGGTCGCACACGTAGCCGGGCTTCGCGAGCTCGTCGCGCAGGAGCCTCGCAGCGTCGGGCTTCGCGAAGAGCTTCGTCTCGAACTCGAGCCCCGGCGAGAGGTCGAGGTAGGCGTGCGAGGGGCGCGCGTAGCAGTAGATGCAACCGTGCTCGCACCCCTGGTAAGGGTTGATCGATTGCGTGAACGGGATGTCGGGCGAGTCGTTGCGCGTGATGATGGTGCGCGCGTGCTGGATCGCGACGACGGTGCGGAGCTGGCGGCTCGCGGGCGCGTCGGAGGTGGACGGATCGTCCTCGCGCGATGTGGTGGTGGTCACGTTGTCGGCGACAGCATCGGGCGACGCCGGCGACCAGCCGTCATCGAAGGCCTCGCGCGAGTCGCGGCGATAGCGGTTGCCCGGGTTGAAGGTCGCGCCGCGCCCGCGCACGGCATCGCCCGGCGCGTGCCGCTTCGGATCGCGCGCGGCAGGCGGCGGGACGCTGGAGTCGAGGGGCAGGCGTCGAGTCACCGGACGATTCTACGCCGTGACGGAACGCGCGAACGGCGCACGCACGCGGCGATGATCGAGCCGGTGCGCACGATCGTCGCGCTTTCACCGATGCGCGGGATTGCCCGTGTTTGTACGAACGTCTAAGATCGGTCGCATCACGTCATGGAGATGTGCGGTGTTCCATTCCAGCATGCGCGCCTGCGGTCTTGCCCTCGCTTGTATCTTTTTCGTCGCAGGCTGCGGAGGCGGGGACGATGCTCCGGCACCGGCACCCACGCAGCAGACGGCCTATCTCGTCGCGAAGCTGATCGACAACGTCCCGTACCGTTGCTCGTCGCGCTCGGGCCGCACGGGGAGGCTCGGGCAGTTCGACTACGTGGAAGGCGATACGTGCGTCTTCTCCATCGGCAAGATGAGCTTCCAGGTGCGCCCGGAGAAGCTCCAGAAGGGGTACGTCACGGCCTATGACCTCACCTCGTCCAGCGCCGAGGCGTGGACCCTCATGGCCATCCTCGAATCCATCTCGCACCGCCGTCCCGGCACGGACGTGTTCACCATCATCGACGGCAACCTGGAAAAGCGCATCCCCGCGGTCACGCTGAAGGACGGCGACGCGGCCGTCACGGCGGCGCTCGCCACGTTCATGGGCACCGTCAAGCAGGTCCCGGTGCGCGACGCGCAGTTGCGCATGATCGCGAGCGTGCGCGACGACAACACGCTCGTCACGCCCATCGAGACGACCGTGGCGCAAGGCAAGGCCGTGCTCGACTCGCTCGAGATCGCCACCGTATCGGGCGAGCCCTACGTGGGGCCTGCCTCCGCTCACGCCGAGGAGACCACTCACGCCAATCGCGTGAACCTGCGCCTGTACGACTATCTCGGCAACCCGCTCCAGATCAACATCAACTACTACCAGCCGGTGGAGCTTCCCTATGCCGGCACGACCAACCCGACGTACTACTCGGTGTGGGTCACGCCGGGCCAGAATCCCGACAACAGCACGCCGCAACTCGGCTTCGGCAACGGCGACCTCACCGGCCCGAACATCGTCGGCCTCGAGCTCGACGTGGGGCGCAAGACCTCCGACACCGTCGGCACCGGCTTCCAGGACGCGGCGTTCTGGCCGGGGTCGGGCACGCCCGCGACGCCGCCCGCGCCCATCTCCATCATGGCGTACGGCGCGCATCCCTCGGCCAGCGAGAACACCGCGTATCCGCCGTCGCTCAACTTCGCGTTTTCGTTGAACCTGCAACTCGGAACGCTCGACTCGACCCTCACCCAGCAGGGCAACATCTTTTGCCGGAACGTGATGTTCTCGCAGGGGTCGACCAAGACGTCGCTGGCCGCGGTGTTCAATTTTCTCTACGACCTGGGGGACACCGCGCTGAGCGGCGTCGACATGGTTTCCGAGGATGGCACCGATATCCAGCAGGACGCGGACTTCCTCAACAGCTTCAAGACGCTGACGAAGGCGGCGATCGACCTTTCGAGCTCCAACTGGTGGGTCGTGGCCGTCAACGCCCAGACGCAGAGCTTTCGCATGACGATGAACGGCAACCCGGCCCTCATGATGCAATGCATCGGCAACCTGGGCGCGGGCTCGAGCGCCAACATCCCGATGGTGATCACGTCCACCTACGACGACCATACATTCGACCTGTACGTAGCCTACCCGGGCCAGGCGCTGCACGGCATCACGTTGAACTAGGGTGTGACGGGCCCTGGCGGGTCGCGCGCACCGTCCGCGTCCCGTCGCGCGGGCGCGTCGAGCCGCGGCCGCCGGCGCGATGCCGCGAGGCAACCGGGCTAGAATCCGCCTGCAGCCCGTGCGGGGAGCTGGGACCGGCCACGGCGCCTTCGCTCCGGCTCGCGCGGACAAGGTGACCCCATGAGCAAGCCCAAGACCCTCGGATTCGACACGCTCTCCCTGCATGCCGGCGCCGCGCCCGACCCCGCGACCGGCGCGCGCGCGACGCCCATCTACCAGAGCGCGTCGTTCGTATTTCCCGATAGCGACCACGCCGCCGCGCTCTTCAACATGGAGCGCGCGGGGCACGTGTACTCACGCATCTCCAATCCCACCGTCGCGGTGCTGGAGGAGCGCATCGCGGCGCTCGAAGGCGGCGTGGGCGCGATCGCGACGTCGAGCGGCCAGGCGGCGCTTCACCTTGCGATCGTCACGCTGCTGGGCGCGGGGCAGCACATCGTGGCGTCGCGCTCGCTGTACGGCGGATCGCACAACCTCCTCGACTACACGCTGCCCCGCTTCGGCATCGAGACCACGTTCGTCGATGCGCGCGACCTTGCCGCATGGCGCGCGGCCATCCGCCCCAACACGCGGCTGCTCTTCGGCGAGACGCTCGGCAACCCGGGGCTCGAGGTGCTCGACATCCCGCGCGTCGCGGCCATCGCGCACGAGCACGGGCTGCCGCTCCTCGTGGACTCGACGTTCACCACGCCGTACCTCGTGCGACCCTTCGAGCACGGCGCGGACCTCGTGTTCCACTCCGCGACCAAGTTCCTCTCGGGCCACGGCGTGGTGATCGGCGGCGTGGTCGTCGACGGCGGGACGTTCGACTGGGACGGCGGCGCGGCGAGGGGCAAGTTCCCGACCCTCACCGAGCCGTATCACGGATTCCACGACATGGTGTTCACGGAGGAGTCGACCACCGCCGCGTTCCTGCTGCGGGCGCGCCGCGAAGGCATTCGCGACTTCGGCGCGTGCATGGCGCCGTTCACCGCCTTCCAGATCCTGCAGGGCGTGGAGACGCTTCCGCTGCGCATGGAGAGGCACGTCGCCAACGCGCGCAAGGTGGCGCAGTTCCTCGCGTCGCACG
>JBGAIS010000119.1:0-17307 GCA_044225355.1 Casimicrobiaceae bacterium | reverse complement strand
GTCACGTTCGACGACACGGGGACCGGATAGAAGGCGCGTCGCGTTCATGGAAATGGTGCCAGGCCTGTAATGGGGTCTGACCCCATTTCTGTAATATGGCGGGAAACGGAGGAACACTCGTGTCGCATCCCTTTTTCGAGCGTCACCGCGAGCTTCTCGAGCGCGCGGTGAAGGCGATCCACGAACGTGCGTACTGGAGCGCGTTTCCCGAGTCGGCGAGCCCCAAGGTGTACGGCGAAGGCGCAGCCGAGGCCGGCAAGGCCGCCTTCGACCGCCTCCTGGGGCAGCGCTTCCCGCTTGCGCAGCCGGCGACCGCCGGCACGGTCGGCGGGGAGCGGTCGCCCTTCGGCATTCCGCTCGGCGTGACCTATCCCAAGCCCGACGTCGACGGCCTCTTCGCCGCGGTCGAGCGCGCCCAGGAGTCCTGGCGCAAGGCGGGCCCCGAGATGTGGGCCGGCGTGTGCCTCGAGTCGCTCGTTCGCATCAACAAGGCAACGTTCGAGATCGCGAACGCGGTCATGCACACGACGGGCCAGGCGTTCATGATGGCGTTCCAGGCCGGCGGCCCGCACGCGCAGGATCGCGGGCTCGAGGCGGTCGCATACGCCTGGGACGAGCTGTCGCGGGTTCCCGCGCGGGCCCGCTGGGAGAAGCCGCAGGGCAAGGCGGACCCCATTCGCATGGAAAAGGTCTTCCGCGTCGTGCCGCGCGGCGTCGGCCTCGTGATCGGCTGTTGCACGTTCCCCACGTGGAACGGCTACCCGGGCCTCTTCGCCTCGCTCGCGACCGGCAACGCGGTGATCGTGAAGCCCCATCCGGGCGCGATCCTTCCGCTCGCCATCACCGTGCGCATCGTGCGCGAGGTGCTCGCCGAGGCGGGCATGGATCCCAACGTGGTGACGCTCTTCGCGCACGAGGCCGGCAGCCCCGTGGCGCAGGCGCTGGCGCTGCGCCCCGAGGTTCGCATCATCGACTTCACCGGCAGCACCGCCAACGGCCGCTGGCTCGAGGAGCACGCGCGCCAGGCACAGGTGTACACGGAGAAGGCCGGCGTGAACCAGATCATCCTCGACGGCGCCGCCGACATGAAGGCGGTGGCGCGCAACGTCGCGTTCTCGCTCTCGCTGTACACCGGACAGATGTGCACCGCGCCGCAGAACATCTACGTGCCGCGCGACGGCATCGACACGGCCGAGGGCCACCTCTCCTTCGACGCCGTGGCCGAGGCCATCGCCGAAGGCGTGCGCAAGCTCCTGGGCGATCCCGCGCGCGCCGTCGAGGTGCTGGGCGCCGTGCAGAACGAGAGCGTGCTGCGCAGGCTCGAAGCGGCCCGCTCGCTGGGCTCCGTCGTGCTCGACACGCAGGCCATCGATCACCCGGCGTTCCCGGACGCCTCGGTACGCACGCCGCTCATCGTCAAGCTCACCTCGGACGATCGCGCGACGTACCTCAACGAGTGGTTCGGGCCCATCGCGTTCGTGATCGCCACCGCGGACACGAGCGAGAGCCTCGCCATCGCGCGCGATGCCGTACGTGGTCACGGCGCGCTCACGCTGTCCGTGTATTCGACGAGCGACGACGTGATCGAGCGCGCCATCGACGTGGCCGAGGACGCGGGCGTCGCGCTGTCCATCAACCTCACCGGCGGCGTGTTCGTGAACCAGTCCGCGGCCTTCTCCGACTTCCACGGCACCGGCGCCAACCCCGCGGCCAACGCGTCGCTCACCGATGCCGCTTACGTCGCGAGCCGCTTCCGCGTGGTGCAGCACCGGATGCACGTCCAGTGACGCCATCGCGCCTCGCCTGACCGCGAGCCTCCTCCACATTTTCGCCCCGGCATCCGCGGGACAGGACACCAGCATGGACCAGCCGTCGATCCTCCTCCACCGCGCCGACGGTGTCGCGCGCATCACGCTCAACCGGCCCGATCGCCTCAACAGCTTCACGTCGTCGATGCACGAGGAGCTCCGCGCGGCGCTCGCCACCGTCGCGGCCGACGACGCCTCGCGAGTCCTGCTCCTCACCGGCGCCGGCCGCGGCTTCTGCGCGGGACAGGACCTGTCGGACCGCGCCGTGACGCCGGGCAGCGCGCCGGTCGACCTGGGCGCGTCGATCGAGAGGAACTACCGGCCGCTCGTGCTCGGCTTGCGCAACCTCCCCAAGCCCGTCGTGTGCGCGGTGAACGGCGTCGCCGCCGGCGCGGGCGCCAACATCGCGCTGGCCTGCGACATCGTGGTCGCCGCGAGATCGGCGAGCTTCATCCAGGCGTTCTGCAAGATCGGCCTCGTGCCCGATTCGGGCGGGACGTTCTTCCTGCCGCGGCTCGTGGGCACGGCGCGCGCCGTCGGCCTCGCGATGCTCGGCGACAAGCTCACGGCCGAGCAGGCCGCGCAGTGGGGGCTCATCTGGAAGTGCGTCGACGACGCCGAGCTCGCACCGGCCGTCGACGCGCTCGTCGCGCAGCTCGCGCAGGCGCCTACGCGCGGTCTCGCCGCCATCAAGCGCGCGATGTATGCCAACGACGACCTCGCGCAGGCGCTCGACCTGGAGCTCGCCCTGCAGCGCGACCTGGGCTACAGCGCGGACTATCGCGAGGGCGTCGATGCCTTCCTCGCGAAGCGTCCTGCGCGATTCACGGGCAAGTGAGCGCGGCATGAGCGATCCGCTTCCCACCACGGCGACGGTCGCGGTCGTCGGCGCAGGCGCGATGGGCGCGGGCATCGCGCAGGTCGCGGCCAGCGCGGGGCATCGCGTGCAGGTCTTCGACACGCGCATGGGCGCCGCGGACGCGGCCGCCGCGCAGATCGGCGAAGCGCTTCGCAAGCTCGAGAGCAAGGGCAAGCTCGCGGCGGGGGCTGCGGAGGCCGCCACCGCGCGCATCACGCCCGTTCACGCGCTGGGCGATCTCGTCAGCGCGCGCCTCGTGGTCGAGGCGATCGTCGAGGACCTCGACGTCAAGCGCAAGCTCTTTCGCGAGCTCGAGGTGGTCGTCGCGCCCGACGCGGTGCTCGCGTCCAACACGTCGTCGCTGTCGATCACGTCCATTGCCGCCGGCATGAAGCACCCGGGTCGATTTGCGGGCATGCATTTCTTCAACCCCGCGCCCGTCCTGCCGCTCGTCGAGGTCGTGAGCGGGCTCGCCACCGACCCCGCGGTCTCCGGGCTGGTGTTCGCCACGGCGCAGGCCTGGGGCAAGGTCGCGGTGCATGCAAGGTCGACGCCGGGGTTCATCGTGAATCGCTGCGCGAGGCCCTTCTACGGCGAGGCGCTGCGCCTCGTGTTCGAAGGCGCCGCCGATCCCTCCACCATCGACGCCGTCATGCGCGAGGCAGGCGGCTTCCGCATGGGCCCGTTCGAGCTCATGGACCTCATCGGCCTCGACATCAACTTCGCGGTGACGAAGAGCGTGTGGGAGGCGTATTTCCGCGATCCGCGCTACGCGCCGTCGCTCGTCCAGCAGGAGCTGGTCGCGGCGGGATTCCTCGGGCGCAAGTCGGGCCGCGGCTACTACGACTATGCCGCGGGCGCGAGCAAGCCCGCGCCCGCGACGGTCGCCGCGCAGGCCAAGCCGGCGCGCGTGGGTGTTCGCGGCGAGGGCCCCTTCGCGAAGCTTCGCGAGCGCATCGCCGCCGCGGGCGTCGGTACCGAGGGCGCGCCGGTCCTCGTTCCCTGCGACGGACGCAGCGCCACCGCGGTGGCCGCGGAGACCGGCCGCGAGGACGTGGTGGTGTACGACCTGGCCTTCGACTACGCGACGTGCTCGAGGCTCGCCGTCGCGCGCGCGGACTCGTGCAGCGACGATGCGTTCGCCGCGGCGGTGGGCGCGCTGCAGGCCGCGGGCATCGCCGTATCGTGCATCGACGACGCGGCGGGGCTCGTCGTGATGCGCACCGTCGCGATGCTCGCCAACGAATCGGCCGACGCCGTGGGACAGAAGATCGCGAGCGCGGCGGACATCGACAGCGCGATGCGCAACGGCGTTGCGTATCCCGTCGGACCTCTCGCGTGGGGCGACGCCGTGGGCGTGGCGCACGTCGCCACGGTGCTGCGCAACCTCCTCGCGCACTACGGCGATGCGCGCTATCGGGTGTCGCCGCTCCTCGCCCGCCGCGCGACGACCGGCGCCGGGCTCGTGTCGTGAGCGACGGCGTCGCATTGCCGGCCGGCGAGGCGCAGGCGCTCGCCGAGCGCGTGGCGAGCGCCATGCTCTCGCGCGACGAGGCGTCGCGTCATCTCGGCATGCGCGTCGTGAGCGTGTCGCCGGGCCGGTCGTGCCTGTCGATGACCGTGCGCCGGGACATGGTGAACGGCCACGCGATCTGCCACGGCGGCTTGGTCTTCACGCTCGCCGACAGCGCGTTCGCGTTCGCGTGCAACAGCTACAACGTCAACACCGTCGCGAACGGATGCAGCATCGAGTTCCTGGCGCCCTCGCGCGAGGGCGACGTGCTCACCGCGACCGCGCAGGAGCGCGCGCAGGTGGGGCGCAACGGCGTCTACGACGTCGAGGTGCGTAACCAGGACGGCGTGACGGTCGCGCATTTCCGCGGCAAGAGCACGCGCATCAAGGGCACGGTGGTGGAGGAGGCGACATGACGGCGAAGATCCCGCGTCCGGACGAGCTCGAGCCCGTCGAGCGCGCGAGCCGCGACGAGCTGCGCGCGCTCCAGCTCGAGCGCCTGCGATGGTCGCTTGCGCACGCGTACGACAACGTGCCCCACTATCGCAAGGCGTTCGACGCGAAGGGCGTGCATCCGCGCGACCTCGTGCGTCTCGAGGATCTCGCGAAGTTCCCGTTCACGGTCAAGGCCGACCTGCGCGACAACTATCCCTTCGGCATGTTCGCCGTGCCGCGCGAGAAGGTGGTGCGCATCCACGCGTCGTCGGGCACCACCGGCAAGCCGACGGTCGTCGGCTATACGCGCAACGACATCGAGACGTGGGCGACCGTGATGGCGCGCTCGATCCGCGCCGCGGGCGGCCGCGCCGGCGACATCCTGCACGTGGCGTACGGCTACGGCCTTTTCACCGGCGGCCTGGGCGCGCACTACGGCGCCGAGAAGCTGGGCTGCACGGTGATCCCGATGTCGGGCGGCCAGACCGAGAAGCAGGTGCAGCTCATCGTCGACTTCAAGCCGACGGTGATCATGGTCACGCCGTCGTACATGCTTGCCCTCGCGGAGGAGATGGAGCGACAGGGCATCGATCCCAGGTCGACGTCGCTCGAGATCGGCATCTTCGGCGCCGAGCCGTGGACGCCTACCATGCGCGAGGCGATCGAGTCGAAGCTCTCGATGGACGCCATCGACATCTACGGCCTGTCGGAGGTGATCGGGCCCGGCGTCGCGCAGGAATGCATCGAGACCAAGGATGGCCTCACGGTGTGGGAGGATCACTTCTACCCCGAGGTGATCGACCCCGTGACGGGCGACGTGCTGCCGGAAGGCGAGCGCGGCGAGCTCGTGTTCACGTCGCTCACCAAGGAGGCGCTGCCGATCGTCCGGTACCGCACGCGCGACCTCACGCGGCTGCTCCCGCCGACGGCGCGCGCGATGCGCCGCATCGAGAAGATCACCGGGCGCTCGGACGACATGATGATCATCCGCGGCGTCAACGTGTTCCCGACGCAGATCGAGGAGCTGATGCTGCGCGACGCGGCACTCGCGCCGCACTACCAGATCGAGATCACGCGCCCGGGCGCGCTCGACGAGATGACGGTGCTGGTCGAGCGCGCGCCGGGTGCGGGCAGCGCCGACGGCGAGGCGGCGGGCAAGCGCCTCGCGCATCTCGTCAAGAGCCTCGTGGGCGTGTCGGCGGACGTCAGGGTCCTGGCGCCGGGCGGCATCGAGCGCTCGCTCGGCAAGGCGCGGCGCATCGTGGACAAGCGTCCGAAGTAGGTCGCACGCGCGCAAGGAGCGTCGACGCCATGATCGAGGCCACCTGGCTCCTCTTCGTCGTGGCGTCGCTCGTGCTCATCGCCACACCCGGGCAGGACATGATGATCGTCATGTCTCGCTCGCTCGCGCAGGGTGCGTCCGCGGGGGTGGTGACCGCCGCGGGCGTGAGCTTCGGGCTCGTCGGCCATACGCTCCTCGCCACCCTCGGGCTCGGCGCGATCCTGCGCACGTCCGAGTGGCTGTTCGTCGCGCTGAAGCTTGCCGGTGCGGCCTATCTCGTCTACATGGGGATCGGGCTTTTGCGCACGAAGCGCGGCGAGCTCGCGCTGAACAAGGGCGGCGGGCGATCGCTCGCGAAGCTCTTTGCCGACGGCGCGCTGTCGAACCTCACCAACCCCAAGATCGCGATCTTCTACTTCGCCTTCCTGCCGCAGTTCGTCGCTCCCGGCGCCCAGCACCCGACGCTCACCATCTTCTGCCTGGGGCTCGCGTTCGCGGCGCTCACGTTCCTCGTGAAGGCGCCCGTGGCGCTCGTTTCGGGAGCGCTGTCGGCGTGGCTGCGCGAGCGGCCGGCCGTAATCACCTGGGTGTATCGCTCGTCGGGGGCGCTGCTGGTGGCGCTGGGCGTGCGCCTCGCGCTCGAGCGCCGCTAGTGGGCTGCAACGGAGGAATCGGAAGCGAGGGATAGCGATAGGGCGCCGCTATTCGTGCCGAGTGCGAGGCGCCCTTGCGAAGCCATGGCCCATCCCCTTGCGAGCAACGGCAACGAAGCCATCGGCACGAAGGGCAAGCCGGACACTTTCGATCCCTCCGTTACAGGACACGCGCCTTATTTCGGTCCGCGGTAGTAGGCGGGCCAGAGGCGCTTGACGATCTCGCGTTCGGCGCCGAACGCGTAGCAGCTGTCCACCTTGAGCGGCTTGCCGGTCGCGTCGACGGCCTCGGGCTTGGTCCGGCGCGTCGTCGTGAGCGTCTGGTAGGCGGCGGTCGCGAGGGGGATGAGCATCTCCATGAGGTGCGTACAGCCCTTCGCGCCGCCCAGCTTCGCCTTGACCATGTTCGTCCATCCGCCCTTGATGCGCTCGCCGACGATGATGCGCATGGGCTCGACGGCCTCGCGGCACACGGCGTAGGGCGTCGAGTCCGTCACGGCGACGATGTCCTTCACCACGAGGTCCTCGTCCACCACGAGGCGCACCCACATGTCGTGGATGGGCTCGCCGGGCGCGATGTCGCCGTTGCCGTCGGAGCGGCGCACGGGCTCGGACTTGACGTCGGTGATGTGGCCCTCGATCTCGAAGAGTCCGTCGTCTCGGCGGTATCCCCGCATGTCGATGCGGCGGTGATGGATCTCGGTTCGGTGGGGCGAGGGCGGCAGGGGCATCCGCCGGATTCTACGCCGGGCGGACCCGGCGCCCGGCGCGATACAATGTCGCCGGTGAGCCACGCCCTTCCGTTCGCCCCTGCGGCGATGCACGCTCCTCGTCGTGTCCGGTAAGCGCGCTCGCACGCTCGCCGGGAACGTTGCCCGGGTGCTCCGTGGGCCGGCCGCATCGTACCGCTTCGCGCGCTTGCGCCGTCGCGCCTCCCTTCGCGAGGAAGGCCCTCCTCTCATCCTGCCCCGGGGTTCGCGGGGCGCCACGGTAGATTAGATGGTCGCATCGGCTCGCCGGTCCCGCGGACTCGTCATCGCGGCCGTGATGGCCTCGATGTTCATGATCGCGATCGAGGCGACGATCGTGTCCACCGCCATGCCGATCATCGTCGCGGACTTGGGCGGCATGAGCCTCTTCAGCTGGACGTTCGCCGTGTTCCTGCTCGCGCAGACCGCCGTCACCGTCGTGTTCGGCAAGGTCGCGGACCTGGTCGGGCGCAAGCCGGTGATGCTGGCGGGTATCGTCATCTTCATGGTGGCGTCGCTATGCGCGGGCTTCGCGTGGTCGATGCCGTCGCTCATCGCCTTCCGACTGCTGCAGGGCATAGGCGCGGGCGCGGTGCAGCCCGTCGCGATGACCATCGTGGCCGATCTCTATCCCGCGCGGGAGCGCGGCCGCATCCAGGGCTATCTTGCGAGCGTGTGGGCGTTCTCGGCGGTGGCCGGGCCGATGGCGGGCGGCGCCATCGTGCACGCCCTGTCCTGGCCGTGGGTGTTCTGGATGAACATCCCGGTAGGCATCGCGGCGGCGGCCATCTACGTCGTCGGGTTGCGTGACGACGTCGCTCACGAGTCCCCGTCGATCGACTACCTGGGCGCCGCGCTCTTCGCCACCGCGGTGGGCGCGCTCATGTTCTCCCTCAGCAGCATCGGCACGGCTTACGAGCGCAACGCGCTCGCGACGCTGGGCGTCTTCGTCGTGACGGCCGCGGCCTTCGTGTGGCACGAGCGCCGCGCGAAGGAGCCGATGGTGTCGTTCGATCTCTGGCGCCGGCGCGCGATCGCGAGCGCCAACACGGTGTCGCTGCTTGCGGGCGCGTCGCTCATGGGGCTGACGGTCTTCCTGCCGATGTACGTGCAGACCGTGCTCCAGCGCTCGCCGATCGTCGCGGGATTCGCGCTCACCATGGTGATGATCGGCTGGCCGACGGGCGCGACGCTCGCGTCGCGCTCAGCCCGCTGCTGGGCTTGCGCAACGTGCTCGTCGCGGGCGCGTCGCTCATGCCGGTCGGTGCGCTGCTGTTCGTGTTCTTGACGCCCGCGAGCTCGCCGGTGCTGGCGGGCGTCGGATCCGCCGTCGGCTTCGGCATGGGGCTCGTGAGCATCTGCACGCTCATGCTCGTGCAGGAGGCCGCGGGCAGCGCCGCGCGCGGCAGCGCGACCGCATCCAACATCTTCGCGCGCAATCTCGGCAGCGCGCTCGGCGCCACGCTCTTCGGGGTTGTCGTGAACCTGGGCCTCGCGGGAACCGCCCTCGGCGGGCGCGTCACGGCCGACGACCTGAAGCGCCTCCTCGAGTCTCCGGGCAGCCCGCTCGGCTCCGATCGGCAACTTCTCGTCACGCTCGACACGGCGATGCACGCCATGTTCGTCGCGGTGCTCGGCGTCGCGGTGCTGACCGCCGCCGTCGCGCTCCTGGTCCCCGACGAGTGGTTCAAGCGCGTGAAGAAGCCCCATGCCGCCGCGGTCGGCGAGAGCCGCTGCGACTAGCGATTTGGGTAGGGTCGGAGTCGACTTAATTTCGGTCGACTCCGCTGCTTCGAAATTAAGTCGACCCGACCCTACTTAATCTGGCGGGCGCTTACGGCGACGAAGTACGCGACGATGCCGCCGCCGGCGATGGCGAGGCCCAGGATGGCGGCGATCCAGAATCCGCGCGCGCCGAGGGTCGTGGCGAGGCCTGCGAAGCGCAGGTCGATCGCGTCGGTGAGGCCGATGACGTGGCCGCCGGCGAGGCCGACGCCCCACAGTCCCGCGGCGTTGATGACCATCGGGACGACCGCGCGCTTGTAGCCGCGCAGCGCGCTGACAGTGACGATCTGCAGCGCATCGAATACGTGATAGCCGCCGACGAGCACGAGGAGGGCGGCGACGGCACGCACGCTGCCGTCGGACGAATAGAACTCGGCGACGCTCGCCGCGCCCGCCACGAGCGTCGCGCCCGCGACGAGCGCGAGGATGAGCGCGAGGCGGATCCCCGTCGAGCCGGTGGATCGCGCGAGGTCGAGCTTGCGCGCGCCGATCGCCTGCGCGACGAGGACGCTCACGCCGTTGCCCACCGACAGCGGCAGCATGAACATCAGCGCCGCGACGTTCGCGGCGATCTGGTGCGCGCCCGAGTAGACCGCCCCCAGCCGGGCGATGAAGAGCGCCATGAACGTGAACGCCGTCACGTCGACGAGGAACGTCGCGCCGATCGGCAGCCCCAACGGCAGGAGGTGCCGCTGGTCGGCAAGGCGAGGCCACGACCAGCGCGAGAACACGCCGTGCGCGCGGTACGCCGGGAGCACGGCGACCCACGTCCACGCGATCGCGCAGACGACGGTCGTCGCGATGGCCGTGGACAGCGCGCAGCCCGCCGCCCCCATCGCGGAAGCGCCGAGGTGGCCGAACACGAGCGCCCACGCGAGCGGCACCTTGATCGCGAGGCCGAAGAGATTCAGGACCATCATCACGCGGGGCAGGGAGACGGCGGTCGTGTAGCTCGCGAAGAGCCGGAACGCGAGCCCCGCGGGCGCGCCCCACGCCGCGATCGCGAGGTACGTGCGGACTTTCTCCGCGACGGCCGGCGAAGGGTCGGCCAGCGCCATGAAAGGCTCCGGAAACCGGAACACGAACACCGACACGACGGCGAGCCCCAGCGTGAGCCACATCGCCTGGCGCACCTGCTCCCCGATCTCGTCGTTGCGCCCGGCGCCGACGAGCTGTCCGACGATGGGCGACACGGCGATGAGCACGCCCATGATCGCGACGAACACGCTGAAGTAGATGGACGCGCCGATGCCCACCGCCGCCAGGTCTTCCGTGGCGTACCGGCCCGCCATGATCGTGTCGATCACCGCGTAGGCCATGACCGCGAGCTGGGCGACCAGCACCGGCCAGGCCAGGCAATAGATGTCGAGGGCGAGCTTGCGGGACACGTGAAGTGAGAGGGCGGCGGAAACGATCGCGGCTCCGGATGCGGGGCACCGGGAGCCGTCGACGCCCATTCTATCCCGGGCTCTCGTGGGCCTTCGGCTAGCGCAGCTCCCATCGGTTGACGTCGCGCCGGCACGCGCGGAGGATGGACCGCCTCGCAAGCGTGGAGGCGGCGATGGGCGACACGCAGGACAAGCCGGCAGGGCCGGATCTCAGCCGGGGCGTAGCGACGGAGGACCTCGTCGACGGCGCGATGCTCGCGGGGCACGTCGGCGACGACGCCGTGCTCCTCGTCCGGCGCGGGCGCGAGTTCCTCGCCACGGACGCGACCTGCACGCACTACGGCGCGCCGCTCGCCGACGGGCTCGTCGTGGGCGACACGGTGCGCTGCCCGTGGCACCACGCGTGCTTCAGCCTGCGTACCGGCGAGGCGCTGCACGCGCCAGCGCTCGCGCCCATCGGCTGCTGGTCGACCGAGGTGCGCGAAGGCAAGGTCTTCGTGCGGGCAAAGGTGGAATCGAAGCCGGCGATGCGCGTCGCGCCGCGCGCGGAGCACCCGCGCAGGATCGTGATCGTCGGCGGCGGGGCCGCGGGCTTCGCGGCGGCGCAGATGCTGCGCCTGCAACGCTACGACGGCGAGATCACGATGGTGTCCGACGACGACGCGCCTCCCGTCGACCGGCCCAACCTGTCGAAGGACTACCTCGCGGGCAACGCGCCCGAGGCATGGATTCCGCTTCGCGGGGACGACTTCTACCGCGACGAGCACATCGACCTTCGACTGTCGACCGCCGTCACCGCCCTCGACGTCGCGGCCCGCGAAGCGACGCTGCGCGACGGAACCCGCCTCGCTTACGACCGCCTGCTGCTCGCGACCGGCGCCGAGCCCGTGCGCCTCGCGATGCCGGGCATGGAGCAGCCGCACGTCTTCACGCTGCGCACGCTGGCCGATTGCCGGGCCATTATCGCGCGCGCCGCGGTATCGAAGCGCGGTCGTGATGGGCGCGAGCTTCATCGGGCTCGAGGTCGCCGCGTCGCTGCGGGCCCGCGGGCTCGACGTCCACGTCGTTGCGCCGGACAAGCGGCCGATGGAGCGCGTGCTGGGGCCGCAGGTCGGCGACTTCGTGCGCGGCCTGCACGAGGAGGCACGGCGTGGTCTTCCACCTGGAGGACAGCGCGGTCGCGATGGACGCCGCGCGCGTGACGCTCAAGAGCGGTCGCGTGATCGACGCCGACCTCGTCGTCGCCGGCGTGGCGTGCGCCCGCGCCTGGCACTCGCCGAGGCCGCGGGCCTCGCGATGGATCGCGGCGTGTCGGTGAACGCCTTCCTCGAGCGAGCGCGCCCGATGTCTACGCCGCGGGCGACATCGCGCGCTGGCCCGATCCCCATGGCGGCAGCGCCATTCGCGTCGAGCACTGGGTGGTTGCGCAACGCCAGGGGCAGGTCGCGGCGCGCAACATGCTCGGCGCGCGCGAGGCTTTCGACGCCGTGCCCTTCTTCTGGAGCCAGCACTACGACGTGCCGATCAACTACGTCGGGCACGCGGAGGGCTTCGACGAGATCGCCGTCGACGGCGACATCGCGGCCCGCGATTGCGTCGTTCGCTACAAGCGCGGCGGGCGCGTGCTGGCGGTGGCGTCCATCTATCGCGACGTCGCGAGCCTCGCGGCGGAGGCGGCGATGGAGCGGGGCGACGACGCGGTTTGAACGTGGCGTGGTGTGGACGGGAGGGCGCCCAGGCGCAATGCCGTAGAATCGCGACGCCCCGTCCCTTTCAAGCGATCCCCATGATTCCAAGGCAGATCCTGCATGCGGCGCTCGCCGCGTGCCTCGCAGTCGCGGTCGTGCCCGCCTTCGCCCAGGCTGCGCCGGCGAAAGCCCCGGCCGCCGTGAATCCCGCCGTGCCCGCGGCCGGGTGGCCGCGCCACGTCGACGTGGGCGGGGGGGCCGCCGTCCTGCTCTATCCGCCGCAGGTGATTCGCTGGACCGACGGCACGATCGCCTTCCGCAGCGCCATGGCCGTGCGCCCGGCGGGATCGAAGCAGGAAGTCTATGGCACGCTCGAGGCCACCGCTGCGACTCACGTCGACAAGATCTCGCGCTCGGTCGGGCTCACGGGCCTCAAGGTGACGAAGGTCGACGTGCCGTCGCTGCCCGACCGCGGCGCATCGCTCGCGGCGCCGCTCGCTGCCGCGGCGCAGGGCGCCGTCGCCACGGTGTCGCTCGACCGGCTGCAAGCCTCGCTCGCGGCCAGCGGACGCGCGCCCACCCCCGTGGCCGTATCCAATACGCCGCCGCGCGTCATCGTGAGCACGTCGCCCGCGATCCTCGTTCCCATCGACGGGGCGCCCGTGTGGAAGCCGGTCGCGGGAAGCGCGGGCTTCACGCGCATCGTCAACACGCGCGCGCTGATCCTCAAGAGCGCGGCCGCGCCGCAGATGTTCCTCAAGGTGTACGACGGCTGGCTCATGGCCAACGCGCTCGACGGTCCGTGGACGCAGCCGTTCCTCCCGCCCAACGGCATGGACGCCGTCGCGCGCAGCGTCGCGGCCACGCGCGTGGTCGACATGCTCGACGGCGGCAAGCGCGCGAACCCCAAGCCGTCGCTCGCCAACGGTATTCCCGCGATCTACACGAGCGAGGTGCCGGCGGAGCTCGTGGTGTTCGGAGGCGATCCGCAGTTCTCGCCCATCGTCGGAACCTCGCTCTCGTGGGCGTCCAACACGACGAGCGACGTGCTGCGCGACGCGAGCGGCGCGTACTACCTCCTGCTCGCCGGACGCTGGTTCCGCGCGCCCGCGCTCAACGGCGCGTGGACGTACGTCGACGCGCTGCCGGCCGACTTCTCGCGCATCCCGATGACGTCGCGCGCCGGCGCGGTGCTGGCGGCGGTGCCGGGCACGCCCGAGGCGCGCGAGGCTATCGCCGAGAGCCAGACGCCGCAGACCGCGACCGTCCCGAGGAAGAACGGACCCGCGTTCACCGCCAGGTACGACGGCGCGCCGCAGTTCGTCGCCGAGCCGGGAACGTCGCTCACGCGCGCGGTGAACGCGTCGGTGCCCATCGTACGCGCGGGGGACGCATATTACGCGTTGAGGGCGGGCATCTGGTTCACCGCCGCGCAGCCCAACGGCCCGTGGGCCGTCGCCACGTCGGTGCCCGACGCGATCTACGCGATCCCGCCCACGTCGCCCATCTACTTCGTGACGTTCGTGCGTATCTACGGCTCGACGGCCGACAGCGTGTTCGAGGGGTACACGCCGGGCTACCTGGGCGCGATGGTCGGGCAGGCGGGCACGGTGGTTTACGGCACGGGCTACGCGTACGCGCCGTGGATCGGCAGCGTGTGGTATCCGGCGCCCGCCACGTACGGCGTCGCGGCCACGCCGGTGTTCAATCCCAAGGTGGGATACACGTTCGCGTTCGCGACCGGCCTTGCCACCGCGTCGTGGAGCGGCGGCGCGCGATTCCACCCGGGCTATTGGGGACACTACCCGTGTTGCGCGTCGGCGAGCGTGAACGTCTATCGCGCGTGGTTCAAGCCCGCGAAGTCGAAGAAGCAGGCGCCGGCGATGGCCGCGCCTGCTCAGCCGCAGGCGGCGCGCACCGCCATCTCGATGACGCCGAACGCTCCGCCGCCGTCGTTCAATCCCGGTGCCGCGAGCGCGCGCCGAATTCCGGTCCGCAGGTGCCGATACGGCACATGGGTCCTGAGCGCGGCTACGACATGGACATGGTGAGCAACGCCGACGGCGCCAACGCCGGGACCCGCGCCCGCGCCGTCCGCGGCGCCGGCGTACATTTCCGCGAACGAGTACTACGCGAGCCTCGCGAAGAACGGCGGGTGGGACCCCGACGCCGCAACCAACGACACCTACGCCGGCGACGACGGCAACGTCTATCGCAAGCGCAAGGACGGCTGGCAGCAGCAGTCGCAGGGCGGGTGGACCGCGGCGCCCGCGCCGCCGCCCTCCGTGACCGCCGAGGCGCAATCGCGCGAGAGCGTCGACCCCGGCATGCAGGCGGGCTCGTTCGGCATGAGCAACGCGACGCGCTTCACCGGGCAGGCCGGCGACGGCTGGAGCCGTCGCGACGCGGGCGACGGCGGATACAGCCGCACGCTCGGCGCCGATGGCGGCATCAGCGCCGAGTACTGGAACTACCGCGACCAGGTCCTCAACAACGAGTTCGACATCGCCGCCAACGGCGGATGGTGGGGCGACACGGTATACCTGGGCGGCGTCGGCTGGGGCGGCCGACTCGGCGGCGATTAAGTAGGGTCGACTTGAATTGCGTGGCCGGGCATCCCGACCACGCCGCAGCCAGCGGCAGGTCGGAGTCGACTTGATTTCTTCGCGAGCGGATATCCAAGGCAGCGCGGAAGTGGTCGACTCCGACCCTACTTAATTTGTCCGCAGATTTAGTCGACTCCGACCCTACTTAGTCGGGGGCGACTTCGAATTCGCCTACGGCGACGATCTCGCCGCGGTCGCGAAGTCGAAGCGTGACGGACTCGTCCTTCTGCTTCGCGGTGCCGAAGCCGGTCGTGAGTCGCAGGCTCAACGTAGTTGCGCCCGCCACTATCTGCTGGCGGTTGCCGAAGAACTGCGCCTCGACCTTGTACTTGCCGGGCTTCGCGACCTTGAGCGAGAACTCCTCGGGCCCGTAGCCGCCGGTGAAGTCGAGCGACATGCGCCCGCCCTGGTAGGTGAGCCGGTTGCCGTAGTACGCGCGCTCGCCGTTCGGATCGGTCACCCGCAGGTCGATGTCGGTGTTGTCGGCGTCCCACGTGAGCACCACGCGGAGGTCGAGCGGCAGGTTGACGAGGAGGCGCGGATCGATGCGCGAGACGTCGATCTTCGTCCCACGTCGCGACGATGGCGTTGAGCTCCGCCAGCGTGATGAGCTCGATCTTCCGGGAAACGGCGCGTGCCACGGGCGCACGACCACCTCGCGCAGCGCATCCACCGCGGCCTGGTACTCGCCGTTCGCGGCGTACGCGAGTCCCAAGTCCCGGAACGACTGCGGCTCGTCGGGCGCGAGCTCGCCCACCTTGCGCAGCACGCCGATCGCCAGCGCGGGCCGCTTCGCCTGCACGAGCCGCGCGCCCAGGATTCGCGGCACCCAGGCGATTGTCGAGGTCCATCTCCGCGAAGATTGGGCAGCACGCGCACGCCGAGGTCGTGCTGCCCCGCTCGAAGAAGACGTCCAGGCGCGTCGAGGAAGAACGCCGTGCTGTCGGCGAGGTCGCACGCTCGCCCGCGTAGACGCGGTACAGGTCCTCCGCCGGCGCGGCGCGCAATCGCGACCGCGCCAAGGCGCGTCGGGCGTCCACCTGCGCAGGCGGATCGCGGCCACGGCGGTACCGGCGTCGTCCTTCGCGACCGCGTCCCGGACATCGGCGCGCGCCCCGGCCTGCAGCATCGCGGGAGCGGCCGGGCGGGGGTGCGGAAGACGGCGCGGTGGGCACCGCCGCGGGCACGGGCATCGACTGCTTGCGCGCGAGGAAGCCGAGCGCCGCGGCGCTCTCCTGCGGCTGCGCCTCGGTCTTCGCCGCGATCGCCGCGGGCCGCGAGCCCTTCGGAAAGTCCCGCGCCCACCAGCGCTTCTTGTCCTCCAGCATGCGCACGACGCTTTCGAGGTGCGCCTTGCGATCGTCCTCGACGCGGCGCGATGCCTGCGCGCGAAGGCGATCGTAGGCCGCCAGGAGCTCGGCGGGTCGGCGCGATCTCGTGGCGCGCGTAGTCCTCGACGCGGTCGAGCACGATGAGCGACGTCTCGCGCGTGACGAGCCCGAACTCGCGGCCGAGCTTGCGGATCCGCGCGCGATTCGCCTCGTAGTCGGCGAGCGACGCCAGGCGATGCCGCGCCCACATCGAGGCCCGCACCTGCAGCTCATGCCGCCGGCCTCGACCGGCACGTCGACGACCTGCCGCTGTCCGCCGGGATGCGCGACCACGACGCGCACGCTCGCGCGGCTTGCCGTGAGCACGCCCTCGACCGCCCGGCGACCTTCGAGGGGTACGGCGACGCCGCGACGAGGTCCGTCGCGCCGGTCGCGTCGAGCGAGACGATGTGCGTGGATTCGTGGAGCAGCATGCCCGCCGCCTCGCCTCGCGGCCGGCGCCGACCTCCACGTAACGGCCCCGCTCGCTTCCGCGGCGTGGCGAAGCGCGGTCGCGTCCGCGCGCGCCGCCGACGAGATGGCGTACCGGGCACCGCCGGCACTGGAAGGCTGCGCGCGCCGAAGTTCGACAGGCCGTCGCTCACGAGGAGGATCTCCTGCGTGCCCGGAACGGCCGCGATCGCGCCCAAGTCGGTTGCCCCGTCGTAGATCGTGGACTCGGCCTCGCGGCGAAGCGCCCTCCAGTCGCGTCGCGACACGCGGAACGCGAGGGGAGGCTCGGCGGTCGCGTATGCGCACGAGGCGGACGTCGACGTCGCCTGCTTTCGCGAAGTACGCATCCAACGCGACCTCGCGCGCGTGATCGCGGGCGCGCCGACCCCGAGCTGTCCCACGCGAGGGTGATCGAGCGCGGAAGCGACCGCGGCGCCGTGCGCGCGGCGATCGGAACCTCGGCGTGGAAGTACGTCGCGCCCGCGACCGCCTGCGTCCAGGCGCGCCGGCCCGCGCGCAGCGGGGACGTCGATCTCGGCGCGCGCGCGCGGACAGTGCGCGGCGCGAGGTCGAGGACGTAAGCGTCGCCGTCGCGAGCGAAGCCGGCCGCCGCGCCATCGCGCCGCGCACCGCGGCGCGCGCGGTCCGCCGGCGCGCGGACGGAGATCGAGTCGCGCGATCGCTCGCGTAGTGCAGCAGCAGGCGGTACGTCGCCGCT
>JBGAIS010000118.1:0-12647 GCA_044225355.1 Casimicrobiaceae bacterium | reverse complement strand
TGAGGCCCACGCCCACCACCACGGTGGACGGGCCGAGCGCGTCGCCGTTCAGCTCGACCAGGATGCCGCCGACCTGGAGGTGGCGATAGACGAGGTCGTTCGGCCACTTGAGCTCGACGCCGGCCAGGCCTTCGGCCTCCAGGGCCTTGACCACGGCCACGCCGACCGCCAGCGAGAGGCCGGCAAGGAAGCCCGCGCCCTGCTCGTAGCGCCAGCCCAGCGAGAACGTGAGGCTGCCGCCGGCGACGGCGGTCCATGCCTTGCCGCGCCGGCCGCGGCCGGCGCTCTGCCACTCGGCGGCCAGCACCGCGCCGTGGATGTCGCGGCGCTGCGCGCGGCGAAGGAGCTCGGTGGACGTGGAGCCGATCTGGTCGACCACCTCCACGTCGAGCGGCGGGAAATCCTTGCCCTTGGTGGCGAGGTCGGCCAGCGAGCGGCGGACCTCGGCGGCGTCCAGGAAATCGGGCGTGGCGGTGAGGCGGTAGCCGAGTCCGCGTACTCGCTCGAGCGACAGACCGGCGGTCTCAGCCTGCTTGAGGAGCTGGGAGACGCGGGCGCGGGTCAACCCCACCGTCGCGGCCAGATCTTCGCCGGAATGGAAGGCGCCGTCGGCCAACTGCCGCAGCAACGAGAATCCTAGAGGAGTGAGCACTGACATCTACCTGTCATGTTGCACCGCCGAATTTACCACGGCGGCGCGATTTACGCACCAATTGCGGGCCTTGGTACCAGCGGATGTGCGTCCGCTGCGGGCAATGTTCAAGCCTGTAGGACACTGCGGTGCGCAAAGAGGTCGTCACGCCGGTTCGGGCGCCTGGCATCGCTACCTTCGACTTCTAACCTTTGTGGGCCCGGCTGGTCAAGTGCGACCCCGAAAACCGGGGGACCCGCGAGGTGTCGCCGGACGGCGCGCGTGCCTCGTATACTCGACAGCAGGGGATGACCGCGGAGCCTCCTAGCCGCGGACGATGTCCTCCGGATGCGCCAGGACGAGCAGCGACGGGGGAATCGCTATGCGCAGCAGCTCGGCGGTGACGAGGTTGATGGCCAGCCGGAAGTGCGTCGGCATCTCGACCGGCATGTCGGCGGGGCTCCCGCCCCTCAGCAGCGAATCGATCACCGCGACCCGCCTGCGGAGGGCGTGCTCGTCCGGGCCCGCGGTGTACGCGAGGAGGCCGCCCGCCGGCACGAAGTCGCCCGTGGACCCGATCGAGGGCATGCGCATGCCTCGGAAGCTCTCGGCGAGCCGCCTCGCCATGGGATTCATCCACGCGACGTTGGGAACCACGACGGCGTCGGGCTTCGCGTCGCGCAGCGCCGCCAGGAAGGCATCGAGCGACCCCGGTCCCGCCAGCGGTACCGGCACGATCTCGATGCGGAGGTCGACGGCCGCGCGCCGCGCATCGCCGGAGGGCATGGCCACGGGGAAGGCCACGCGCGTCGCCTCGGGCATGGCCGTCTTGAGGACGTCGAGGAGCTTGTCCTCATGGAGCCCGGTCACGGCGCCGGTCAGGTTCGCGCCGGGGCGGGAAAGGCTCGCCACGAGGCCGCTCGCCACGGGGTCGGCGCCGACGGTGAACACGATGGGAATGGATGGGGTGGCGGCCTTGGCGGCCAGCGCTCCCCGCGTGCTGAAGGCGGAGATCAGGTCCACTTTGGCCCGCACGAGGTCCCGAGCCGCTGCCAGCAGCCCCTCGGCGGTGTCCGCATGAAGGATGATGAATTCGAGGTTGCGGCCGCTCACCCATCCTCGCTCGCGCAGCGCATCGAGCAGCGGCCGGGGCGGGCTCGCGTTGGGAACGGGCGCCCCGTCGATCAGCACGCCGATGCGCTTGACCTCCTCGGCCGCATGCGCGCGGGATGGGCTCGCGGCGAGGCTGCCGGCCGCACCGAGCCACCCCAGAAACGCCCTTCGATCCGTCCGCACGTGCCGGTCCCCTCGTGGCGGGGCGAGCCGATGCGCCGCGCCGCGGTCGAATCACCCGTCACGACTCTAGGGGGCGCACCGGCGCGCGGTCAAGCGCGCTCGGGCACCCTGCGGCGGCGGGCCGTCGCCCTCGCCTGCGCGCTCGCCCTGGAGGGAGAGGCGGCGGCGCAGGCGCGCGCCCAGGACGGGTCCGCGGAAGGCGCGCCGGCGGAGCCGCGGATGCAGGTGCTGGTCACCGGGAGCAACATCCCCACCGTCGACCGCGAGACCGCGGTGCCGGTGCAGACCATCACCCGCACCGAGATCGAGCGCGCCAACTTCGAGACCGCCGCGCAGCTCGCGAACTCCATCTCCGCCAACGTGAGCTACGGAACGTTCACGCAGAACCTGGGGTTCGCCGGCTCGGCGAACCCGGGGCTGGCCGCCGCGGGCCTGCGCGGCTTGAGCGCGCAGCGCACGCTCGTCCTCGTCAACGGACGGCGCATCGCGAACTACGCGTTCGGCGGCACCGTGACCGACCTCAACGTGATCCCGGTGGCGGCGCTCGAGCGCGTCGAGGTGCTGAAGGACGGCGCCTCCGCGATCTACGGCAGCGACGCGATCGGCGGCGTCATCAACTTCGTCCTGCGGGGCGAGTTTCGCGGCGTGCTCGCGACCGCGCAGTACAGCTCGCCCGACGAGACCGGGGGATGGAGCGACCACTTCAACGTCACGGCGGGCTACGGAACGCTGTCGGGGGACGGATTCAACGTCTACGGCATGGTCGACTACCAGCGATTCGGCGCGCTCGCGGCACGCGATCGCGAGTTCTCGAAGTCCTACTACATCCCCAACGCCTTCAACCAGACGAGCTCGACCTCGTTCCCGGCCAACGTGCGTATCGGCAGCGCCTTCTACAGCCCGAGCGGCGACCCCGCCAACGGATTTCGCAATCCCACCTGCGCCCCGCCCGTATCCTTCCCGACGCCCGAGGGGCCCAACGCGCAGCCCAATCGCTGCAACTTCGATCCCGCGTCGTTCCTCGACAGCATCAACGCGAGCGAGCGCTTCGCCGCGACGGGCGCCCTCACGTGGCAGCTCGCCCCGGACCACCAGCTCTTCGTGCAGGGCCTGTTCGCACGCAACAGCTTCACGTTCGTCGCCGGGCCCACGTCGTTCGCGAACATAATGCTGGGACCGGGCAGCCCGTGGTACCCGCACGCGCTCGCGACGTACTTCGGCGTCGACGGCAACGTCCTCAACACGCCGTGGCGCTCGGCGGAGCTCGGTGGAAGGACCGACGAGCCGGTCCTCACCCAATGGAACGCCGTCGCGGGCCTCAAGGGCACGCTGTCGGGCTGGCGCTACGACACCGCCGTCACCTACGGCGTCAACAGCATCGACGACCGCTACACCTCCGGGTACACGCGCCTGCTCACGACCGGCTCGCTTCCCGGCATGCTTGCGCTGTTGCAGAGCGGCCGCGTCAACCCCTTCGGATACAACACTCCCGACGTGCTCGCGGACATGCAGGCGACGCAGGTCGAGGGCACCGTGCGCACCGGCGAGAGCACGCTGCTTGCGATCGACGGGCACGCGTCGCGCACGGTCTACGCGCTGCCGGCCGGCGGACTCGCGGTGGCGATCGGCGCGGAAGCGCGGCGGTGGCGGCAGAGCGAGACGTCGTCGGAGGCGCTCGCGTCGGGGAACATCGTCGGCGTCGCCAATTTCCAGTCGATGAGCGCCTCACGGGACACGTGGGCCGTGTTCGCCGAGGCGCGCGCGCCGCTCGCCGACGGCCTGGAGGCGAGCCTCGCGCTCCGCTTCGATTCCTACAGCGACGTCGGCCCGACGACGAATCCGAAGGTGACGCTGCGATGGCAGGCGCTGCCGTCGCTCCTCTTCCGCGCGTCGGCGGGCACGGGCTTCAAGGCGCCCGGCCTCGAAGGCCTGTACGCGCCGACCACCACCGGCACGTCGCAGACGTTGAGCGATCCCGCACGATGCCCGACGGTCGCGAGCGCCTGCAACACGGCGTTCACCATCCAAGGCGGGGGCAACCCCGACCTCAAGCCGGAGAAATCGTCGCAGTGGGGCGCGGGCATGGTGTGGTCGCCCACGCCGGCGCTGAGCCTCGGGGCCGACTACTTCGACATCGTCGTCGACGACCTGATCTACGGGCTGACCGGCGGAGCGATCTTCGAAGGTTGCCCCGACGGCGTCAGCGGGCCCACGTGCGGGTTCATCGTGCGCGGGCCGCCCACGCCCGCGAATCCGACCCTGCCCGGGCCCGTCCTGTATCTCAAGGGGCAGCTCTTCAACGCGGGGACCATACGCACGAACGGCGTCGACCTCACGGGCCAGTACCGCTTCCCGGCGTCCGCCTGGGGGCAGGTGAAGCTCGCGGCCCAGGGCACGTACATCATCCGGTGGAGTCAGCAGCAGCCCGGCGGCGGCTACCTCAACCAGGTCAATCACGAGCTGAACGTCGGCTTCGGCGGCGCCATCCCGTATTGGCACCATTACCTGACGATCGACTGGAACCTCGGGCCGTGGGCCGCCACGCTCACCGAGAATTTCCTGCTGGGCACGTACGACGCGTTCCCCGATCCGGGCGAGATCAAGCAGCGCACGGTCGGCAACTACGACGTGTGGAACCTCTCGGGCTCATACAGCGGCTTCAAGGGATGGCAGGTCTCGGCGGGTATCAAGAATCTCTTCAACCGCAACCCGCCCTTCACCAACCAGACCTTTACCAGCAACGCGGGCGGGCCCGCGGGCTACGACCCGACGTACGCCGACCCCATCGGACGCGTTTTCTGGGCCGCGGTGCAGTACCGGTTCTAGGAGCGTCTGCAAGAGGCAGGCGTGGATACGGTGCACGACGCAACGCCGGCGCCGCGCCTTTTGCAGCCGGAACGGCAAGGAATGCGATCGGGTTACCTGCGGAGCCGTTCGATCAACGTCCGGTGCAGCGCGGGGTCGCCGCATGCGATCACCTGCCCGCCGTGCTCGCACGGGCCGCCGGCCCAGTCGGTGACGCGTCCGCCTGCCGCCTCGATGATGGGTATCAATGCCTGGATGTCGTAGGCCTGCAGGCCGTTCTCGATGACGACGTCGACGAGCCCCATCGCGAGCTGCGTGTAGCAGTAGCAATCGCCGCCGTACCGCACCATGCGCGCGTCGTCGGCCACCGCCGCGAGCGCGGCCCGCTCGCGGGGCGACTGGAACTGCGCGGGGATGGTGGTCACGACGATCGCGTCCTCCTGCCGGCCGCACGCACGCGTGCGCAAGGCGCGCGACTCGCCGCCCCGGCGCCAGTGCGCGTCGACGCCCGCGATCCCCAGGAACGTCTCGCCGACGTACGGCTGGTGCATCACGCCGACCACCGGCGCGGTCCCGTCGTTGAGGGCGATCAGGATGCCCCAGTGCAGGTAGCCGGTGATGAAGCTCTTGGTGCCGTCGATGGGGTCGATCACCCACGTGAGCGGCGACGTCCCCGCCTCGCGGCCATGCTCCTCGCCGTGGATGCCGTGGTCCGGGTACGCGGACTTGATCGCGTCGCGGATGATCGTCTCCGCCGCGCGGTCGGCCACCGTGACGGGGTCGTAGCCCATGAAGTTGCGCTTGTCCTCCACCGCGAGCTCGGAGCGGAAGTGCGGCAGGATCGCGGCGCCGGCCTGCTGCGCGACGCGGTACGCGAACTCGAGGTAGGCGGAGGCTTCCGAGGGCGTCATGGCCGGGCCGCGGCGAGCACGTCGCGCTCCTTGTCCGCGCTCATCACGTCGCGCCAGGCATCGGCGTTCGGGCGCTCGCGCAGCCACGCGGCCGTGTCGCGAACCGTGTCGGCGAGCGGGCGCGTCGGCATGCCGGCGCGCTGCGCCTTGCCGCAGTCGATCTCCATGAACCCCGCCTCGTCGGCGAACGATTGCGGAATCCATAGCGGAAGCCCCGTCCACGGCTCGACCTTGCGCTCGACGAGCACGGACTCGGGCACCCAAGCGGGACGCGGCGCGCCGGCGCCGGCGGCGCGAGTGAGCGCTTCGATCACGTCGGCCATCGTCCAATGCCCGCGCGGGCTCGTCGCGTTGTAGATGCCCGACGCGCCCGCACCGAGCAGCGCGAGGATGAAGATCGCGAGGTCGCGCGCGTCGATGAACTGCATCGGACGCGCCGGCGGCTCGGGCACCACGGCCTCGGGCGGGCGGCTGCCGAGGAGGTCGGGGTGCACGAAGCGCGCGACCCAGTAGCCGAAGCGGTCGGTGGGATCGTGCGGCCCGACGATGAGCCCGGGGCGCACGCTGACGCCGCGGTCACCGCAGACCTCCGCGACGACGCGCTCGCACGCGGCCTTGAGCGGGCCGTAGTGCTTGCCGATCTCCTCGGTGGCGGGGTCCTCGAGCGCGCCGACGGGGTCGTCCTCCGTGAGCCCCGCGCGACTCGCGTCGGTGAACACCGAGACCGAAGACACGAACAGGTACCGGCCCACGCGGGGAGCCAAGAGCTCCGCCGACTGGCGCACGACGCGCGGCACGTAGCCGCAGGTGTCGACGACGGCGTCCCACGTGCCCGTCTCGATCGCGGCGAGGCCGGGCGAGATCGCCTGGTCACGGTTGCCCGTGAGCGATTTCACGCGGCCCGGCCAGGGGTTGGGCTGCTTGCCGCGCGTGAACACGGTGACGTCGTCGCCACGCGCAAGCGCGAGGTCGACGAGGTGCCGGCCCAGGAAGCGCGTGCCGCCGAGGATCAGGAGGCGCATCGCCTGCTCACCCCCGCGGGACGATCGAGACCCCGTTGAGCTTCTCCTGCGCCTCGACCAGCGACGCGACGTACTTGTCGCCGAAGCCCAGGAGGTTCGCGTTGACGAGGCTCTGGTGCACGGCCTCGCCGACGATCGCCGACACGGGCAGCGACTCCGCGAAGTGCGTGTAGTAGCGCAAATCCTTCATCGCGTTGGACAGGGTGAACTTGAGGCCCGTCAGGTCGCCCTTGTTCTCGACCATCTTGCCGACGATCATCTGGAAGATCCCGGAGTTGACCGCGCCCGCCGACACGAGCTGGTGCAGCTTCGCGAGCGACAGCCCCGACTTGGCGGCGGCGGCGCACGCCTCGGCGGTGGCGGTGGCGATGGCCTGCGCCATGAAGTTGTTGATGAGCTTCAGCACGAGGCCGTGGCCGGGCGGGCCCGCGTGCACGATGTTTTCGCAGAAGGCCGACAGCACCGGCTTCAGCTTCTCGAAGGTGGCCTCGTCGGCGCCGACCATGATGTTGAGCCGACCCTGCTCGGCCTCGATGGGCGTGCGCGCGAGCGGTGCGTCCACGAAGAGCACGCCCTTGGCCGCGAGCTCCTCGCGCATCCTGGTGGTGGTCGCGGGCTCGCTCGTCGAGGTGTCGATCACCACGAGGCCGCGCTGCGCGACGGACGCGATGCCGTCCTTGCCGTTGATGATCTCCTCCACCTGCGGCGCGCCGGTGACGCAGAGGAACACGATGTCGTTGCCACGCGCGAGGTCGGCGTTCGTCGACACTTCCTTCGCCCCCGCCGCGAGGAGGTCCTCGAGCGGCTTGCGGTTGCGGTGGGCGCGCACCGTGAGCGGGAAGCCCTTCGCGGCGAGGTTCCTGGCAATGCCGTGGCCCATGAGGCCGAGTCCGACGAATCCGATTCTGGGCTTGTCCATGTGCTCCTCCTTGTGGGTCTGTCTAGTCTACGGCCGTGGGCTCCGGCGCCACGATAAGGGATCGGCGTCGCTCGTGCCAGGTCAGCAAGAGCCCGCTGCCCGCGATGAGCGCCATCCCGGCGAAGGTCATCGCGTCCGGAAGGTCGCCGAACGCGATCCAGCCGACGAGCGTCGCGAACACGAGGTGGATGTACGTGAAGGGCGTGAGCGCCGACGCGGGCGCGCGCTGGAAGGCGAGGATGAAGAGGAAGTGCCCCACGGTGCCCGACACCCCCACGCACAGCATGAGCGCCACGTCGACCCACGCGACGTCGATGGCCGAGCCGAACCACGGCCACACGAGCGTCATGATGCCGACGCCCACGAGCGCCGGATAGAAGAGCATCACGCGCGGGTCCTCGGCGGCCAGCATCCGGGTCGTGATCTGGTAGGCCGCGTAGAACGCCGCCGAGCCCAGCGCGAGGAGCGACGCCGCGTTGAAGATCTCGGCGCCCGGCTGGACGACCATCAGCATGCCCGCGATGCCCACCACGACGAAGGCCATGCGCGCGCGGGTCATGCGCTCGTGCAGGAACACGATGGCGAGCACGATGACGAGCGTCGGCGTGAGGTAGTTGAGCGCCGTGGCCGCGGCGAGCGGCATGAAGCGAAGCGCCGTCATCATGCACAGCGACGAGCCGATGAGCAGCACGCCGCGGACGAGCTGCATGCGGATCTGCCGCGTGTGCACCATGCGCATGCCCATCGACGGCGCGAGCCACACGAGCATCGCGAGCACCTGCGCCCCCCATCGCGCCCACACGAGGAGCGGCACGGGATAGCGCGTCGACAGCGACTTGATGATGGCGTCGGACACGGAGAAGAAAGCCACCGCGCCGACGATCATCAGGATGGCCGCGGACGGGATGTGGGCGTGCGTTTGCGGCGAGGTCATCGGTCGGACGTCGCGACGAATTCGTTGAAGGCGCGCTGCTGCGACTTGCGGAGCGCGATGCAGGCGTCGACCCTCGCCGAGCGCCGCGACGAGGTCGTTGCGCTCGATCGACGAGCATGCCCTCGAGGCCCACGTGGACAGCGCGGCCCGGCTCTCGGCGGGATACGCCTGAAGCACCGGGGCGCCGCGTGCGGCCAGCCACTTGAGCGCGAGCGATCGCGTCGCGTCGTCCTCGAGCGCCGCGCGCATCACCTCGGGCGCGTTGAGGCGATTCGCGGGAGAGAACGCGAGGTCGAGCGCGCGGTCGAAGAGCGCCTTGTCGCGAAAGCCGCCCATCGCGACCACGACGTCCGTACGCTCGTTCGCGTCCCGCGACTTCGCGAGCACCTCCGCCAGCGCATCGAACAGTCGCGCCGCGTCCGGCCCCGACGACGTCCGCACCGCGCCTTGCAGCACCACGTCGCGCGACTCGGGCGGGATGGCGCTGCGATGCGTGAGCCACCGCTGCGTGAGCTGCTGCGCCTTTCGCGCGAGCGCCACGTCCTCGCCGCGCACCGCGACGAGCGTCACGGCCGAGACACGGAGCCGCAGGACGTCGGGCGAGTCGCCCGCGCGTGGCAGCCATCCGAGGAGGCGCGCACGCTCGCCGAAGTGGCGCCGGATCCATGCCGCGTACGCCGCGCGGTTGGCGGGGTCGACCAGCGACGCCGGCACGTCCTGCGCGAGCTCGAACGCGCGGCGCGCGGCGCGCGGGTCCGTGTTGGACGCCTGCCTCGCGACGAGGCGCATCGCGACGTCGTAGCGCACCGCGCCGCCGCGCGCGAGCACGTCGAGGTCGCCCAGGAGCGGCTCGTAGTCCGCGGGCGGGAAGAGGCGCTCCGACCTGGGCAGCGCGTCGTAGAGCTGCGGCGTGAGCCTCGGGAGGTAGTAGCCCACACCGGTGCGGTTCGCGACGACCCACTGCGGGCAGGACGACCCGGCGGGAAGCGGCACCACTTGCGTCGCTTCGCGCACGAGGACGCACGCCTGTTGGGCGCGCTTCGCGTCGCCATAGTCGAAGCACGCCGGGAACACCCACGGCGCGCCCGCGGAAGGCGTGCCGCCCAGCGCCAGGAATCGCTGCTGCGAGAGCTTGAGCGACGGCGCGCCCGCGCAGTCGAGCGAGACGTCGAGGAGCGGAACGCCGCCGCGATCCGCGAAGCCGCGGAACGCCGGCACCACGGCGTCGTCGGAGGCCGCGAGTGCCGCGAAGAAGTCGTCGGCGGTGGCGTTGCCCCAGGCGTGCTTCGCGACGTAGCGGCGCACCCCCTCGCGGAATTTCTGGGGCCCGAGCCACTGCTCGAACATCGCGAGCAGGGTCTCGCCCTTCGCGTACGTGATGCCGTCGAACGCGGCGCGGATCTCTCCCGGCTCGACGATGGGCTGGCGCAGGGCGCGGGCCGTTGCCAGCTTGTCGAGGTCGATGGCCTTGCTGCGCTGGCGCGAGCGCCAGCCCGTGGGCCACTCGGGGCGCAGCTCCCTCACGAGGCGCGTGCCGAGCCAGGACGCGAACGACTCGTTGAGCCACAGGTCGTCCCACCACGCCATGGTCACGTAGTCGCCGAACCACATGTGCGCGATCTCGTGCGCCGCGATACCGACGAATCGCTGCTGGAAGAGGGGCGACGCCTCGTCGGGCCGGGCGAGCAGGAAGCGCGACGAGAAGGTGATGAGGCCCGGATTCTCCATCGCGCTGCCGAAGGACGACACGGGGTACGCGAGGAGGTCGAGCTTCGGGAAGGGGAAGGGCTCGCCGAAGTAGCGCTCGGCGGCGGCGAGGATGGGCCCCGCGTTGGCCGCAGCGTACTGCGCCTCGGCCGCGCGGCCCTTGGGAAAGACGATCGACACCGGCGTGCTGTTGCGTCCCCAGCGACCGGCGTCGCGCACCTCGAACTCGCCGACCGCGAACGCAACGAGGTACGACGGCAGCGGCGGCGAGCGCTGGAACGCGACCTCGCGCCACCCGGCGCCGGCCGCGCGATCGCTCTCGACCGGCATGTTGGCCACGGCACGCATGGCCGCCGGCACGGTGAGCACGAGCTTCCACGTCGCCTTGCGGTCGGGCTCGTCGAAGCAGGGGAACACGCGGCGCGCGTCGAGCGGCTCGAACTGCGTCACGACGTACGGCCGCTCCCCCTCGTCCTGCCGGAAGAGCGCGACCGCGCCGTTGCGCTCGACCGTTCCCGCGTACGCGATGGCGAGCTTGACGTCGCCCGGCGAGAGGACCTTCGCGAAGCGCAATCCCACGACGTCGTCGCTGCCGGGCACGAGCGAGCCCTCGACCGGCTCCGCGGGCGATTGCGGCAGGGTCGCGCGAATCTCGCCGATCGCGAGCCCTTTCGCGTTGATCCACACGAGGTCGGTCGGCTCGGCAATGCGCACCGAGATCTCGATGCTCCCGCGGAAGGTGTCGGACGCCGGGTCGACGCGAAGCCGCGCCTCGTACGCGAGGGGCGTCACGTTGCGCGGCAGGCGCAGGTCGGGCACGGGCTCGGCGATCGCTTGCGCGAGCGACGGCGCGGCGAGCACCGCGGACGCGAGTGCAGCGAGAAAGCGCACCCGCGCGAGACGGCGGACGAGGGCGGGGATCACTCTGGCGGCGGTGAAAACGACGGCCGGGCGCGAATGGCCCGGCCTTGCGCGGCGATTGTATCAGTCCGCGGCAGGATCGAGCCGCGCGGCGCGCGTCGAGACGATACACTCGGGCGATGCACGACATCCCCCTCATCACCACG
The DNA here is from genome assembly GCA_044225355.1 of Casimicrobiaceae bacterium. Lineage (GTDB taxonomy): Bacteria > Pseudomonadota > Gammaproteobacteria > Burkholderiales > Casimicrobiaceae > VBCG01. The sequence goes on along the minus strand of JBGAIS010000118.1, from coordinate 1,355 downwards.
CTCACCGGCGGCCTCGCGGCCGCGCTCGTGCTCGGATGGGCCACCCAGCGCCTCGGCCTGTCGACGCTCGTGGGCTACATGCTCGCGGGCGTCATCGTGGGGCCGTACACGCCGGGCTTCGTGGCCGACCCGAATCTCGCCTCGCAGATGTCCGAGATCGGCGTCATCCTCCTCATGTTCGGCGTGGGCATGCACTTCCACCCCGAGGAGCTCCTGCGCGTATGGCGGATCGCGGTTCCCGGCGCCATCGCCCAGAGCGCCGTCGCGACCCTGGTGGGTTGGGCGTTCGCCCGCGCGCTCGGGTGGAGCAACGCCACCGGCTTCGTGTTCGGCATGGCGCTCGCGGTGGCGAGCACGGTCGTGCTGATGCGCATGCTCGTCGACCGCAACCGCCTCGCCACGCGCGCGGGCCACGTCGCCGTCGGCTGGCTGATCGTCGAGGATCTCTTCACGGTGGTGGCGCTCGTCGTGCTGCCGGTGCTCGCGGCCGACGTGACGAGCGTGAGCGCCTTCGGCGTCCCGCTCCTGCTGGCGCTCGGCAAGGCCGCGGTGTTCGCGCTGCTCGTGTGGATCGTCGGCACCCGGGTGGTGGGCAACCTCCTGGAGCGCATGGCCCGCACGCGGTCGGAGGAGCTCTTCACGCTGATGGTGTTCGTGCTCGCGCTCGGCATCGCGGTGGTCGCGTCCGAGGGCTTCCACGTCTCGGTGGCGCTGGGCGCGTTCTTCGGCGGGCTCGTGGTGGGCCGCTCGCGCTTCGGCCCGCAGGCGACGAGCTACATGACGCCGTTCCGCGACGTGTTCTCGGCGCTGTTCTTCGTCTCGGTCGGCATGCTGTTCAATCCGCACTTCGTGCTCGAGCACCCGCTCGTCGTGCTCGCGGCGCTCGGCGTCGTGCTGGTCGTGAAGCCGCTCGTGGCGCTCGGCCTCGTCATGGCCATCCGCGGGGAGCGCGGGACCGCGGCGACGGTGGCGGTGGGGCTCGCGCAGATCGGCGAGTTCTCGTTCATCCTGGGCGCGCTCGGCAACAGCCTCGGCATCATGCCGCGCGAGGCGATGGACGCGCTCGTGGTGGCGGCCATCTTCTCGATCGCGCTCAACCCCATCCTGTTCCGACTGCTGCCGCGCCTCGAGCGCAGCGCCGATTCCCTGCCCGAGGCCGCGCCGGAGGCCGGGGAAGGCGCCGCCGCGTCGGTCGTCGTCGCCGGCAGCGGCGACCTCGCACGGCGCGTGATCGGCCGCTGCAGTCGCGCGGGCATTCCGCTCGTCGTGGTGAGCGACGACGACGACGGGCTCGCGGCGGTGCGCGACGCGGGCGTGGCCACGGTGTTCGGCGACCCCGCGCGCGCCGACGTGCT
>JBGAIS010000117.1:0-13100 GCA_044225355.1 Casimicrobiaceae bacterium | reverse complement strand
GTGCTGAGAGCCCACCGGGTGGCCCACGAAGTAGTACTCCATCTCGCTGCGGCAATCGATGAACACGGCCTGCGGGTCGGAGGCCAGGAGATCGTGCGCTTCGCGCGGCGTGAGGTGCTTCATGAGGGCAAGGTTAGCATGAGGCCGCCGGACATCATTGCCTGGCGCGCCCGGCGGGCACGACGAGAAGACAGGCGCCGCGCGTGGACCTCTGCGTCTTCGCCAGCATGGCCTCGCATCCCTTCATCGTCGTGAGTGGATGCGTGTCCGGGTTATGTCGCCGCGCTCCAAGCATAGCGCGGAACCGTCGCAGGCGCGATGCCCGCCGATGCTAAAATCGAGCGCTTCACGAGCCCCGGCAACGCCGCCATGCAACCCGACCGCACCGCGCTTCTGACCCGCCTCATGTCCGAGCGAATCCTCGTGATGGACGGCGCGATGGGGACGCAGATCCAGCAGCGCAAGCTCTCGGAATCGCAGTTCCGCGGCTGCTTCCACGATCACGGTCACGACCTCAAGGGCGACAACGACCTCCTCGTGCTCACGCAGCCCGAGCTCGTGCGCGCCATCCACGACGAGTACCTCGCCGCGGGCGCCGACATCATCGAGACCAACACGTTCAGCGCCACCGCCATCGCGCAGGCCGACTACGGCATGGAGGGCCACGTTCGCGAGATGAACCGCGCCGCGGCGCGCATCGCTCGCGAGGCCGCCGACGCGTGGACGGCGCGCACGCCGGACAAGCCTCGCTTTGTCGCGGGCGCAATGGGCCCGACCAACCGCACGGCGTCCATCTCGCCCGACGTGAACGACCCCGGCGCTCGCAACGTCACGTACGACGAGCTCGTCGCGACGTACCGCGAGGCGGTCGAGGGGCTTGCGGAGGGCGGCGCCGACATGATCCTCGTCGAGACGATCTTCGACACGCTGAACGCCAAGGCCGCGCTGTTCGCGATCGAGTCGTACTTCGAGGCCGCCGGGCAGCGGCTGCCGCTCGTCGTGTCGGGCACCATCACCGACGCCTCGGGCCGCACGCTCTCGGGCCAGACGCCGGAAGCGTTCTGGAACGCGATCCGCCACGTGAAGCCGCTCGCGGTGGGGCTCAACTGCGCCCTCGGCGCGGCGCTCATGCGGCCGTACATCGAGGAGATCGCGCGCGTCGCCGATACGTTCGTGTCGTGCTACCCGAACGCGGGCCTGCCCAACCCGATGTCCGATACGGGCTACGACGAGACGCCTCCGCAAACCGCGGGGCTGCTCCTCGACTTCGCCAAGAGCGGGTTCGTGAACATCGTGGGTGGGTGCTGCGGCACCACGCCCGATCACATACGCGCGATCGCCGACGCGGTCGCGAAGGTGCCGCCGCGGCGCGTGCCGCACGAGGAAGCCGCGGTCGCGTGATGTCGCGCGTGATGCGGCTCGCCGGCCTCGAGCCGCTCGCCATCTCCGACGACTCGCTGTTCGTCAACGTCGGCGAGCGCACGAACGTCACCGGGTCGAAGGCCTTCGCGCGCCTCATCCTCGCGGGCGACTACGCGGGCGCGGTCGAGGTCGCGCGCCAGCAGGTCGAGAGCGGCGCGCAGATCATCGACGTCAACATGGACGAGGCGATGCTCGACTCGAAGGCCGCGATGGTTCGCTACCTGAACCTCATCGCCACCGAGCCCGACATCGCGCGCGTGCCCGTCATGATCGACTCCTCGAAGTGGGAGGTGATCGAGGCGGGGTTGAAGTGCGTGCAGGGCAAGCCGATCGTCAACTCGATCTCGTTGAAGGAAGGACCCGAGGCGTTCCTGCGCCAGGCCGCGCTCGTGCGCCGCTACGGCGCCGCAGTGGTGGTGATGGCCTTCGACGAGAAGGGCCAGGCCGACACGCTCGAGCGCAAGACGTCGATCTGCCGGCGGAGCTACGACCTCCTCGTCGATCGCGTGGGGTTCCCGCCCGAGGACATCGTGTTCGATCCGAACGTGTTCGCGATCGCGACGGGCATCGACGAGCACAACAACTACGCGGTCGACTTCATCGACGCCACGCGCTGGATCCGCGAGCACCTGCCGCACGCCAAGGTGTCGGGCGGCATCAGCAACGTGAGCTTCAGCTTCCGCGGCAACGAGCCCGTGCGCGCGGCGATCCACACGGTGTTCCTGTATCACGCGATCCGCGCGGGCCTCACGATGGGCATCGTCAACGCGGGGCAGCTCGGCGTGTACGACGAGATCGAGCCCGAGCTTCGCGAGCGCCGAGGACGTCGTGTGCAATCGCAGGCCCGACGCCACCGAGCGCCTCGTGACGTTCGCCGAGACGGTGAAGTCGCAGGGCAAGGCGGCGGCGGAGGACGAGGCGTGGCGCTCGGGCACGGTGGAGGAGCGGCTGTCGCACGCGCTCGTGAAGGGCATCACGACGCACATCGTGGACGACACGGAGGAGGCGCGCCGGAAGTACCCGCAGCCGGTGGAGTGATCGAGCCCGCTCATGGCCGGCATGAACGTCGTGGGCGATCTCTTCGGCGCGGGCAAGATGTTCCTGCCGCAGGTCGTCAAGTCGCGCGTCATGAAGCAGGCGGTGGGGCACCTCATCCCGTTCATCGAGCAGGAGAAGGCGCTCTCCGGCGACGCGGGCAAGCCCAAGGGCACCATCGTGATGGCGACGGTGAAGGGCGACGTCCACGACATCGGCAAGAACATCGTGGGCGTAGTCCTCCAGTGCAACAATTTCGAGGTGATCGACCTCGGGGTCATGGTGCCGGCGAAGACGATCCTCGAGACGGCGATCGAGCGCAACGCGGACATCGTCGGGCTGTCGGGGCTCATCACGCCCTCGCTCGAGGAGATGGCGCACGTCGCGCGTGCACACGGCGGTGAAGATCGCGCCCAACTATGCCGGGGTGACGGTGTACGTGCCCGATGCGTCGCGCGCGGTGGGCGTCGCGTCGAATCTCCTGTCGGAGGAATTGCGCGAGGGCTACGTCACCGAAGTGGCCGCGGACTACGAGAAGATCCGCGTCCAGCACGCGGGCAAGAAGGGGCCGAAGCTCGTGAGCCTCGAGGCGGCGCGCGCGAATGCGTTCGCGGTCGACTGGGCCGAGTACGCGCCCCCCGTGCCGCGCGCGACGGGGCGGCGCGAGTTCCGCAACGTCGACCTGGGCGAGATCGCGCGCTTCATCGACTGGGGCCCGTTTTTCCAGGCGTGGGAGCTTTCCGGCCCGTACCCCGCGATCCTCGACGATCCCGTCGTGGGCGAGGCCGCGCGCAACGTGCTGCGCGAGGGCCAGGACATGCTGCGCAAGATCATCGAGGGCCGCTGGCTCACCGCCAACGGCGTCATGGCGCTGTGGCCCGCGCGATCGGCCGGCGACGACATCGAGGTCCTCGGCGAGCGGGGCGACGTGTCTTTCACGTGGCGCAACCTCCGCCAGCAGAACGAGCGGCCTCCCGGCAAGGCGAACCTGTGCCTGGCCGACTTCGTGGCGCCGCGAGGCGCGGGGCGTGACGACTGGATCGGCGGCTTCGCCGTCACGACGGGCATCGGCATCGACAAGCGCGTCGCGGCGTTCGAGGCGGCGAAGGACGATTACAGCGCGATCATGCTGAAGGCCATCGCCGATCGCCTCGCCGAGGCGTTCGCGGAGTGGCTGCACGCCAAGGTGCGGCGCGAGCTCTGGGGTTACGCGGCGGACGAGCGCCTCGACAATGCCGCACTCGTGCGCGAGGAATATGCGGGCATCCGTCCCGCGCCGGGGTATCCCGCGTGCCCCGACCACGCGGTCAAGGCGGACCTCTTCGCGGCGCTGCACGCGGGCGAGCTCGGCATGACGCTGACCGAGAGCTTCGCGATGCTGCCCACGGCGGCGGTGTCGGGCTTCTACTTCTCGCACCCGGACGCGCAGTACTTCGCGGTCGGGCGCATCGGGGAGGACCAGCTCGAGGACTTCGCGCGGCGCACCGGCATTCCCGTGGATGCGGCGCGGCGACGCTTGTCCAGTAGCTTGGGGTAACACCCGGGCCGATTTAGAATCGGGCCCATGCGCATCCTTCGCTCTCTGGCCATCGCGGCCGTCGCCTCGACCGGCGCCCCGGCGGGCGCCATCACGGTCACGCTTTCCCATCCCTACGGCGAGATGGTCGAGCGCGGCAACGTCGTCGTCGCGGTGCAGCCGGGCTCGCCATGGAATTGCACGTCGACCGTCGACGTCGACAAGGCGGGCCGACGCATCACGCTGACGGGCGGCGCCGCGCCCTCGGGCGAGACCATCGTCTGCGCCGCGCCCTGGACCGCCACGCTGCCACCGCTCGCGCCGGGGGCGTACGAGGTGCGCGCGGCGCTGGTCGCGGGCGGCGGATCGGTGGTCGAGTCGGTCGTGCAGCCGTTCGAGATCCTGCCCATGGGGGGCCGCTGCAATCCCGACCCGAGCCAGATGACACCCGTGTCGGCGCAGCACAAGACGCTGTCGCCCGCGCAGCTCGCGGACAGGCTGCTGCACGAGCCGGGCTACGCCGCGTCGCTGGGCGATGCCGCGGTGCTCAACACGGCGGCGACGGGCGTGGACGCGCCGGCGCAGCTCCTGTTCCCGCCGCTCGTCGACGTGCCCATCTCGATGGACCGGCTGGTCGCGTCGGGCGAGTTCCAGTGGGTGCATCGCAACGGCTACACGTGCTTCTCGGCGGCGCCGCCCGACGCGACGCAGACGTTCGTGGAGTTCTACCACGCGGGGCTCGATCACTACTTCTACACCGGCGACGCCGGCGAGATCGCGGCCATCGAGGCGGGCAAGGTCGGCGCGTGGGTGCGCACGGGGCAGTGGTTCCGCGCGGTGACGCAGCCCGGCTGCGAGTTCTCGACCACCGACTCCGCGGTGTACCGATTCGCGGGACGCCCCGGCAAGGGACCGAGCTCGCACTTCTTCACGCGCGATCGCGCGGAGTGCTACGCCGTCGACAGGAGCGGGCAGTGGGACTTCGAGGGCCAGCCGATGTGGGCGACGCCCGTATCCGCCGACGGCACGTGCTCCGCCCCGTACGCGCAGAATCGCGTGCCGCTGTACCGCGTGTGGCGGCCGTTCGGCGACTCCAACCATCGCTTCAGCACGAAGCGCGCGATCGTCGACGAGATGGTGGCGAAAGGCTGGGTCGACGAAGGCGCCGCGATGTGCGTGCTGCCCGACAAGCAGGAATAAAGTAGGGTCGGAGTCGACTTAATTTAAGTCGACTCCGACCCTACTTAAAATCAAGTCGACTCCGACCCTGCTTATCAGTCGAGGCCGCCGATGAAGTCCGATTTGCCGATCGCGAGGCCGTTGTGGCGGAGGATCGCGTAGGCCGTGGTGGTGTGGAAGTAGAAATTCGGCAGCGCGAACTGCAGGAGGTAGTTGAGCCCCGAGAACGTCTTGGGCTGGCCGCCGATCGAGCGCGTGATCTCGCGCGTCTCCGACCCGTCGACCTGCGCCGGCGTGAACGCGCGCACCGCTTCCTGCGCGCGCTCGACGCGGGCGACGAGCTCGGCGAACGTCGTTTCCTTGTCTTCCCACTTGGGCGGCTCCTGGCCCGCGAGGCGCGCGCACGTGCCGCGCGCGAAGTCGGTGGCGACGCGCACCTGCGCGGCGAGCGGGAACATGTCGGGGAAGAGGCGCGACTCGAGCAGCACGCGCTCGTCGATCTTCCTCTCGGCGGCGTACGCCGCGCCCTTGCGCAGGACGTTGGCGAGGCTCGACAGGCCGCGTGAGAACGCGAGCGCGGAAGCCTGGTGCATGGAGATCGTCATGAGCTTTCCTCCTGGAGACAATCGCGGATTGTAACCAACGCGGGCGTGCGCCATGCACAATGGCCGCGTGCGCGCCTTCGTGATGCTTTGCATCGTGACCGCGTCCGCGGCGGCGGACCCGATCGAGCTCGATCCCTTCGCGCAGGCGACCTCGGGTTACGCCTCGTGTCCTCCGGTCCACGCGCGGACGTACACCGTCGAGGAGGCCGGCGCCCAGGCGCACGCGCGGGCCGAGCGCGGCACGCGCTGCGCGATGGAGGGCACCTGCGAGCCGGGCGGCGCGTACCGGCGCGATCCCGAGATCAACGACGCGGTGCGCGCGGCCATCGCCTCGGACAAGCGATTCGCGGGCACCTCCGTGTGGATCACCACGAGCCGCCGGTGGGTGACCCTCGAAGGCTGCGTGCGCAGCACCGCGCAGCGGCGGGCGCTCGTGAAATTCGTTGGCGCCCTGCCACGCGTCGAGCGCGTCTTCGACTCACTGGTCGTGCCGTGACCCCGCGCTGCACGCGGCGGCGCGCCGCGCGAGGAGCTCGCGCTCGCGCTCGTTGCGGGTGAGTGACGCGGCGCGCTCGAACTCCGCCGCGGCTTCTTCGCCGCGCCCGAGCTTGGCCAGGAGATCTCCGCGCACGCTCGGCAGGAGGTGGTAGCGCGCGAGCGACGCCTCGTCCACCAGCGCGTCGACGATGGCAAGTCCCGCGGCGGGTCCCGATGCCATCGACACCGCGACCGCGCGATTGAGCTCGATGACCGGCGACGGGACGACCGCCACCAGCGCGTCGTAGAGCGCGGCGATGCGCGCCCAGTCGGTGTCGGCGGCGGTCAGCGCGCGCGCATGGCACGCGGCGATGGCCGCCTGCAGCACGTAAGGCCCCGCGACCGCGCCCGGCGCCAGCGCGCGCACGAGCGCCGCGAGCCCGCGACGGATGAGGAGCTGGTCCCAGCGCGCGCGATTCTGGTCGAGGAGCAGCACGGGCTCGCCGGCGGGGCCGATGCGCGCGGCGAGCCGCGAGGCCTGGATCTCCATCAGCGCGACGAGTCCGTGCACCTCGGGCTCGTCGGGCACGAGCTGCGCGAGGATGCGGCCGAGGCGCAGTGCGTCCTCGCACAGCGTCGGTCGCGTCCAGTGCTCGCCCGACGTCGCCGAGTAGCCTTCGTTGAATACGAGGTAGATGACCTCGAGCACCGACGCGAGGCGCTCGCGTCGCTCGGACGCACCCGGCACCTCGAACGGCACGCGGGCCTGCGCGAGGGAGCGCTTCGCGCGCACGATGCGCTGCGCGATCGTCGCCTCGGGCACGAGGAACGCGCGCGCGATCTCGCCGGTGGTGAGGCCGCCCAGCAGCTTCAGCGTGAGCGCCACGCGCGCCTCGGTGGCGAGCACCGGGTGGCACGCGGTGAACACGAGGCGCAGGAGATCGTCGCCGATGTCATCGGACACTCCCGCGTCGGGCACCGGCTGCGCCTGGGCGAGCTGCTCTTCGATCTCGCGCGTGAGGTCACCCTCGCGCTCGGCGTGGAGCTTGCGCTGGCGAAGCCGGTCGAGCGCGCGGTTCTTCGCGGTGGTCATGAGCCAGGCGCCGGGATTGTCGGGCAGGCCTTCGGTGGGCCAGGTCTCGAGCGCGGCGACGAGCGCGTCCTGCGAGAGTTCCTCGGCGAGGCCCACGTCGCGCACCATGCGCGCGACCTTCGCGATGATGCGCGGCGCCTCGATGCGAAAGACGGCATCGATCGCGGCGTGCGTCGAGGCCCGCGCGCTGGCGTCCGCGATCGCTCCGCGACCGCCGCTCACGCGCCTTCGCGCGGCGCGAGCTGCATGTCGGGGAGCTTCGTCATCACGCCCTGGACCTCGGACGGGAAGTCGGCGAATTCCTGCACCTGGCGCACCTCGACGACCTCGTTCGCGGACGCCGGGCAGCGGGACGCCCACGCGATGGCCTCTTCCCTCGACTTCACCTGGATCATCCAGTAGCCGCCCAGCACCTCCTTGGCCTCCGCGAACGGGCCGTCGCGCACCACCGGCCTGCCGGTGTCGAACGACACGCGCGCGCCCATCGACGGCGGATGCAGTCCGTCGAGCGCCAGCAGGATGCCCGCGCGCTGCAGCGCCTCGTTGTACTTCATCATCGCGTCGATGCGCGGGAGGTCGTCGGGCATCGTGCCCGGCGGCGCGGACTCGTAGCCCTTGGGAATCATGAGCATCATGAAGCGCATGGCGATCCTTCCGGGCAGCAACGCTTGGGCTCGCGGGCGAGCGGACGATCGGGGCGCCCCGCGTGCGCGACCGCCATGAACCAGCGGCGGCCGAAGAGCGCGTCCCGCACGAGGCGCTCGTCGTCGCGGCTGGCCGCGGGGATGCACGCGGAGGCGGCCCGCACCGCGGGTGCCGTGTCGGGATGCGGGGCGCTACGCGGCATTGACCATCACCATCCAGCCGATCCCGAACCTGTCCGCGACCATGCCGAACTTCGGCGAGAAGAACGTCTTGCCGAGCGGCATCTGGACCTGTCCGCCCTTCGAGAGCGCCGCGTAGATGCGGTCGGCGTCGGCCTCGGACGTGACGGTGATCGAGAGGTTGAAGCCGGAGAAGGTGCCCTTGCCCTGGCAGCCGCCGTCGGAGAGCATCAGGCGGTTGTCGCCCACGAGGATGCTCGCGTGCATCACCTTGTTCTCCGAGCCGGGCGCCACCATGCCGGGCGGCGGGGCCTCGGGGCTCTCGCTGTAGCGCATGAGCATCTCCACCTTCGCGCCGAGGGCGCTCTTGTAGAACTCGATCGCCTCTTCGCAGCGGCCGTCGAAATTGAGATACGGTTCGATCTTCATCGTGGGCTCCTGTGGGTGGGCTTGCGAGCGCCGCCTCGAAACGAGGCGGTGCATGCTGCTACGACGGACGGCCCGCGTAAAAATCGACAACCGCGCCGAAATACGTCCGGCGCGGACGCGCGGCGGGCTCCCTACGCGATGCGCGGCCCCTCGGCCGCGGGAAGCGGCGCCGCCGCGCCCTCCGCGCGGCGGGCGGTCATGAGCGGCAGCAGCAGGAGGACGAAGAGGCCCACGATCGAGTCGATCACGAGCGTGACCGGGTAGCCCCACTTCACCACCGACGCGCCCTGCCACCACGAGGTATAGCTGATGACGAGGTTCGACATCGCCATGTAGCCCGTGAACTGGGTCGCGGCCACCGCGGGCACCGTCACGTCCATGAAGAGAGCCGAGCGGACGCCGTAGTAGAGCCCCTGGAACACGTTGAACGCGATCACCGCGGCCCAGAATGTCCACAGGAGCGACGGATCCGGCGACGGCCGGTTCGCCGCGGTGACCTCGACCGGCATGATCCACCCGACCTGCTGCATCTTCCACGCGAGCCACAGCGTGGGCAGCACGGTGAGGAACACGAAGAAGGCGAGCGTGCGACGGCGGTCGAAGCGGTCCGATACCCAGCCACCCGCCACGCAGGCGAGCGCGAACACGAGCGTGGACACGAGGTTGAGCTGCGCCACGGCGTTGTCGTCCATGCCGAGCTCCACCGCGAGGTTCGACTGCAGCGCGAGGCTCAAGGCGTACGCGCCGAACGGCAGGAGCGAGGCGAGGACGCCGACGAGCGCGCCCCGCGAGCCCGTGAACGCCCGCCACGCCTCGCGGACGAAGCGCGCGAGGTCGGACGCGACTGTCGCGATCGCGCCCTTCTCGCGCGGCGCGCGCGGCGGCCCCGGGGGCTCCTTGAGAGGGAGCACGACGCACACCGTGACGGCGAGGATCGCCCCCGCGACGAAGAGATAGGTCGAGCTGAACGGCATGACGGCCGTGAGGAACAGCACGCCCGACCCGCCGATGGCCTGGCCCACCGAGGCGCCCGCGAACATGAAGCCGTTGGCGATGCCGCGCTCGTGCTCGGGCAGCACGTTGACCGCGAGCGCGTCGATGGCGACGTCCTGCGTGGCGCCGAACGCGTTGTGCAGGAAGATGACCGCGGTGAAGAGCCCGAGCTGCGAGACGTAGTTGACCGGCATGGCCGCGACCAGGGTGGCCATCATCCCGATCTGGGTCGCGAAGATCCAGGTGCGCCGGCGGCCGAAGCGGTCGGACGAGAAGGCGTCGACGAACGGGCCCATCACCCATTTGAACGCCCACGGCAGGTACAGCGAGCCCACGAAGGCGCCGATGGCCACCGGGTCGAGGCCCTGGCGGCGCATCTGGGTCGCGATCGCGGTGGCCGTGAAGCCGAGCGGGATGCCCTCGGTGGCGTCGAGGAGGAAGAACGTCGCGAGCCGGCCGGCTCGGGTGGCCAGGAGGTCGGGGAGCTTCATGGTCTACGTCGCGGGCCGCACACCCGGCGGGTTCCAGTGCCCGTCGATCAGCTCCTGCTTCGGCCAGTACACGCGCAGGATGAGGTTGAACGGGCCCTTGGGCGCCGGCAGCCAATTGGGCTTGCCGGGGTCCGCGCTCGAGATGAAGAGATCGATCGACCCGTCGGGGTTCGCCTTCAGGTTGTCGGTGCTTCCCAGGTTGTTGCGGTTCTGCGGATTGGCGACGAAGTGCTGCTTGTCGTCGTACATCGACAGCGACCAGAAGCCGTCCGCGGGGGGAAGCTTCTGCGCGTCGAAATGCAGCACGTAGCGGTTGGCCCCGTCGAGCTTCTTGCCGGTGCCGTCGAGGTACGTGCTCATGAAGATCGCGTCCTCGGGTGCGTTGAGCCCGATGCCCGTCCACGCGGCCACGGCGCGGCGGCCGTAGTCGGTGCCCCAGCGGCCGAGCGCGCGATCGATGCGCCAGCCGTTCCTGATGTCGGCGCCGCGCAGGCCCTTCGACGCGTTGTCCACGGCGGCGATCGCTTCCTTGATGCCGTCGTCCAGGCTCTTCGCGGTCGCGGGGTCGAGCTTCGCGGTGTCGAAAGGCTTGCCCGGCTCGATGCCCAGCTGCTTCAGCTTCGCGAGCATCGGCGCGTCGTCCTTGGCGGGCGGGTTGGCCGGAAGCAGCATCGCGACGCGCGAGAAGAACGCCGCCGCGCTCATCGCGGCCACCTGGTCGCGCGGAGAGGTCTTGGTGTCGACGGCGCCGCCTGCGGGCGCGGGCGCGGCCTTGGCGCCCTTGGGCTGCGCCGGCGGCGTGAGCTTGTACTGGTCCTGCAGCTTCACCGCGTTGGCGATGTCGGCCTTGTCGGCCACCGCGGTGCGGCCGAAGATCCACGTGAGGTTGGTGGGCGAGCGCACCTCGGAGGTGTCGGGCGGCATCGGCCCCTTGTAGTTCGGCCCGACGATGGCGAACTGGCGCTTCTCGGTTCCGGTGGTCCGCTTGCCGATGGAGCCCGCGACGTTGGTGTACGCGTCGAGGAGCGCCAGGAGGTAATAGCGGCCCTTCGTCTCGGGCACGGAGAGCACGACGGGCCCCTTCGACAGGTCGAGCCACGCCTGCGAATAGAGGAAGTCGGCGTTGGGATCCAGGCCGGCGGTCGTGGCGTCGGGAATCGTGCGCCTATGCTTCCACGTGTTGGACGGCATGCCGGCGGACTCGACCTCGCGCGTGACGTCGGTCAGCACGAGCGGGAACGCGAACACCCACGCCTCGGAGGCGAGGCGCTTCGTGTCGACCGCCGCGGCGGGCGCGGCCGCCGTTTGCGGCGCCTGGGCGTCGGTGTGGAAGGCGATCATGCCAAGCGCGCAGGCGAGCGCGCAAGCGAGCTTTCGTCGGGAGGGAACCATGGGAGCGTGCCTCTTCGTGGATGTGCGAGAACGGCTGCGGGCCGTTATGTTAGCGCCGTTGGGGCTAAGGGCGCCGTACGCCGGATATTTCACGGGGCGCCCTTCCTTCGATGAATGTCGCCGTCATTCGGGAGGCGCTCAGGGCGACACGCGCAGGACCGCGGTCACGGGATTGTGATCGGACGAGTGGACCGCGATGACCGCGGCATGGTCCACCTCGAGCCCTCGCACCAGGATGTGATCCACCTCGCGCCCCAGGAAGCGCGTGCGCCCCTCGAAAGGAATGGCGGTGAGGCCCAAGCGCGTGGCGACCGCCTGCAGCGCCGCGAGGCGCGCCTGCGTCCACGTGTTGAGGTCGCCTGCCAGGATGACGGGCCCCTCGTGGCCGTCGAGGGCCTTCGCGATGCCGTCGAACTGCTCCACGTACTCGTCGAGGCCGAGCGAGAAGTTGATCGAGTGCACGTTCGCGACCGCGAGCGTTCGCGACGAGCCGCGCAGCGGGAGCCACGTCACGACCGACGACTTGGGCAGGAGGATGAGGGGCTCCGTGACGCGCTGCGTGCAGTGTGCGACCGTGGAGGCGCGCGCGGCGGTCACGACGCCGATGTCGACGTCGCGGTAGATGAAGGAGCTCGCCATCACCCATCGCAGGCCCGCGTGCTGCAGCACGTCTCGCAGGGGGTCGACCAGCGTCACCTCCTGCAGGAGCAGGATGTCGCTGTCGGCCGCGAAGCGAGCGAGGTCGCGCTGCCAGCCGTCATCCGACTCCTTGTGGATGTTCCAGGTCAGGAGGCGGATGCGCGCGGGATCGAGCGCCGGTGCCGACGCCTCCGGCACGAACGCGCGCGCGGTCTTGATGGCGGCGGGGCACGGGAGCGTGCGCACCTCGACGCCGTCCGGACCGTAGATGAGCGCGCGCGGGTCCGTCGTGAGCGACACGCATCCCGCCAGCGCGGCCGTGAGCGCGAGCGCCGCGAATGCGCGCATCACGTCCGCGTGGGCACCGGCGCGTCGTTCACCGACGGCGACGGCTGCTCCTCGGCGCGCATCTCGTCGACGGGCGGCGCGTCGTCGGGTGGCGCATCGCCGGGCGCCGGCACCGTGTCGTCGGGCACGTCGTGCGGCAGGAAGCCGCCCGACTGGTGCTTCCAGAGGAGCGCGTAGTGGCCGCCCTGGCGCAGGAGCTCGTCGTGCGAGCCCTGCTCCACGATGCGGCCCTGCTCGAGGACGATGAGGCGGTCCATGCGCGCGATGGTCGAGAGCCGGTGCGCGATGGCGATCACCGTCTTGCCTTCCATGAGGCCCAGGAGCTGGTCCTGGATCGCGAGCTCCACCTCGCTGTCGAGGGCCGAGGTGGCCTCGTCGAGCACGAGGATGGGCGCGTTCTTGAGGATCACGCGGGCGATGGCGATGCGCTGCCGCTGCCCGCCCGAGAGCTTCACGCCGCGCTCGCCCACGTGCGCCTCGTAGCCCGTGCGCTCGCGCCAGTCCATGAGGTCGACGATGAACTCGTGCGCGTGCGCCCGGCGGGCGGCGCGCTCGATCTCGGCGTCCGTCGACCCGGGACGGCCGTACGCGATGTTGGCGGCGATGGAGCGGTGCAGGAGCGAGGTGTCCTGCGTCACCATGCCGATCGAGGCGCGC
>JBGAIS010000116.1:0-12725 GCA_044225355.1 Casimicrobiaceae bacterium | reverse complement strand
GCGCGAGCACGGCCACCGTTTCGTCGCGCTCCTCGAGCAGCGCGAGTTCGGCGAGCAGCGCATGACCCGCGACGAGCGTCGCCTTCGTGTGCGGCGCGTAGTGCGAGGCGAGCGTGCCGGATGCGCGCGGCGCTTCGGCGTCCGGCATCGCGAGCCGCGTGCCGAGCACGGCTTCGATCGCGGCGACGGCGAGACCGCCGGGCCGCAACAACGTGGGCCGGGCCGACGTGAACGCGACGATCGTGCTCTCGATGCCCACCTGCGTCGGGCCGCCGTCGAGGACCAGCGCCACGTCGCTGCCGAGATCGTCGGCGACGTGGCGCGCGGTGGTGGGGGACACGTGGCCGAAGCGGTTGGCGGACGGCCCTGCGATGCCCTGCACGCCGCGGGCCGCGCACGCGCGCAGCAGCGCAAGCGCCACCGGGTGCGAAGGCACACGGACGCCGACGCTGTCCTGGCCGCCGGTAACGACGTCGGCGGCGAGCGCCGTGCGCGGCAGCACCAGCGTCAGCGGGCCCGGCCAGAAGCGCGCGGCGAGGCGCGCGGCGCCGTCGGGGATCGTGCGCGCCCAGGCGGGCAGCGCATCGGTGCCCGCAACGTGCACGATCAGCGGGTGGTCGGCGGGGCGTCCCTTGGCGGCGAAGATGCGGCGCACCGCGTCGGGATTACCCGCGTCGGCGCCAAGGCCATAGACCGTCTCCGTCGGGAACGCGACGAGCTTGCCCGCGGCGATGAGATGCGCGGCCGTTTCGATACCGTCGGCGTTCGCTGCGGTTATCGCGGCCGGGTCCAAGCTCATGCCCATTGCGCGCGGGCGCCGGGCAGCGGCCCGGCGCGTCGCTCTGTTAAAATCGGGGCTTCACCCATGTCCTCTTTCGCGCCTCGTTGCGGGGCGCGCCACGCCGTCGCGCGGCCCATTCGGAGAACCAGATGAGCGAGTTTCTTTTCACGTCGGAATCGGTATCGGAAGGCCACCCCGACAAGGTTGCCGACCAGATTTCCGACGCGGTGCTCGACGCCATTCTAGAGCAGGACCCGACGGGTCGCGTCGCGGCCGAGACGCTCGTGTCGACGGGCCTCGTCGTCATGGCGGGCGAGATCACGACGAAGGCGAAGGTCGACTTCAACCGCGTCGCGCGCGACACCATCCGCTCGATCGGCTACAACGACCCGGCGCTGCGCTTCGACGCCGATGGCTGCGCCGTCATGGTCTGCTACGGCCAGCAGTCGCCCGACATTGCGCAGGGCGTCGATCGCGCGTCCGATGACTACCTCAACCAAGGCGCGGGCGACCAGGGCCTGATGTTCGGCTATGCGTGCGACGAGACGCCCGCGCTGATGCCTTTCCCCATCTACTACGCGCACCGCCTGGTGCAGCGCCAGAGCGAAGTGCGCCGCGACGGCCGCCTCAAGTTCCTGCGCCCCGATGCGAAGTCGCAGGTGACGGTCCGCTACAAGGACGGCAAGCCGCATTCGATCGACACCGTCGTGCTGTCGACGCAGCACGATCCCTCGATGAACGACGCGCAGGACAAGCTGGCGGAAGCGGTGATCGAGGAGATCGTCAAGCCCGTGCTGCCGAAGGACATGTTGATCAACACGCGCTATCTCGTGAATCCCACTGGGCGCTTCGAGATCGGCGGCCCGCACGGCGACGCCGGCGTCACCGGCCGCAAGATCATCGTCGACACGTACGGCGGAGCGGCGCCGCACGGCGGCGGCGCGTTCTCCGGCAAGGACCCGTCCAAGGTGGACCGCTCGGCCGCCTATGCGGCGCGCTACGTCGCCAAGAACGTCGTCGCGTCGGGCCTCGCGCGCCAGTGCCAGGTGCAGGTGGCGTATGCGATCGGCGTCGCGCAACCGATGAACGTGACGGTCTACACGGAAGGCACCGGCAAGATCTCCGACGAGAAGATCGCCGAGCTCGTGCGCACGCACTTCGACCTGCGGCCCAAGGGCATCGTCCGCATGCTGGACCTGCTGCGCCCGATCTACCGCAAGACGGCCGCCTACGGCCACTTCGGCCGCGACGAGCCCGAGTTCACGTGGGAGAAGACGGACCGCGCCGCGGCGCTCAAGGCCGACGCGGGGGTCAAGTGATGATGCGGCGCCTCGTCCCGCTTTTCCTTGCGAGCCTCCTCGCGGCGTGCGCGTCGCAGCAGCAGCCCGCGGTTGGTCCCGCGCCCACCATGACCTCGGTCACCGCGACGCCGCCCGCGCCAACCGCGCCGTCGGTGCCGCCGGCCGAGGCGTCCAAGTTCGTCGAGCTCGAGAACCCGGCGACGGGGGTGAAGATCAAGCTCCTCGCGGGCGGCGAATTGAAGCTCCTGCTCGACGCGGATCCGGCGGTGGGCTACCAGTGGTTCGGGCCCAAGGACGTGGGTCCGCTGCTGTCGCCCATCGGCGAGCGCATCCACGTCACCAAGTCGGCGACGGCCTTCTACCTGGGCGAGGGCGGCTGGAACATCTTCCGCTTCAGGGCGGAGCAGCCGGGTAACAAGTCGTTCACGTTCGAGTATCGCCGTCCGTGGGACACGGCGCCGTACAAGACCCTTCGCATGGACGTCTCCGTCGAATAGGATGCCATCGTGCGCGTGAGCCTCGCTCTCCTCGTTCCGGTTGCGGCTTGCCTTGCCGCGTGCTCGACGATCCAGCGCGAGGAGGTCGCGGCGCCTCCGCAGGGTGGCAGCGTCAGCTTGCGCGCGGGCACGCCGCTCGTGGTGAGCCTGCCGCCCGACCCGGCCGACGGCGGCGGGTGGCTCCTGCGCTCGTCCAGCCCCAACCTCCTGCTGATCGGCGGGCCCGACTACACGCCGGCGCCCAAGCCGCCCGGGCTGGTCGGCGCCGCCGATACCACGGCGTTCCGCTTTCGCGCCGTACAGACGGGCAGCGGATCGCTCGAGTTCGTGTGGGCGCCCCCGCCCGGCGGCACCGCCATGCCGGATCGCGTGGTGCGCTACGACGTGAGCGTCACGCCGCGCATCGCCCTCGTGACGGACTTCTTCGGCACGGTGGGCATGGAGAGCGTCAGGGGTGGGCCGTATGCCCCCGCCACCGATGCCGAACCGCTCAAGGTCAATACCGCGCCGAGCGCGCCGGTTGGCACCACCCCGTCCAATCCCGTAAAATACTGGTCTTTCTAACGTCGAAGACTCACTAACGGAAATCGCCATGGCCGAACGTTCCCGCACCCGCCGCAACACCCTCGAGCGGCGCTGCCTGCCCAAGACCTTCAAGCGCATGTTCGTGGGCTCGTCCAAGGGCATCTTCAAGATGCTCGAGAAGATCAAGAAGAACTAGGACCCCCGCGTCCAGCGAACGCGCGAGGCCGCCCCCTCATCCGGGCGGCCTCTTGCATTTTAGGAAGCCCCCGTGCCCTTCGCCTACTACGCGCGACTGTCACCAGGCCGGCAGGCGATCTACCGGCGCAGCGACGAGATCGGCGCCATCGACCTGCCCGCGGGCTGCCTCGTGGCGGACGCGGTGCGCGAGCTCGACGACGGGCTCGTGCGGGGGCATCGCGCCACCGTCCAGAAAGGCTCGCAGCGGCTCGTCGACGCGCTGGTCGAGGGCTTCGGCGTGCCGCCCGTCGACGTGCGGGTGCTCGCGGTCCGCCCCTCCGACGTCGAGGGCGAGCTCCACGGCCTGTACGAGCCCGACGAGGAACTGCCGGTGGCGCGCATCTCGGTATGGATGCGCACCGCGCACAAGAAGCAGGTGGTGGCGTTCCGGTCGTTCGTGCGCACGGTCGTGCACGAGTTCCTGCATCACCTCGACTACGAGCACTTCGGCCTCGCTGAGACCTTCCACACCGAGGGCTTCTACAAGCGCGAGTCGAGCCTGTCGAACGCGATCTTCGCCGCGAGCGGCTATCCGCCTCCCGAGCCCAGGGGCGGCAAAATCGGGTAAGATCGCGCTTCCTCGAGGAGCGTTGCAACCCGCTTTCTTCAAGCAGGGCCAGGCTCGAGGCTTCACCCTTCGCAACTGCGCTCGTTGAACCGCGACTCGCTCGCGGGATGACGAGAGTGCCTCTTTCATCCGCAGCGGGTCGCTCGACAAGGAGTGACGCATGAACGCTGCAAACGAATCGAAGAATTTCGCCGACTTCAAGGTCGCCGATCTCTCGCTCGCCGACTGGGGTCGCAAGGAGATCCGCATCGCGGAGACCGAGATGCCGGGCCTCATGGCGATCCGCGAGGAGTTCGCGCCGACGCAGCCGCTGCGCGGTGCGCGCATCGCGGGCTCGCTGCACATGACGATCCAGACGGCCGTGCTCATCGAGACGCTCCAGGCGCTGGGCGCCGAGGTGCGCTGGGCCTCCTGCAACATCTACTCGACGCAGGACCACGCCGCCGCGGCCATCGCGAAGAGCGGCACGCCGGTCTTCGCGTACAAGGGCGAGACGCTCGCCGAATACTGGGATTACACGCATCGCATCTTCGAGTGGGCGGGCGGCAACGGCCCCAACATGATCCTCGACGACGGCGGCGACGCGACGCTCCTCGTGCACCTCGGCACCCAGGCCGAGACCGACGCCTCGTGCATCGCGCATCCGACCAACGAGGAGGAGACCTCGCTGTTCGACGCGATCAAGTCGAAGCTCGCGAAGGATCCCAGGTTCTACTCGAAGCTCAAGGCGGGCATCAAGGGCGTGACCGAGGAGACCACGACGGGCGTGAAGCGCCTGTACACGATGCACAAGGAAGGCAAGTTGGGCTTCCCCGCCATCAACGTCAACGACTCGGTGACGAAATCGAAGTTCGACAACCTCTACGGCTGCCGCGAGTCGCTCGTCGACGGCATCAAGCGCGCGACCGACGTCATGGTCGCCGGCAAGGTCGCGCTGGTCGCGGGCTACGGCGACGTGGGCAAGGGCTCGGCGCAGGCGCTGCGCGCGCTGTCCGCGCAGGTGTGGATCACCGAGATCGATCCCATCTGCGCGCTGCAGGCCGCGATGGAAGGCTATCGCGTGGTCACCATGGACTACGCGTGCGACAAGGCCGACATCTTCGTCACGGCGACGGGCAACATCGACATCATCACGTTCGAGCACATGAAGCGCATGAAGGACCAGGCGATCGTGTGCAACATCGGCCACTTCGACAACGAGATCGAGGTCGCCGCGCTCAAGGCCTGCAAGTGGGAGAACATCAAGCCGCAGGTCGACCACGTCATCTTCCCCGACGGCAAGCGCATCATCCTGCTGGCGGAAGGGCGCCTCGTGAACCTGGGATGCGGCACGGGCCACCCGTCGTACGTGATGTCGTCCTCGTTCGCCAACCAGACGATGGCGCAGATCGAGCTGTGGAACGACGCCAAGACCGGCGGCAAGCAATATCCGGTGGGCGTGTACGTGCTGCCGAAGCACCTCGACGAGAAGGTCGCGCGGCTGCAGCTGTCGAAGCTCGGCGCGATGCTGACCGATCTCTCGGACAAGCAGGCCCGCTACATCGGCGTGCACAAGCGCGGGCCGTACAAGCCCGAGACGTACCGGTACTGACGGCGGGTGCGCGGGAGCGCCCTTCCGCTCCCGCGCAACTCGCGGCGGCGCGCGTCGAAGCGCGCGTCCGCCGCCCTCGAATAGGCGACGACGACAATGCGCATCCTCCTCACCTGGCTCATCAACGCCGTGGCGCTCATCGCGCTGCCCTACGTCTTCAAGTCGATCAACGTCGACTCGTTCCTCACGGCGCTCCTGGTCGCGATCGTGCTCGGCTTCGTCAACACGCTGATCCGGCCCGTGCTCATCCTGCTCACGCTGCCGGCGACGCTCCTGACGCTCGGGCTCTTCATCTTCGTGATCAACGGCCTCCTGTTCTGGGCCGTGGGCTCGTTCTGGCCGGGCTTCCACGTCGACGGCTTCTGGGCCGGCGTGTTCGGCGCGATCGTGTACAGCATCATCTCGTGGGCGTTGTCCTCGCTCCTCATGCCGAGGAAGAAGGACTGATGGCCTCCGGCGCGTTCAGCTTCGAGTTCTTCCCGCCCAGGACGCCCGACGGCAAGGCGAAGCTCCGCGCGGCGCGCGCGCAGCTCGCGCAGCTCGAGCCCGAGTTCTGCTCGGTGACGTTCGGAGCGGGAGGCTCCACGCGCGAAGGCACGCTCGAGACCGTGCTCGAGATGATGGGCGAGGGACTCGCGTCCGCGCCGCACCTGTCGTGCATCGGCGCCACGCGCGAGTCGCTGCGGGAGATCCTCGCGCAATATCGATCGCACGGCATCCGGCACGTCGTCGCACTGCGCGGCGACCTGCCGTCCGGGTCGGTCGATGCAGGCGAGCTCCGCAACGCGAGCGACCTCGTCGCGTTCATCCGCCAAGAGACGGGCGACCATTTCAAGGTCGACGTCGCCTGCTATCCCGAGTACCACCCGCAGGCGCGCACGCCCTCGGAGGACCTCGACCACTTCGAGCGCAAGGTGCGCGCCGGCGCCGACGCCGCCATCACGCAGTATTTCTTCAATCGCGATGCCTACTGGCGGTTCGTCGACGAGTGCGCGTCGCGCGGGCTCACGTTGCCGATCGTCCCGGGCATCATGCCCATCCATTCGGCAAGCCGCCTCGCGCGATTCTCCGACGCGTGCGGCGCCGAGATCCCGCGGTGGATCCGCCGCAAGCTCGAGGCGTTCGGCGACGACGCCCCCTCCATTCGCGCATTCGGCCTCGACGTCGTGACCGACCTCTGCGCGAAGCTCATCGAGGAAGGCGCGCCGGGGCTGCACTTCTACACGCTCAACACCGCGGGGCTCACCAGCACCATCTGGCAGCGCCTGCATCTATAGGACCGGCGTGGCGAATTCCCCGGACTTCGTCGCGCACGTCGTCGAGCTCATGCGCGAGGCCGGCCGCGTGACGTCGCGCGCCATGTTCGGCGGGCACGGGGTCTACGTCGACGGCGTCATCGTCGCCATCGTGGTCGCCGACGTGCTCTACCTCAAGACCGACGACGAGACGCGTCCGCGTTTCGTGGCCGAAGGTCTCGCCCCGTTCGAGTACGCGACGAGGCGCGGAACGCGCGAGGTGACGAGCTATTTCGCCCCGCCCGGCGAGGCGCTCGAGAGCCCCGCGGCGATGCGCGACTGGCTGCGGCTCGCGATCGGCGCCGCGCTGCGCAACCAGGCGCGGAAAAAATCTATCGCGCCGCCCGCGAGTACGAAGCGAGCACGATGAGCGTGTTCTGCGCGCGGATGGCGACGGCGCCGTCGAGCGAATCGCCGCGCTCGAGGTAGGTCGCGTACCTCGTCTCCTTCACCTTGGCGCCCACGGCCTCCGACCACCACGTCACGTAGTCGCATTGCGTGGGGAAGCGGAACGGATGGTTGTCGTCGACGCTCATGATCGTCCGCATCTCGATCGCGTCGAACGTGCCCGCGGGCGTCGCCACCGGCGAGTAGCCCCCGACGCGCACGTAGCGGCCCACCTGGCTCACGAGCTGATTGGAGGGATCGGGATTCGTGAGGCGCTGGCTCCAGCTCGCGCCCGGCGTGAGGGGAAAGTCGTAGCGGACGAGCGGCGGCGCGAAGGTGCGCGTCTCGACGGGGTCGTACACCGCGCCGATCTTGACCACGCCCGGCGACTGCCATAGCTCGACGCGCGAGTAGTTCATGGTGGGGCCCGCGAGCGTCACGCGCACCGCGATGCCGGTGTCGTCCACCGCCGTGACCTCGTGCGTCTCGACCCAGCGCACGGGCAGGCGAAAGCCGTCGGCGCAGTCGTAGGTCCACGTGTCGCCGACACGCACGGAAGGCGCCTGCGCCGGCGGCCCCGAGACGCCGCCCACCGCCACGCATCCCCCGAGCATGACCGGCGCCGCGACGAGGAAGCGACGGCGATCCAAGGGCTCGAAGCTCCGAAGGCTAGGGCGCGGTGTCGGCCACTGCGCCGCCCGCCACGCGCACGAGGTCCGCCGGCGCGATGGGGAACATCGCATGCGGCGTGCCGCCCGCCGCGTACACGACGTCGTACTGCATGAGGTCGCGGTCGACGAACGTCGCGGACGGCTGCGCGTGGGCGAGCGGCGGGATGCCGCCGATCGCATAGCCCGTCGCGTTGCGCACGAAGGCCGCGTCGGCCTTGCCGATGGGCTCGCCGGCGAGTGCTGCGATCTTGCCTTCGTCGACGCGATTCGCGCCGCTCGCGATGACGAGCACGGAGGCGCCGGACGCCGCGCGGAACACGAGCGACTTCGCGATCTGCCCGACCGCGCATCCCAGGACGGCCGCGGCCTCGGCGGACGTGCGTGCCGAGGTCTCGTGCTCGACGATGCGCGAGGCCACGCCCGCCGCGTCGAGCGCATCCTGCACGCGCCGGGCGCTCGCCGACAGCGGCGCGGCCGTCACGGGTTCGTGAACTCGAGCTCGGTGTCGTCGAGCCAGAGCGAGCCCGGCCCCTGCAGCATGGCGCCGAATTCGAGCCGTTCCGCGCGCGGCGGCACGGGCAGCGTGATGGTGTATCGCGTCCAGCCGGTGGTGCCCTTGATGGGCGTGGCTTCCATGAAGTTCTGCGCGAGGGGCGCGCCGTTGGCGAGCGCGAGGATGGTGATGCCGCCGCCGGCGCCGGTCACGTCGCGCGTGCGCACCCAAGCCGAGTACCGCGCGACCTTGCCTGCGAAGTAGCGGGCCTCCACGACCTGCGCGATCGCGCCGTAGGGCTCGGGCCCGACGTTGTCGATGCGCAGGCTGCGCAGGCCGCCGTGCGGGGAGTCCGTGTCGAGCGAGAATTTGTACGACACGTCTCCCGCGTGCTGGAACGTGAACCAGCCTTCGGGGTCGTTGCGCCGTCCGGGAGCGGTGGATTCGAATCCGGCGTTGACGAGCGCGTACGGGCCGGCCGGGCGCGCGACCTGCTCGGGCGTGCGCGGCGCGGGAGGGGCATCGGGAGCGGGCGGCGTGGCGCAGCCAGCGACGAGGACGGCGGCGACGAGGGCGAGAGGGAGTCGATTCATGATGCGTCGGTGATCGCGCCCTTGCTCGCGGTGGAGACGAGGCGCGTGTACTTGGCGAGGAGCCCGCGCGTGTACCGCGGAGCGGGGGCCTTCCATGCGGCGCGTCGACGCGCGAGCTCGGCTTCGTCGACGTTGAGCTGGATGAGGAGCTTGTGCGCGTCGATGGTGATCGAGTCGCCTTCCTGCACGAGCGCGATGGTGCCGCCGACGAACGCCTCGGGCGCGACGTGGCCCACGACCATGCCCCACGTGCCGCCGGAGAAGCGGCCGTCGGTCAGGAGCCCCACCGATTCGCCGAGGCCCTGCCCGATGAGCGCGGAGGTGGGCGCGAGCATTTCCTGCATGCCGGGGCCGCCCTTCGGGCCCTCGTAGCGGATGACGACGACGTCGCCGGCCTTGATCTTGCGGTCCATGATCGCCGCCATGACCTCGGGCTCGGAGTTGAACACGCGCGCGGGGCCGGTGATGGTCGGGTTCTTGAGGCCGGTGATCTTGGCAACACAGCCCTCGGTGGCGAGGTTGCCGCGCAGGATCGCGAGATGGCCCTGCTTGTACAGCGGCTGGTCGATCGGATGGATCACGTCCTGGTCCGCGCGGGGCGTGTCGGGCACGTGGGCCAGCTCTTCGGCCATCGTGCGCCCGGTGATAGTGACGCAGTCGCCGTGCAGGAGGCCCGCCTTCAGCAGCATCTTGAGCACCTGCGGCACGCCGCCCGCGCGATGGAAGTCCACCGCGACGTACTTGCCCGAAGGCTTCAAGTCGCACAGCACCGGCACCTTCTGACGGATGCGCTCGAAGTCGTCGATGGTCCACGGCACTTCCGCCGCGGACGCGATGGCGAGGTAATGCAGCACGGCGTTGGTGGAGCCGCCGGTGGCCATGACGAGCGCGATCGCGTTCTCGATCGACTTCCGGGTGATGATGTCGCGCGGCTTGAGGTCGCTCTCGATGGCCTTCACGAGCACCTTCGCCGATTCCGCGGCGGAGTCGGCCTTCTCGGCGTCGGGCGAGGCCATCTGCGACGAGCCCAGCAGGCTCATGCCCAGCGCCTCGAACGACGACGACATCGTGTTCGCGGTGTACATGCCGCCGCACGCGCCCACCGACGGGCACGCGTGGCGCTCGATGCCGTCGTAGTCTTCCTTGCTCATCGTGCCCGCGGTGTACGCGCCGACGGCCTCGAACGGGGACACGATGGTGAGCGCCTTGCCCTTCCATTCTCCGGGCTTGATGGTGCCTGCGTAGACGTAGATGCCGGGCACGTTCATGCGCGCAAGGGCCATCATGCCCGCGGGCATGTTCTTGTCGCAGCCGCCGACGACGAGCACGCCGTCCATGCATTGGCCGTTGACCGACGTCTCGATCGCGTCGGCGATCACCTCGCGCGACACGAGGGAGTACTTCATGCCCTCGGTGCCCATGCCGATGCCGTCGGTGACGGTGGGCACGCCGAACACCTGCGGCATCGCGCCGCTGGCGGACAGCGCGGCCATCGCGCGATCGACGAGCGGCTGGATGCCCGCGTTGCACGGGTTCATCGTGCTGTGGCCATTGGCCACGCCGACGATGGGCTTGTCGAAATCGTCGTCGCCGAAGCCGACGGCGCGCAGCATGGCGCGATTGGGAGAGCGGGCGATGCCATGCGTGATGAGACGCGAGCGGCGGTTGGACGGCATGAGGACCTCGAGGCGAACGGCTTTGTATAATCGACCGGCGATTCTAGCAGCCTCCACCAAGGGCTTCGATGCTCGTTCACCCGCAGTTCGATCCCGTAGCGATCCACCTGGGCCCCATCGCCGTGCGCTGGTACGGGCTCATGTACCTCGTCGCCTTCGTGCTGGTGGTGGTGCTGGGGAAGATCCGCGCGCGCCGCAACCTGCTCACCGGATGGCATCCGCGCGACGTCGACGACATGTTGTTCTACGGCGTGTTCGGGGTGATCCTCGGTGGACGCCTGGGGTACGTCCTGTTCTACAAGCCGCTGTACTACGCGGCGCATCCGGCCGAGATCTTTGAGATATGGTCGGGCGGCATGAGCTTCCACGGGGGCTTCCTGGGCGTGCTCGTCGCCATGTGGCTCTTCGCGCGGAGGCGCAACAAGCGCTGGCTCGACGTGACCGACTTCATCGCGCCGCTGTGCCCGCTGGGACTCGGGGCGGGGCGCATCGGCAACTTCATCAACGGCGAGCTCGTCGGGCGCGTCACCGACGTGCCGTGGGCCATGATCTACCCGCAGGTGGACAACCTGCCGCGCCATCCCTCGCAGCTCTACAACGCGGCGCTCGAGGGCCTGCTGCTGTTCGCGGTGTTGTGGATGTTCGCCGCGCGGCCGCGGCCGATGGGCGCGGTGTCGGGGCTGTTCCTACTGGGCTACGGCACCGTGCGCTTTGTCGAGGAATTCGCGCGCGAGCCGGATGCGTTCCTGGGCTATCTCGCGGGGGGCCTCACCATGGGGCAGCTCCTGTCGCTGCCCATGATCGTGCTCGGCGCCGGGATGATGGCGTGGGCGTACCGGCGCGCCGCGAAGGCGCAGCCCACCGTCATCGACCGGATGAAGTAGCGGGCCGCGACCAGGGCCTAATCGAGGCGGCGGTAGTCGCCGTCGATCGCGTCGCGGCGGTAGCGTCCGGCGTACTGCGGCTGAGGTTGCCCGACCCTGCCGACGTTGAGGGGAAGGGCGAGGAGCACGAGCGCCATCAGGTCCGACGCGATCCCCGGCAGGATCAGCAGGAACGCCGCGAGCACCTTGCGGCCGCTGTCGAGCACCCCGCGCAGGATCCACTGCTCGCCGTGCAGCGCGGCCACGAGGCGCGAGCGGAACTCGATGCGCTGGTTGCGAAGGAGCAGGAGCCCGGCCAGGAAGGACCCCGCGAGCCAGACCCACAGCGGGACGCCCGTCCAGCGCGCGATGCGCGCCGTGACGTAGAGGTCGGCGAGAGGGAATGCCAGTAGAATCGCGAGCACGACGAAACGCATGGAGTCTCCTTGCCGGACGCGGCGATTCTCGTGCTGACTTCGTTGCCCGATCGCGAAGCGGCGCTGGCCCTCGCGCGGTCGCTCCTGACCGGGCGGCTGGCCGCTTGCGTGAATGTCGGGGCGCCCGTCGAGTCAATGTATCACTGGCAAGGCCAAATCGAAACTGCGACCGAGGTGCCGCTCGCCATCAAGACCCGCGAGGCGCTGTATCCTCACGTCGAGGCCGCGATCCTGGCCGCCCATCCTTACGAACTTCCCGAGATCGTTGCGGTCCCCGTACTCCATGGCCTCGCCCGCTACTTCGACTGGATTCGCGCCGAGACTGGCCCTCGCTAGCCTCGTCGCCGCGCTCGCTCTGCCGGCGCCCGTGCTGGCCGACCCCAAGCTCCTTCCGCCGCAGGAGGCGTTCCGCCTTTCGGCGCGCGCGCTGGACGACCGCACGCTCGAGGCGCGCTTCGAGGTGACCGACGGCTATTACCTGTACCGGGACAAGATCAAGTTCGCGCTCGATCCCGGGATGACCGACCTGCCGGCGACGCTCCCGCCCGGCAAGGTCAAGGACGACGCGTTCTTCGGCAAGGTCGAGACCTATCGAGGCGACGTCGTGGTACGCCTGCCGCTGGCCGCCGCCTCGCCCGGCCAGTCGGTCGTGCTGGTGGCCGATTCGCAGGGCTGCGCGGACGCCGGCGTGTGCTACCCCGTGAGCCGCCAGAAGGTGACGGTCCGCGTGCCCGAGCCCGGCAAGGGACCCGGCCCCGTGGTCGAGGCGGTCCCGCGCAAGAAGAGCTGGTTCAATTGAATCGCGCGACG
>JBGAIS010000115.1:2361-14821 GCA_044225355.1 Casimicrobiaceae bacterium | reverse complement strand
CGGGGTACCCCGCTGCTGCTCGAGGTTTTCGGACGACGAGATCGCGGGTTCTCGCGCTCGGCAACGCGCCGTCGCCGACCGCCGACGCGCGGCTCGCCGACGCGGCGCGCAACGCGCTGCCAAGATCGGCGCGGTGCTCCCCGACGAGGCGCGGCACGAGCTCGCGACCACGGCGTTGTTCGCCAGGCCTGGCCCTCCGTGGCGACGGGCACCGTGGACGTCTCGGTCGTGCGCCGGGCGATCCGCGGCGAGCGCAAGCTGTCGCTCGCGTACCTCGACCCGGCCGGGCGCGAGACGACGCGCGGACCGGCTGTCGGCGCTCGGCTTCGATCGCGCGCAAGTCGTCGTCGCTTACTGCGAGCTGCGCGAGGCGACTCGCCACTTTCGCGCCGACCGCATCGTCTCGATCACGCCGACGGACGCGCGCTACCCGCGCCGTCGCCTCGACTTCCTGCGCGCGTGGCGCGCGGAGCAGTCGATCCCGCCGGCTGCTGACGGAAACTGACACGGTCGCCGCCGACAATGGGCTCGCCGCATCCGCGAGCCCCACGTCAAGGAGATCCGTCATGCCCGATTTCAGCTTCGTGATCCTGTACGTCGACGATCCACCGGCGAGCGCCGCGTTCTACGAGCGCGTGCTCGGGCGCCCGCCGGTCGAGGCGTCGCCCACGTTCGCGATGCTCCCGCTGCGCGAAGGCGTCATGCTCGGCCTGTGGTCGCGGCACACGGTGGAACCCCGAGCCGCGGCGGCCGGGGTACACCTCGCTGTCACGCGGCGCAGGCGACGTCGATGCCACGCACGAGGCGTGGCGCGCGAAAGGCATCGCCATCGCGCAGGCGCCGGTCGACCTCGACTTCGGCCGCACGTTCGTCGCCCTCGATCCGGATGGCCACCGGCTGCGGGTGCTCTGCCCCGCGTGATAGATTCGGCGGATGCCCCCGCGGCCGTCCGCCGAGCCTTCGTCCCGTTTCTCCCCGAACTTCCGCCGCTTCCTGCTCGTGCGGCTGGCCGGGAGCATCGCGAACCAGATGATCATGGTCGCGCTCGCGTGGCAGATCTACGACCTGACCGGCAGCGCGTGGGACCTGGGCCTCGTGGGGCTCGCGCAGTTCATTCCCGCGCTGCTCCTCACGCTGCCCGCGGGGCAGTGGGTCGATCGTGTCGACCGCCGCGGCGTGCTCGCCTCGGCGCTCGCGCTGCAGGCGGTCGCGGCCGTCGTGCTGTCGGTGGGCAGCGCGTCCGGATGGGTGGGCCGCCACACCATCTTCGCGATGTGCATCGTGATGGGCGTGGCGCGCGCGTTGCAGATGCCTTCGCAACAGGCGATCGTGCCCGCGCTCGTGTCCACCGACGAGCTGCCGCGCGCCTTCGCGGCGAGCTCCACGCTCCTCAAGTTCTGCGGCATCGGCGGCCTGTCCTCGGCGGCTTCCTGTACGCGTTCGGCGCGGCGGTCACGTATTTCACGTGCCTCGCCTTCTTCGCGATCTCGCTCGGGCTCCTCATGATGATCCCGCGCATCGCGCCCATGGGCAACGTCGCGCCGGTGTCCGTGGAGTCGCTCATGGCGGGGTTCACGTTCATATGGCGCAAGAAGCAGGTGCTGGGCGCGATCTCGCTCGACTTTCTTCGCGGGTCCTTCCCGCGGCGCCACGGCGCTCCTGCCGATCTACGCGAAGGACATTCTCGGCACGGGGCCGTGGGGACTGGGTGTCCTGCGCGCGGCGCCCGCGCTGGGCGCGTTCGCCGTGGGGCTCACGCTCGCGCAGCGGCCGCTCGCGCGTCACGTCGGCAGGCGGATGTTCGCGTCGGTCGCGATCTACGGCGCCGCCATCGTGGTATTCGGGCTGTCGCGCGACTTCTTCCTGTCGCTTGTCGCGCTCGCGATCAGCGGCGGCGCCGACATGGTCAGCGTCATCGTGCGCCAGACGCTCGTGCAGCTCGATACGCCCGACGACATGCGTGGACGCGTCAGCGCCGTCAACGGCGTATTCATCGGCGCGAGCAACGAGCTGGGCGAATTCCGCGCGGGCACGATGGCCGCGGTGATCGGGCCCATCGGCGCGACGGTCGTGGGCGGTGTCGGCACGCTCATCGTCGCCGCGCTCTGGGTCCGGTGGTTCCCTGCGCTCGCGAAGCGCGACCGGCTGCTGGAGCGCGGCGCCTGAGCTTGCGCCATCGCCACGCCCGCCACAGCAGCAGCGGGATGCCCACGATCGTGCCGATCGCCCACGCGATGGCCGCGTAGGTCGGACGGGTGCCACCGCACGTCGAGGAGATCGGGGTCGCGGAGCCCGTCGGGAAACGGCCGCGGCGGGACCGGCACGATCTGCGCGAGCGCGGGGTCGTCGGGAACGCGCGACTTGTACTCCGCGGTGGTGACGGCCGGCGCATCCCCGAACGCGCGGCTCGACGGAAGCTGCGGCACGCGCACATAGGCGACGGCGTCGACGTCCTCGGCAAGCATGCGCGCGAGCACGCCGTCGCCCGCCGGCGCGCCTCCGCGCACGAGCGAGAGCACGCTCGCGAGCGACTCGAGCGCCGCGGCCGGCATGAGCCGCACCCTGGTCGGCGTAGAGGTAGTTTCGAAGGCGAGCCGCCCTGCCGATCGAATGCTCCTGGCCGCGACGAGCGGGAACGCGACCCACGCGAGAAGGCGCCCCGACGGCCCGCGCGCGGGCACGTCCCAGCCCAGCGCGCGCAGCGTGTCGACGCTGATGCTCGCAGTTCTCCGTGGGGTGCTAGTACGTGAGCTGGTGGCGGTAGAACTGATTGAACACGCGCCCGAGCGCGGACTGCACGAGGCGCGGCGCGGGCGTCGCGCAGCACGAGCACGACGAGGTAGCTCGGCCGGTACCACGCTTGTCCGCTGTTGAGGTCGCCCAGGTAATCGTCGAGCGGTACCGGCGCCGCAATGATGCTCTTCCGCTCTCGACGTCGAGCGAGTAGAAGTTGTTGGCGAGCCACTGCCCGATGTTGCCGTCACGCGCGATGCGGCCGGTTACGATGGCGAAGTGGCCGCCGTGCGCCTCGTCGTCGTCGCCCTGCGCGCCGTTCACCATGAGCGCAACGACGGCCTTGCCGCTCCAGTCGGACGCGCTCGCGTCGCGCTGCCACAGCGTGCGCGCCTCGTACGGCGATTGCGCGCCGCCGCGCGGCGCCTGCGTATGAGCGCGCGCAGCGCGAGTGCCGGCGATCCCTCCGCCAGCGCGCGACGGTGGCGCGGTCGGACCCACCGCGAAGTCCTCGGCCACAGCGTGCGCGGCGAATCCGACTCGCCGGACGTGCCGCGCACCGTGAGCGGATGGCCAGCAGACAGGTACGCGACGGACGTCGCGTCGGCACGACCGATTGAGCGGGATCCTTCGCACCGATGCGCCGGGAGGCCGGAGAGGCTCGCGCCATCCGCCGACAGTCGCGCGCCCCGCGCGACTTGCGGTGCCGCGACCCACACGAGCGGCGGGAAATCGAGCGCCGCGTCGCGCGGCCGCGCGGCGGCCCAGGCGCGCACGTCGTCGAACGCGCGCACGCCTTTCGAGTACGAGGCGACGGGCAGGCCGGGTTCTGACCGCGATGGTCTTCGTCGCGGAAGTACCGCGCCTGGCGCGAGGCGGGACAGGCGCGCACCGCCCTTGACGATGCGGAACGCGTCCGCGATAGAGGCCGAAGACGCCCGATGCATCGGAAGCGGCGACTCGACGGCCACGCCGTCGGCGCTCGTGCCCGTCACCGGCAGGCGAGCGCGGCGGCGCAGGCGAGGGCCCGCGCGGCGCGGGCGAACGTGCTACCCACCGGGATGGCTTGGCACGCGGCAATGGAAGAGGCCGCGACCGCCCGCGTCGTGGCGCACGATGGTCGTGCCGCAGGTCCAGCAGGGATTGCCTTCGCGGCCGTACACGAGGAAGCGGTAGTCCTCGAACGCGGCCTCCTGGCCTGCGCTTCGCGCGTGCGACGTCGTTGGTGACCCCGCGCGTGCGGTAGCTCTGGCGCGAGCCGTCGCATTCAAACAGGCGCGCGGCGCGCTGCGCGTCGTCGAGGTCGGCCGGCCGCATGCCCGCGGTCAGTCCCGCGGCGAACAGGATGTCGCTGCGGAGGTAGTTGCCGAGCCCCGCCACGAACCCCTGGTCGAGGAGCAGCTCGCAAGCGAGCGACGGCGAAAGCGCGGATCGTCGAGGCGTGCGCGGAGCGTGGCTTCCGTCGTCGCGGCGTCGAGGATGTCGGGGCCGAGGCTCGCGATGTAGGGGATCGCATCGACCTGCGCCGTGGGCACGAGGTCGATCTGCGTCGCGCTGTAGAGCGTCGCGGTGCGCGCGGGTGTGGCGAGCACGACGCGCGCGACGCGATGGCTGTCGAGCGCCTCTCCCGTGCGCGTGACCTCCCATTCGCCGTAGAGCTGGTTGTGGCTGTAGTGGGTGATGCCGCAATCGAAGTCGATGAGGAGCGCCTTGCCGCGGGCGTGCACGCGGGTCACCGACGCGCCCGCGAGACGCTTCGCCTTGCGCGCGAGCCGCGGCACGCGGTACTCGATGCGCGACAGCGCGGGGCCGACGAGCGCGCGCCCGACGGCGTCGGCCGCGCGATCTCGGGCCCCCGGGCATTCAGGCGACCGCGACGCGCGGCGCGCCGGCCGCGATGCCGCCGATCTCCCGCGCGTCCGCAAAGCCCTCGCGGCGGAAGACGTCGAGCACGTCCGCGACGGCCTCGGGCACGCACGCGACGAGCAAGCCGCCGGAGGTCTGCGGGCTCGGTGAGGAGCAGCGCGCCGCGGCGTCGAGGAGCGCCAGTCGACGTCCTTGCCGTAGCCCGCGAAGTTGCGCCCCGAGGCCGGTGAAGATGCCGCGCGCGAGGTCGAGCGCGCCTGCGCAGCGGCACGCTTCGCGAAGCCGACGCTGGCGGCGACGCCCGACCCCCTGCAGATCTCGAGGAGGTGCCCGAGCAGGCCGAACCCGGTGACGTCGGTGAGCGCGTGCACGCCGTCGAGCTTGCCGAGCGCGATGCCGGTCGTGTTGAGCTTCGTCGCGCTCGCGATCATCGTCGCGTACGCGGCGGGCGGCAGCTTCTCCTTCTTGAGCGCGGCGCTGTAGATGCCGATGCCGAGCGGCTTGCCGAGCACGAGGCGATCGCCGGGCCGCGCACCCGCGTTGCGCTTCAGGTTCCGCGGATCGACGAGGCCGATGGCGACGAGGCCGTAGATGGGCTCGACCGAGTCGATGGTGTGGCCGCCCGCGACCGGGATGCCCGCCTTCGCGCACACGCTCTCGCCGCCTTCGAGGATGCGGCGAATGGTGTCGAGCGGCAGGCGGTCGATGGGCATGCCGACGAGCGCGAGCGCGAAGAGCGGCGTGCCGCCCATCGCGTAGACGTCGGAGATGGCGTTGGTGGCCGCGATCGCGCCGAAGTCGAACGGGTCGTCGACGATGGGCATGAAGAAGTCGGTCGTGGCGACGATGGCCTGCGTGTCGTTGATGCGGTAGACCGCGGCGTCGTCGGAGGTCTCGGTGCCGACCATGAGGCCTGCGGGCATCGCCAGGGGATTCGCCTTGGCGAGGATCTCCTGCAGCACGCCGGGCGCGATCTTGCAGCCGCAGCCGCCGCCGTGGGAGAAGGAGGTGAGCCTTTGGGGAAGGGCGTCGGGTGCGTTCATGGGGACATTCTAAGCGGCGTGGCAAGGACTCGCGATTGTTGCGTCGCAACAAAGCGCGGGTGGGTCTCGCGCGCCGGCGCACTCGAGTGCACGTTCGCGTTTCACCGGGCGCGAGAAAGGCGTAGCATCGCGGCAGCGAAGCCGGACCGGGGCGAGTCAAGACGCTCCCGCGACGCAAAGCCAATCGACAAGAGCGCGCGTTCCGGCAGGCCACTGAAGAAGGCTGTTTGAACCCGACGGATATTGCGCAGCCCGATTACTTTCACAAGGTCGTCGATTGCCAGTGGGCGTGCCCCGCCCACACACCGGTTCCCGAATACATCCGCCTCATCGCCGCGGGACGCTACGGCGACGCGTATCTCGTCAACTGGAAGTCGAACGTCTTCCCCGGCATCCTGGGTCGAACCTGCGACCGCCCCTGCGAGCCCGCGTGCAGGCGCGGGCGCGTCGAGGAGGGCCACGACAAGAAGGCCAAGCCCGAGCCCGTGGCGATCTGCCGGCTGAAGCGCGTCGCCGCCGACTACAAGGAAGACATCCGCGATCGCCTCCCCGCGCGCGCCGCGCATAGGAACGGCAAGCGGGTCGCGATGGTCGGCGCCGGTCCCGCCTCGCTCACGGTCGCGCGCGATCTCGCACCGCTCGGCTACGAGCTCGTCGTGTTCGACGGCGACGGCAAGGCGGGCGGGATGATGCGCACGCAGATCCCCAAGTTCCGCCTGCCCGAGAGCGTCATCGACGAGGAGATGGGCTACGTGCTCGACATGGGCGTCGATTTCCGTCCCGGCCAGCGCATCGACAGCATGAAGTCGCTCCTGGGGCAGGGCTTCGACGCGGTGTTCGTCGGCAGCGGAGCGCCGCGCGGTCGCGACATCGACATCCCCGGCCGCAGCGAGGCCGCGGCCCACATCCACATCGGCATCGACTGGCTGTCGAGCGTGTCGTTCGGGCACACGACGCGCATCGCGCGCGTGGTCATGGGCGGCGGCAACACCGCGATGGACTGCTGCCGCAGCGCGAAGCGCCTGCGGCGAGGACGTGCACGTCGTCGTGCGCTCGGGCTTCGACGAGATGAAGGCGTCGCCGTGGGAGAAGGAGGACGCCGGGCACGAGGGCATTCCCATCCACAATTACCTCGTGCCCAAGGCGTTCACGCACGACGGCGGCAAGCTCACGGGCGTCACGTTCGAGAAGGTGGCGCCGCAGCGCGATGCGAAGGGCCGGCGGCAGCTCGTAGCCACCGGCGAGCCGGACGTGCACTTCCCCTGCGACGACGTGCTCGTGGCGATCGGGCAGGAGAACGCATTTCCCTGGATCGAGCGCGACCTGGGCATCGCGTTCGACGAAGTGGGGCATGCCGGTCGTCGACAAGGCGACCATGGCCTCGACCCTGCCGAACGTCTTCTTCGGCGGCGACGCCGCGTTCGGGCCGAAGAACATCATCTGGGCCGTCGCGCATGGCCACGACGCCGCCATCTCGATCGATCTCTTCTGCCGCGGGCTCGACGACTCGAAGCGTCCGCCGCCGCACGTCAACCTCGTGTCGCAGAAGATGGGCATCCACGAGTGGAGCTACGACAACGCGATCACCTCGGACCGGCGCTTCCGCGTGCCTCTCAAGGACACGAAGATCGCGCTCGCCAGCATCAAGGTGGAGGTGGAGCTGGGCTTCGACCCGAAGCTCGCGTTCGCGGAGGCGCAGCGCTGCCTCAACTGCGACGTGCAGACGGTGTTCAGCGGCAAGCTGTGCATCGAGTGCGACGCGTGCGTGGACATCTGTCCCATGGACTGCATCACGTTCACGCGCAACGGCGACGAGCCCGACCTTCGCACGCGCCTCATGGCGCCCGCCGTCAACCTCGCGCAGGAGCTGTACGTCTCGGGCGAGCTCAAGACCGGCCGCGTGATGGTGAAGGACGAGGACGTGTGCCTGCACTGCGGCCTGTGCGCCGAGCGCTGCCCGACGGGCGCGTGGGACATGCAGAAGTTCCTGCTCGAGACGGCGCACGCCGACGACCGCTGCCGGCGCAAGCACGCGAGCGAGCCGCAGCCGATGGCGGCGGACTGACGCACGGGATACGACCGACATGCGCACCGACATCGAAACCTCGCTTCGCGTCAACGACTTCGTCGTCAAGTTCGCCAACGTCAACGGCTCGGGCTCGGCGTCGGCGAACGGCCTCTTCGCGCGCGCGCTCGATCCTTCGCATGGGCGTGCCCGTCGCCGCCCGCAACATCTTCCCCTCGAACATCCAGGGGCTGCCCACGTGGTACGAGGTGCGCGTCGTCGGCGACGGCTGGCGCGGCCGGCGGGGCGGCGTCGACCTCATGGTGGCGATGAACCCGCAGACGTGGGAGAAGGACGTCGCGGAGGTCGACCCGGGCGGCTGGCTCTTCTACGACTCCACGCGCCCGATCCCGCCGTCGCGCTTCCGCGAGGACGTGACGCTCCTCGGCATGCCGCTCACCGGCATCTGCAACGCCGAGTACACCGACGCGCGCCAGCGCCAGCTCTTCAAGAACATCATCTACCTCGGCGCGCTCTCAGCGCTCCTCGACATCGATCCCGCCGAGATCGAGAAGCTCTTCGGCGAGCAGTACAAGGGCAAGGAGGCGCTCCTCGAGTCCAATCGCAAGGCGTTCGGGATGGGCCGCGACTACGCGCTTGCCCATTTCGCCTGCCCGCTCCCCATTCGCGTCGCGCGCAGCGACAAGGTGGGCGACCACATCTTCATCGACGGCAACAGCGCGGCGGCGCTGGGCGCGATGTACGGCGGCGCGACCGTCGCGGCATGGTATCCCATCACGCCGTCGTCGTCGCTCGCCGAGGCGTTCCAGAAGTACTGCCGCAAGTATCGCCACGATCCCGTCACGAAGAAGAAGCGCTACGCGATCGTGCAGGCGGAGGACGAGCTCGCGTCGATCGGCATGGTGATAGGCGCGGCCTGGAACGGCGCGCGCGCGTTCACGAGCACGTCGGGGCCCGGGGTGTCGCTGATGCAGGAGTTCCTGGGGCTCGCGTACTTCGCGGAGATCCCCGTCGTGCTCTTCGACGTGCAGCGCGGGAGCCCATCGACGGGCATGCCCACGCGCACGCAGCAGGCGGACCTCCTCTCGTGCGCCTACGCGTCGCACGGCGACACCAAGCACGTGATGCTGCTTCCGGAAGACCCGACGGAGGCGTTCGCGTTCGGCGCGCAGGCGTTCGACCTGGCCGATCGCCTGCAGACGCCCATCTTCGTCATGCTCGACCTCGACATCGGCATGCAGGACTGGCTCACCGCGCCGCTCGAGTGGGACGACACGCGCGTCATGGACCGCGGCAAGGTGATGACCGAGGCCGAGCTCGAGGCCGGGCGCGACTTCGGCCGCTATCTCGACGTCGACGGCGACGGCATCCCGTACCGCACGTATCCCGGCACGCACCCCACCAAGGGGAGCTACTTCACCCGGGGCACCACCAAGGATCGATACGCGCGCTACACCGAGGAAGGCCCCGCGTACGTCGACAACATGCAGCGCCTCCTGCGCAAATGGCAGACGGCGAAGTCGCTGGTGCCGATGCCCGTCGTGACTCGCGCGAGCAAGCCGACCAAGAGCGGAGTGATCTACTTCGGCTCGACGGGCGCCGCCATGGCCGAGTCGATGGCCGCGCTCGAGCTCGAGGGCATCCACCTCGACCAGCTCCGGCTTCGCGGCTTTCCCTTCCACGACAGCGTCGAGGAGTTCATCGCGTCGCACGAGCGCGTGTTCGGGGTCGAGCAGAACCGCGACGCGCAGATGAAGTCGCTGCTCGTGAACGAGTGCGGCATCGACCCGTCGCGGCTCATCTCGGTGCTGCACTACGACGGCACGCCGGTCACGGCGCGCTTCATCACGAAGGAAATCTCGGAGAAGGCACGGCTCTTCAACGTGACGCCGCTGCGGCGCACGGGCGCTGCGTAGTCGCGGCCCTGCGCCACCGCGCCGCGACCGGAAAGCACGCTCACAAGGAACGCAAAAGCATGACGTACCTCGCGAAACCGAAGATCCACCACCCGTCGCTTCCGCGCAACGCGCTGGGCTACACGCATCGCGACTATGAAGGCGCCATCTCGACGCTGTGCGCCGGGTGCGGCCACGACTCGATCTCCGCGGCCATCATCCAGGCGTTCTTCGAGCTCCACGTGCCGCCGCATCGCGTGGCGAAGCTCTCGGGCATCGGGTGCTCGTCGAAGACGCCCACGTACTTCCTCGGCAACTCGCACGGCTTCAACAGCGTGCACGGCCGCATGCCGTCGGTGCTCACCGGCGCCGCCATCGCCAACAAGGATCTCATCTACCTGGGCGTGTCCGGGGACGGCGATTCCGCGTCCATCGGCGTCGGGCAGTTCGCGCACGTCATGCGCCGCGGCGTCAACATGGTGTACATCGTGGAGAACAACGGCGTGTACGGCCTCACCAAGGGCCAGTTCTCGGCCACCGCCGACAAGGGCAGCAAGAGCAAGCGCGGCGTCGTCAACAGCGACGAGCCCATCGACCTCGCGGTGCTCGCCCTGACGCTCGGCGCGACGTTCGTCGCGCGTAGCTTCTCGGGCGACAAGGAGCAGCTCGTCCCGCTCATCAAGGCCGCGGTCGCGCATCACGGCGCGGCGTTCATCGACGTGGTGAGCCCGTGCGTGGCGTTCAACAATCACCCCGGCTCGACCAAGAGCTACGACTACGTGCGCGAGCACAACGAGGCGGTCAACTTCCTCGACTTCATCTCGCCGCGCGACGCGATCACCACGAGCTACCCGCCGGGAGAGGTGCGCAGCATCGTGCTGCACGACGGCGGATCGATCCGCCTGCGCAAGGTCGGCGAGGACTACGACCCGTCGAACCGCGCCGCGGCGCTCGGCTACCTCGAAGCCCGTCGCGAGGCGGGCGAGGTGGTCACCGGGCTGCTTTACCTGCACGCCGACGCCGGCGACATGCACGACGCGCTCGACACGGTCGAGGCGCCGCTCAACTCGCTGGGCGACGGTGACCTCGTGCCGGGACGCGGCGCGCTGGCGGACATCAACGCCTCGCTGCGCTGACGTCCACGCGTCCCCGCGTCGCACGACGGCGCAGCACCTGCGCCGGGAGCGGGTCGTGATCCCCGGGTGCACGCCGACCCAGGCAACGCCCGTGGCCCGCTGCCGTCATCGCAATCTGGACGCATCGACGACGCACCCCTCGAAGTCGAGCGGCCGCATGCCGCTCGGCAGCACCGCGGGCACCAGCAGGCAGAGCTCGCCGGGGCCTGCGGACTCGTCGAGAAGGCCGTAGCGCAGGAAGCGCACGAGGTCGTCGAACTCGCCTGCACTCAAGCGCACCGGCACCGCGAGCAGCGGGTCGATCCTCGCGAGCGCCGGCGCGACGGGCCCTGGGAGGTAGCGTAGGTCGGGGGCGACGCCGGCGGCCGCGGGATCGTAGGCGGCCGCGAGGCCCGGCGTGTCGAGGTGGTAGCGCAGCGCGTCCTCGAGGCGCGTGAACGATCCGTTGTGGAAGTAGGCCGGCTGCAGCGCGAGGTTCCGCAGCGGCGACGTGCGGAACAGGTACCGGTCGCGCGTGTCGAGCGTCACCTGCGCCTGTCCGAAGTCCTCGTCCTCGCCGGGGCCGTCGAAGATGACGTTCCCGGTGCCGAGGCCGAACAACGGCGCGATCTGCGGCACCGCCGCGACGTGATTGCGGAAGTCGCTGAACATCTCGTTGGCCTCGCCCGCCACCGCGTGGCACTGGACGCAGCCGCCCCGGCCGAAGAACGTGATCGCGCCTCGCTTCTCCGCGGCCGTCATCGCCGAGCGGTCGCCGCGCGCGTAGCGGTCGATCGGCGCGTCGGCGCGCACGAGCGAGAATTCGAACTCCGCGATCGCGCGGGCGAACATCGTGAAGTCGATGGGCGCGCCGGACGCCACCGTCGGAAAGCGCTCGCCGAAGAGGTCGCGGTACGGCGCGCTCGCGTTGAGGCGGTCGAGGACCGCTCGCCGGATGGGCTCGTTGCGGAACCCGCTCTCGTCGGCGGGCGGGACCACGGCGCCGAGCCCGTCGTCGAACTGCGCGAAGCGCGGCTCGAGCTTGCCGAACGTGCCGGTGAAGCCCGCGACCTCCACGAGTTCGGTCGGCGGAAGATGCGCCTGCGCGATGAGGAGGTGCGAGACGACCGGATCGCTCGCCGGGAATCGCGTGGTGCCCTCGGGCGGTGGAAACACGAACCCCTGCGAGGTGTCGAACGGGTTGCCGGATGCGGCGGCGAAGCGGCCGTTCCACATGAGCGCCGGGTAGAAGGCGGTGTTGACGACGCTCGGCGTTCGCCGCTGGTTGCGCGGACCGCTGCGCGAAGGACCCACGACGCGATTGCTCTGGATGCCGATCGCGATCGACTGCGTGTCGCCCATCCCGGCGTTGGGTGCGTGACAGCCCGCGCACGCGTTGTCGCCGTGCAGCGCGCCGATCGGGTCGAAGAAGAGGAGGCGGCCGAGCTCGGCCAGGCGCGGATCGACCTTGCGGCCCAGCCGCGCCTCGAGCTGCTGCTCGATGCGCCCCGTGAAGCCCGCGTCCTGCAGCATGGCCGGCAGGAGGCTGTCGAGGAGCCGGTTGCGCGAGTCGGCGCCCGACGCCGCCGCTCCCCACGCCGCGCACGCGAGGGCGAGCGCGGACGATACGGCCATCCTTGCGATCGAGGATCTCACGATGGGTCCCGGCCTAGCGGCGGCGCGCGGCGGAGACATAGCCGGCGGACGAGCACCCGGTGTCCTCGTCCAGCGACTGGTAGCGGCCGGTGATCGCCTCCGGCGTCACGCGAAGCTGGAAGAAGT
>JBGAIS010000115.1:0-2356 GCA_044225355.1 Casimicrobiaceae bacterium | reverse complement strand
GAGCCGAACTGGCCGTCCTGCACGACGACGCCGCTGAAGGAGCATGCGTCACGCGTGGTCTGGTTCGACCAGTTGACGCTCACGTTCTCGCCGCTTTGCGTGACGACCAGGTCGACGACGTTCTCGTGCTTGCCGGTGCAGCTGTTCACCCAGCTCAGCGCGCCGAAGAAAGTCCCGGAGTAGTCGTCGTTCTGCAACGTCTGGCGCACGACCTTCTTGCTGACCGCGACCCCGTCGATGGAGTAATCGACGGTGCCGTTGGTCGCGTCGTCGCTGCGCCACCTCATGGTGCCGGCGACGCGCCGCTTGACCGACCCCGCCTCGAACTTCGCCGCGCCGTAGAACGGTCCGCTCGTGAGGTACAGGTCGCCCGTCCAGGAAGCGCCCGCGGGCTGAAGCAGGGCGGTGGCCCACGTGGGCTTGCCGTCGGCGTCGTACACGTACATCGTGACGAAGATGACGCCGCCGCGGTGGGCGAGCTGCATGCCCCATCCCGATTCGCTCGGGTTCCACCACAGGTCGCTCTGGTCGGGAAGGCTCGCGCTCGCGAGGAGCGCGGGCGCCCAGGTGGAGGCGACGAAGACCGCGGCGGCGAGGATGAGTCGTTTCATGGAGAGGCTCCTTGGCGTTCATTCGGGCGCTCGACGAGCGCGTGCGGAGGAAGCGTAGGAGCCGCGGCGGCGGCTCGCCGGGCGTTGCGACGGATGCGGTGTTTTCTGGAGCGATCGCCGGGGCCTTTGCCTCGAGCCCGGACGTGGGAGTGCCGCGGAGGCGGCGATTTCGCGAAGGCGTGGGATCGCGACGGACCCTGGCGGGCGCGCCCTACATCTGCCGGAAGCGATGCATGTACGGCTCGCTCACCGCCAGCACCTCCGGCCGCTCCTTGAGCTTCACGTGCAGGTGTCCCCGGAAATCCCGCTTCACGCCGGCGATGGCGTTGATGTTGACGACCGTGGAGCGGTGGATCTGCCAGAAGATCTCGGGATCGACGGCGTCGACCAGGTCCTTGATCGGGCGCCGGATCACGGCCTCGCGATCGGGCGTCACGACGAGCGTGTACTTGCTGTCGGCTCGGAAGTAGCAGACGTCGTCCACGGTGATGAAGAGCGTCGTGTCGCGTTGGAGCGCGGTGACCCAGCGCAGGTACTTCTTCGTCTCGCGCGGTCCCGCCGCCAGGAGGTCGAGGATGCCGTCAAGGCTCGCCGGGCGCTCGCGCATCCTCCCCTTGAGGCGCGTGACGGTCTCGGCCAGGCGCGCCATCGTGAACGGCTTCAGCACGTAGTCGACCGCGCCCTGGTCGAAGGCCGCGACGGCGTAGCGATCGAACGCGGTGATGAACACGACGTGGCACTTGCCGCTCGCGAGGCGCGCGACCTCGAGGCCCGTCATGCCGGGCATCTGGATGTCGAGGATCAGGATGTCGGGGGCGTGCTCGGCAAGGGCGCTCGTCGCCTGCACCCCGTCCTCCGCCTCGGCGACGATCGACAGCTCGGGCCACAGCGTTGCGAAGCGCGCGCGGAGCTCGCCGCGCAGCACCTCCTCGTCTTCAGCGAGGACGGCGGTCGGTGCGCTCATAGGGAATCTCCAGGATGACGCGGCTGCGGTCGTGGGCGAGCTCCTCGAGCACGAGCTTCGCGGCGTCGCCGTACAGCGCTTCCAGCCGCGCGGCGAGCTCCCGTCGTGTCGAGGACGTGTCGGCGTCGCGGAACGCCGGGGCGGGAGCGGTGACGCCGACCGTCACGCGGGCGCCGTCGCACGTCGCCGCGATCAGGATCGCGCACGTCGTGCCGCCGCTCGCGCCCACGGCGTGCTGCACGAGCGGAAGCAGCACCATCGGCGGCATGCGTGCGTCGAGAGGCGCGTCGATGGTGACGACGGGGGAGGGGACGCGCGCTCCCGATCGCGCGTGCATGATGTCGAGCCACGTCCGGACGAGAGTCACCTCCACCGCGAGCGAGGAGGACACGTCCTCGATCTCCGGCAGCGCGGCGCGCAGGTGGACGATGAGGGCCTCCAGCACGCTCGCGGCGCTGGCGGCGTCCTTCTGGTAGAGCTTCTCGACGGCAGACAGCGTCTCGAACAGGAAGGCGGGCTCGACGCGCGCCTGGAGGGCCGCGAGGCGCGCCTCGAAGGCCTCGCGCGCGAAGCGGGCGTGCTGTAGCTTGAGGTCGTGGAGGGCTTCCGCGCGCCGTCCGGTGTCGACCCAGTGCATGTAGCCGAGCGCCGCCAGCACCGAGCCCGTCCGCCGGGCCCGATCGGTGGCCGTGGCACCAACTGGGAAAATCCGCCGGGCTGGCGCGGCGGTCC
This sequence comes from Casimicrobiaceae bacterium, assembly GCA_044225355.1. GTDB lineage: Bacteria > Pseudomonadota > Gammaproteobacteria > Burkholderiales > Casimicrobiaceae > VBCG01. Next base: position 49 of record JBGAIS010000115.1, on the reverse strand, counting down.
CGGCGCCTCGCCGGATCGCTACGGCCGCTGCCGCTGAGGTGCCGCCGGC
>JBGAIS010000114.1:0-14007 GCA_044225355.1 Casimicrobiaceae bacterium | reverse complement strand
GGCGAGCCAATAGGTGAAAGGCGTGCGGCGACGTCCACGTTCGTCCGACATCACTTCCCGGACTTGAGCTCGGGGATCATGATCTTCTCGAGCAACGCACGGTAAGGCTCCGCCGAGACGCTGATGCCGCCCTGGAACGGCCGGTCGGTGACCGCGATGAAATACAGGATGAGCGCGATGGGCGTGGCGACGAGGACCGTGATGATGGCGTGAAGGGCGAAGCTCTCGACGCGCAGGAGGAAGCACGCGGACGTGGCGATGACGCCCAGGAGCAGCACGACGACCCAGAGCTCGAGCGGCAGCGCGGTGTCGTCCACGGCCTGCAGTCGCATGCGGCGCGCCTCGAGAAGGCTGTTGTACGCGCCGATGGTGTGCGTGTGGAGGATCTTCTGCCCCTCGGTGGCGGGCTCGTACGCGAACAGCAGGCGCTGGAAATCCTCGACGTCCTGGAGCGAGAGGCTCGGCGCCTCGCCGCGCTCGTGCAGCGGCCACTCGTCGTTGATCACGTACTCGGTGTACTTGACGACGTACTTGCGCGCCTCGTTGCGTATCGGCTGCGGGTAGCCGCCCAGGTCGTGCCACAGCACCGTGAGCGCCGCGGCCTCCTTGCCGACGTTGCTCGCGGCGTCGCCGGTGTTGCCCCAGACCGCGACCGCGGTGAGGCCCGCGGCGATGGCGTAGATGCCGATGAGCGCGGCCAGGAGTCCCGCGATGGTGCCGTTGTCGAGCGACTGGTGGAGCGTCGTCGTGCGCACCCGGCGCGCGGTGAGCATGAGCCCCGTGAGCGAGATCGCGAGGGTCACCACCACGACGAGCGCCGCGAGCTCGCTCGACGACAATTGATGGAACCAGTTCAAGGTGGCGGAATCTTATCGCACGCCGCGCAAGCGTGGCGCGCCGGCACCAGCCGAAAGACGCGCGAGAGCCCGAGGCGCGAGAGCAGCATCCGGTGGTCCGCGACCCACGGGTACGCGCGGTCGAGGAGCGGTCGCAGGAGCGGGCTCGCGTACAGCGCCGCCACGCGGCGCATCCCCGCCGCCGCGTAGGCCGCGGCGAACACGTCGATGCCGCGCAGCCACCGCCCGCGCGAGTCGCGAGCGTGGATGCGCGACATCAAGTCGTCGCGCGTGACGCCGTCGCCGGGGCTGCCGAACGACGGCGGCGAGCAGTCCACGAGCCGCAGGCGATCGCAGCCGTCGCGCGCCTTCAGCGTCTCGATCTCGGTCCGGCACAGCGGGCAAGACGCGTCGTAGTACACCGTGAGGGGCCACGCGACGTTCATCACCGGGCCTTCCTGCGCGGCAGGAGCGCGCGCACCTTGTCGCCGAGCGACATGAGCCTCGTGAGCGTCGGCGTGTCGAGCCTCAGCATCTCCTCGCTCCACCGCGAGAGCGCCTCCATGAGCGCGAGCGTCTCCGACAGCCGCGCACGGGTGGCCGGCGCCTCGCGGGCGAACTCGGGATCGCTCACGCAGTCGCGCAGCACGGCGACGGTGGGATCGAACTCGCGTGCCTTGCGCTCGCGCACGATCGTGCGCAGGAGATCCCACGGGTCGCGCGCCGTCTCGAAGTGATCGCGGCGGTCGTCCATTCGATGCACGACGCGCACGAGGTTCCAGTGCAGGAGCTCCCGCAGGCTCGTGCTCACGTTGGAGCGCGCGACGCGCAGCGTCGCCGCGATCTCCTCGGCGTTGAGCGGACGGCCCACGAGGTAGATGAGCGCGTGGATCTGCGCGACCGTGCGGTTGACGCTCCACCGCGAGCCCATCTCGCCCCAATGCAGCACGAAGCGCTCGCCGACGGGCGTGAGGGCGATGGGCGCGACTTCGTCGTCGAGGGCGGGATCGGGCATGGCGTCGGGCGGCGTGGCGAGGTCTTGGACGGAGGGCATTCCGACGAATGGCGTTGAATTCCAGTCTACGCCGTCGTACATTTCTGTCAAGACAGAAATAACAGAAAGGTGACTTCATGCGTGTCCTGGTGCCGGGCGGTGCGGGCTTCCTCGGGCGGAGCGTCGTCGGGGCGCTGGAGGCGCGCGGTCACGCCGTGGTCGTGGGCTCGAGGAAGGGCTCGTGCGAGGGCGGACCCGAGGGCGGCGCTTCGCGCCGGCGCCGCATGCGCTTCGAGTCGCTGCTCTCGGCGGACGCGTGGGCTCCTCACCTCGCCGGCATCGACGCGGTCGTCAATTGCGTGGGCATCCTGCGCGAGCGCGGGCGCGAGACGTACGATCGCCTGCACCACCTGGCGCCGGCCGCGCTGGGGGCGGCGTGCGCCGCGCGCGGCGTGCGGCTCGTCCACGTGTCGGCGCTGGGGCTCGATGCGCGGGCGCGCAGCGGGTTCATCGCGTCGAAGCGCCGCGGCGAGGCGGCGATCCGCGACAGCGGCGCCGACTACACGCTCGCGCGGCCGTCGCTCCTCGAAGGCGAGGGCGGCTTCGGCGCGCGTTGGTTGCGAGCGCTCGCGCGGATGCCGCTCTGGTTCAGTCCCGCGGATGCGACGGGCCTCATCGCGGCGCTCGACGTCGGCGACGCGGAACGCCCATCGCGAGGCTCGCGGACCTGCCCGGGCGCGACTGGCGCGAGGCGGACCTGGCCGGGCTCGATCACCGCACGCTCGAGGCGCATCTCGCGGCGCTTCGCGGGGACCGCCCTCCGCCGCGCGTCGTGCGCCTTCCTGCGCTGGCCGCGCGCATCGCCGGCCACGCGCCTGCGATGCGCGCTGCACGTGGTCGCCACGTTCGTTCGCCTTGCTCGCTGCGCCGGACAACGCCCGCGCGCAGCCCTCGACCGACCTCTTGGACGGCGAAGTCCGCGCGGATCAGCGCGCCCGCGCAGCAGCGTCTGCGCCAGGTCGCGCAGTCCTTGCCGCCGATCGCGGCCCGCGATGGTAGAAATACACCGATCGCGCGAGCGCCGTGGCGGGTGGTCAGCGCCGCGTCGACCGCGCGATCTGGCCTGCTGGCGTCGAACAGCGCGCGCAGGGCGAGCTTCGCGGTGAATCGCAGCACGCCTGCGCGACGACTCCGCGGCCTCGCCGCTTCTTCGGAGACGGGTCCGCGATGGCGTACGCAGCGACGAAGCCCGAGTCGCGCGCGGTGGATACCGCCGCCGTGAGCGGCGACACGACCCCGCGGCGTCGCCCACGAGGAGCACATCGCCGCTCGCCATCGGCGAGACGGGCCCGCCCACCGGGATGAGCCCGCCGCGGCGCGCGACGCAGCGCGCGTGCGAGAATCGAAGAAACGGCGCGATCTTGCGCGAACGCCGCGAGGTCAGACGCGGGGCGCCGGCAGGCGAGCCCCACCTGCGCGATGCTGTTATAGCCCGGCACCACCCAGCCGATGTATCCCGGCGCGAGCGCGCCGTCGACGAAGCAGTGCAGGCGCTGCGCGTCGATGCCGCCCGCGTCCGCGTACTCGGCCTCCGCGCCCAGCAGGAACTCGCGATTGACGCCGAGGCCGTGGTCGAGCGCGACGGCCGAGCGCGGGCCGTCGGCGCCGGGAAAGCCTTGAACGCGCTCGCGGCCGGTGTCGTTCAGCGAAACCACCCGTGATGCGCGTCGCCCCGGTAACGGCGGCCGAAGCGCAGGCGGAAACGGCGCGCGATGCCGCGCCGCGCGCAGGCCATCGCATGAGAGCGGGCGTGTCGGTGGCGAGGAAATAGTAGCCGGCGCGATCGAGGTCGAGCGCCGCCAGCGACGGCGAGTAGAGGCGGATGCCCGCGACCCGGCGCGTCAGCGCCGCGGGAATCTCCCAGCGCTCCGCTGCCTCCTTCACGACGAGCCCCGTGGTTCGCGTCGATGCGCCGGGCTCGGGCTTGCGGTCGATCACGAGGACGCGCAGGCCGCGGTGGGCCGCGGCCCGTGCGCACGCGAGCCCCGCGAAGCTCGCGCCGACGATGCCGATGTCGTAGATCATGCGCGGCAGTATCGCGCCGCCGCGCCCGGCGCGCATGCGGGCCGGGCGAAGATCATCGGTTTGCCAGAATCAGCGCGCGCCGGCCTGCTCGAGGAGCGCGGCCATGTCGCGGTAGCCGTTGGCCTGCGCGAGGTGCAGCGGCGTCAAGCCGCCGCGGTCGGCGATGTTGACGTTGGCGCCGGCCTCGACCAGCGCCGCGAGCGTCGCGGTGTGGCGCGGCCCGCCGTCGCCCAGCACGATCGACTCGATGAGCGCGGTCCAGCCGAGGTTGTTCACGTGATCGAGCGGCGCGCCGGCGCGGATCAGCACGCGCACGACCTCGACGTGGCCCAGGTGCGCGGCCGCGATGAGCGCCGTGCCGTCGTAGCGGCTCGTGACGTTGGTGGCGCGGTTGCCGGCGGCGAGCGCGGCCTCGAGCGTGGGCGGGTCGTCGGCGACGGCGGCGATGGTGACCATGTCGTAGCGGTCGGCGTCGAGCGCGTTCGGATGGCCGCCGGCCGCGACGAGCGCCTTGATGGCGTCGCGCTGCTTCATGAACGCGGCGACGTGCAGCGGCGTGCGTCCGCGCGCGTCCTTCGCATTGGCGTCGGCGCCTTGCGCGGCGAGCGTCGCGATGGCGGCGGTGTCGCCCCTGGCGGCCGCGGCGAAGAGGCCCTTGTACGACGCCAACTCGGAAGCGGTGGGCGGCACCTGCGCGTGGGCCGTCGCGGCCGTCGCGGCGAAGGCGAGGAGGGCGATCGCCTTGCGCAAAGTCATCAGCATGGCTCGTAGTGGAGGTAGCCCACGTCCTTGCCGCGGACCTGCACGCGCTCCAGGCGGCCGCACGCGACGACGGGCGGGGGCTCGCGAAGCGGGTAGAGCCACGGGCCCGGCGACGCGGAGGGTGTCGCGACCTTGACGAGCGCGGGCGCGCCGCGGCCGGAGGCGTCGACGGTGCACTCGATGGCGGCGCCGGCTTGCACGAGGCTCACCCGAACCACGCCGGGCGTGGGCATGCTGGCGCCCGTCACCGTTCGCGGCGCGTCGCGCCCCGCGCACGCGGCAATGGCGGGCAGGAGGTCGGCGAGCGCCCTCGACCAGTCGCCGGCGGGCTTGGCCGCGAGGTTGGCCACCGGCGCGACGCGCGCGTCGAAGCCCGCGCGGACCACGCAGCACCCGGGCGAGGCTTCGCCCTGGCGGATGGACAGCATCGCCTTGTGCGTGCCGCCCTTGCAGGCTTCCTCGCGCGCGACGAGCACCGCCGTCTCGCGCGGAAGGTGCGTGGAGTCGCCGCGCCACACGACGCTCGCCGGCGCCACCACCTGGAGCGATCCCCGATACACGAACTCGCGCTTGCGCGGCGTGGCGGTCGTGAACTGGGCCATCGAGCGCGTCGCGGCGAACTCCCAGCCTGCCTCGTCGGCGCGGCACTCGAGGCGCTGCGTGACGACGGGCTGCGCGGGCGGCGCGGCGTGCGTCGCCACGGCCGCGAAAGCCGCGATGCATGCGATGGCGCGAGCGATCATCGCGTCATCTTCGCACAGTTTCGATGTACCCTTGACGGCGCAATCCGGCGAGCCTCGCAAGGCTCGCATTCAACGCTTCGGAGGTCGTAGATGTCTCAGCAACAACCCGGCGCGCGAGGCACGCCGCCGTTTCGCGCCGATCACGTCGGCAGCTTCCTGCGTCCCGCGCGCCTGCTCGGCGCGCGCGATCGCTTCAAGGCGGGCACGCTCGACGCCCCCGGCCTGCGCGCGGTCGAGGACGACGCGATTCGCGAGATCGTCCGCTACCAGGAGGACCTGGGCCTGCGCGGGATCACGGACGGCGAGTTCCGCCGCACTTACTTCCACACCGATTTCCTGACCCGGCTCGCGGGCGTCACCACCAAGGGCGGCATCAACGTGAGCTTCCACAGCGCGTCGGGCAACGTCGACTTCGCGCCCCCGGTCATGCAGGTGACGGGCAAGGTGCGCCACTCGCAATCCATCCAGCGCGCGGATTTCGACTTCCTGAAGTCGGTGACGGCGCGCGGCGTGCCGAAGGTCACCATCCCGTCGCCGACCATGCTGCACTTCCGCGGAGGCCGCGGCGCGATCAGCCGCGAGGCATACCCGGAGCTCGACGCTTTCTACGAGGATGTCGCCAAGGCGTATCGCGACGAGCTCGTCGACCTCGCGAACGCGGGGTGCACGTACGTCCAGCTCGACGACACGAACCTCGCGTACCTGTGCGACGAGAAGATGCGCGAGGGCGCTCGCGCCCGCGGCGACGATCCCAACGAGCTGCCGCGGCGCTACGCGAAGCTCATCAACGCGGCCATCGCGGGGCGGCCCTCGGGCATGACCGCGTGCGTGCACCTGTGCCGCGGCAACTTCAAGAGCGCGTGGGCGGCCGAGGGCGGCTACGAGCCGGTGGCGGAGGTGCTCTTCAACGAGCTCGACGTCGACGGCTACTTCCTCGAGTACGACGACGCGCGGTCGGGCGACTTCGCGCCGCTCCGGCACGTTCCTCGCGGCAAGACGGTGGTGCTGGGCCTCATCAGCACCAAGGTCGGGCAGATGGAGAGCAAGGACGACCTCAAGCGCCGCATCGACGCCGCCGCGAAGCTCGTGCCGCTCGAGCAGCTCTGCCTCTCGCCGCAGTGCGGATTCTCGAGCACCGTGCACGGCAACGACATCGCGGTCGAGTCGCAGACGAGCAAGCTGCGCCTCGCGGTGGAGACGGCGCGCGAGGTGTGGGGCGGGATCTAGGACGACGCGCGTCCTTGCGGGACTTTCCTAGGTTTCCCTCGCGAGCGCCGCGAGGCTCGCGCGCAGCGCCTCGACCATGCCGCGGAGCGCGGGCTGCGACGCCCCTTCCGAGCGCGTGATGATCCCCACGGGGCCGGAAGGCGGGGGCACCGCGATCGGCAGCACGTCGATCGCGCCGGCGCGCGCGTAGTGTCGCGCGACGTTGCGCGGCATCACCCCCAGCATGTCGGAATCCTTGAGGAGCGTCGCGTTGGTGAGGATCGACATCGACTCGACGAGATGCACCGGCGGCTCCACCCCCTGGCGGCGGAAGGCGGCGTCGATGCGATTGCGATACGCGGCCTCGCGCGTCGGGAGGATCCACGCTTCGCCCGCCAGGTCGGCGAGCGAGAGCTTGCGCTTTCGCGCGAGGCGATGGCCGCGGCGCGCGACCACCGCCATGGGCTCGTCGAAGCCCTCCTCGAAGTGCAGGCCCTCGCTCGCGAAATCGGCGGTGAGGCGGCCGACCACGAGGTCGAGGTCCCCGCGATGCAAGAGCGGCAGCAGCGTCCCGAGCGTGCCCTCGTGCACGGTCACCGTCACGCGCGGATTGTCGCGCTTGAACGCGATGAGCGCGCGCGGGACGAGCACGGGCGCTGCGACCAGCAGCACGCCCAGCGCGATCCTGCCGTGCGCGCCCGCGCTGATCGCGTCCATGTCCTCGCGCGCCCGCTCGAGCGTCGCGAGGATCGTGCGGCAATGCTGCGCGAGCGCCGTGCCCTGCGCCGTGGGCACCACGCCGCGGGTGGTGCGCTCGAAGAGCCGCACGTCGAGCACGCGCTCCACCTCGGACAGGAGCTTGGTCGCGGCGGGCTGCGTCATGTGCAGCCGGGAGGCGGCCTTGTGGACGCTGCGGTCGTCGTCCACCGCGACCACGAGCTGCACGTGGCGCATCTTGAGCCGCGAGCGCAGGAACCAGTCCGGATGAGGCTCTCGGGAGGGGGCCATGGGGATGCCGCGATCGGAATGAATCGCAGCCATTATTTCATTACAGGGACCTGCGAGGCGCGCCCTATACTGCGGGCCGGAGCGGCCAGGGGCACGTCCGCCGGCGCTTCGACCGGGCGAGCCGCCCGGCGCGCCGGTGCTTCGAGGGCGTGCCCGCGTCTGCAATAGCCACGCCACGCCCGTGAAAAAGGGCGGGCATCGCGTCGAAGCGCTGCCGGTCGCGGCCGTGCCCGCGCAACCACCCAAGGAGGAATTCGATGTTCAAACGCATTGTGGCGCTGCTCTTCGCGCTTGCCGCCGGGATCGCGTCCGCGCAGGACACCGTGAAGATCTGGGTCTTCCTGCCGATGTCGTGCCCGTTCGCCTCGACGGGCCGCCAGATCGACGGCGCCGTGAAGCTCTGGATGCAGCAGAACGGCAGCACCGTCGCCGGCAAGAAGATCCAGGTGATCCTGAAGGACGACGCCGGCACGCCCGACACCACGCGGCGCCTCGCGCAGGAGCTCGTCGTCAACGACAAGGTCGCGATCCTCGCGGGCTTCGGCCTGACGCCGCTCGCGCTCGCGACCGAGCCCATCGCCACGCAGGCCAAGATCCCGATGGTGGTGATGGCCGCTGCCACGTCGATGATCACCGAGAAGTCCCCGTTCGTCGTGCGCGCGGGCTTCACGCTGCCGCAGGTGACGAGCCCGCTCGCCAACTGGGCGTGGCAGGCCGGCATCAAGAAGGTGGTCACGCTCGTCACGGACTACGGCCCCGGGATCGACGCCGAGACCGCGTTCAAGACGCGCTTCACCGCGCTCGGCGGGACCGTGCCGGCGGAATTGCGCGTCCCGCTTAGGAACCCGGACTTCGCTCCGTTCCTGCAGCGCGTGCGCGACGCGTCGCCCGACGCGGTGTTCGTGTTCGTGCCGTCCGGCGTGGGCGCCGTGTTCATGAAGCAGTTCGCCGAGCGCGGGCTCGACAAGAGCGGCATCAGGCTCATCGGCACCGGCGACGTCACGGACGACGACATCCTGAACGACATGGGCGACGTGGCGCTCGGCGTGGTCACGTCGTTCCACTACTCCGCGGCGCACGACTCGCCGGCGAACAAGGCGTACGTGGCGGCGTTCAAGAAGCTGAACGGCATCCGTCCCAACTTCCACTCGCTGGGCGGCTACGACGGCATGCGCGTGATCTACAAGGCGCTCGAGGCCACCAAGGGCAACACCAGCGGCGAGGCGCTCGTGAATGCGATGAAGGGCCAGTCGTTCGAGAGCCCGCGCGGCCCGGTGACGATCGATCCCGCGACGCGCGACCCGGTCCAGAACGTGTACATGCGCAAGGTCGAGCGCGTCGGCGGCGAGCTCTGGAACATCGAGTTCGCGACGCAGCCGGCCGTGAAGGATCCGCTGCACAAGTAGCGCCCTCGCCTCCGTGTCCGCCTTCCCCCCGCGCGGGGCGAAGGCGACGCGACGCTTCCCGCCTCGTCCCTCGATGCCGCGATCGCCCCTCACTCCGATGTCATCGCCTCGAGGCGCCGAGCGGGCATCGGCGTTTCGCGGCGGCGCGGGGGGCGCCTTCGCATGATCACCATCCTCCTCGACGGCATCGCCTACGGCATGCTCCTGTTCCTGATCGCGAGCGGGCTCGCGGTCACGCTGGGCCTCATGAATTTCGTGAACCTCGCGCACGGCGCGTTCGCAATGGCGGGCGGCTACCTCGCGGCGGTGCTGTCCAATCGCGCGGGGGTGCCGTTTCTCGCAACGCTCCCGCTCGCGTTCCTCGCCTCGGCCATCCTGGGCGCCGTGCTCGAGCCGACGCTCTACCGACGCCTCTATTCGCGGCCGCACCTCGACCAGGTGCTGTTCTCGATCGGGCTCGTGTTCATGGCGGTCGCGGCCATCGACTTCTTCTTCGGCGCGACGCAGCAGTTCGTGAAGCTGCCGCCATACCTGCAGGGGCGCCTCGAGGCGGGCGGCGTGGGCATCGGCGCCTATCGTGCGTTCATCATCGTGCTGTGCGCCGTCATCGCGATCGCGATCCAGCTCGTGCTGTCGAGGAGTCGGTTCGGCAGCCGCCTTCGCGCCGCGGTCGACGATCGCCGCGTGGCGAGCGGCCTCGGCATCGACGTCAACGTCGTGTACCTCGCGGCGTTCGCGTTCGGCTCCGGCCTCGCGGGACTGGGCGGCGCGCTGGGCGCGGAGCTCCTGGGCCTCGATCCCACGTTCCCGCTCAAGTACATGATCTACTTCCTCGTGGTGGTCGCCGTGGGCGGCACCACCACGATCACCGGGCCGCTCGCGGCGTCGCTGCTCCTGGGCGTGGCCGACGTCGCCGGCAAGTACTACGTCCCGAAGATGGGCGCGTTCATCATCTATTGCGTGATGATCGCGGTGCTGCTCGTGCGTCCGCAGGGCCTCTTCGCGCGGCCCGGCGGGCGATAACGCCATGGTCGACGGCACCCGCTGGCGCGCGTACGAGACGGTGGTGTGGGTCGTCGCGGCGCTCGCGCTCGTCGCGTTCCCGGGCCAGGCGGCGCTGTGGAACGAGATTGCCATCCTCGCGCTCTTCGCGGTGTCGCTCGACCTGATCCTGGGCTACGGCGGGATCGTGTCGCTCGGCCACGCGGCGTTCTTCGGCGTGGGCTGCTATGCCGCGGCGCTGTTCGCGAAGCACGTGATGCCCGATCCCCTGGTCGGGCTCGTGGTCGCGACGTGCATCTCCGCGTTCGTCGGGCTCGCGACGAGCCCGCTCGTGCTGCGCGGCACCGACCTCACTCGGCTCATGGTGACGCTCGGCGTCGCGTCGATCCTCTACGAGCTCGCGAACCGCATGGACGACATCACGGGCGGCGCGGACGGCCTGCAGGGCGTGGTGATGGGCCCGCTCCTCGGCGCGTTCACGTTCGGCCTCGACGGCAAGACCGCGTACGTGTACAGCCTCGCGATCCTCTTCGCGTGGTTCCTCGTCGCGCGCCGCGTGGTGCACTCGCCGTTCGGCTACGCGCTCAAGGCCATCCGCGACAACCGCATGCGAGCGTCGGCCATCGGCATCGACGTGAACCGCAGGCTCACCGTCGCGTACACGCTCTCGGCCGCGATGGCCGGCACGGCGGGGGCGCTCCTCGCGCAGACCACCGCCTTCGCGTCGCTCGACGTGCTCGACTTCCATCGCTCCGCGGACGTGCTGCTGGTGCTCGTCATCGGCGGCACCGGGTACCTTTACGGCGGCGTGATCGGCGCGGTGCTGTTCCGCATCATCCAGGACGCGCTCTCGAGCATGACGCCCCAGTACTGGCAGTTCTGGATCGGCCTCATCCTCGTCGTCGTGGTGCTCGTCGGCCACGAGCGCATCGCGCGGCCGTGGCACCGCGTAGGCGAGTGGATCGCCCGCCGGCGCAAGGTGTGGCCATGAGCGCCGCCCTGCGCACGTCCGGGCTCTGCAAGTCGTTCGGCGGCATCGCGGCCACGCGCGACGTGAGCCTCACCCTCGCGCAGGGCGCGCGTCACGCGCTCATCGGTCCGAACGGCGCGGGCAAGACGACGCTCGTCAACCTACTCACGGGGATGCTGCAGCCGTCGGCCGGGACCATCGAGCTCGCGGGCGCGGACATCACGCGGCTGCCGCCGCACAAGCGGGCGCAGCGCGGGCTCCTGCGCACGTTCCAGATCAACCAGCTCTTCACGGAGTTCACGCCGCTCGAGACGATCGCGCTCGTGGTCGCGCAGCGCGACGGTCACGGCGCGCGCATGATGCGCCCGCTCGGCCGCGACGCCGCCGTCATCGACGAGGCGCGCGAGCACCTCGCAAAATTCCACCTGAGCGACGTGATGGGCCGCAAGGTGAGCGAGCTCGCGTACGGCAAGCGCCGGCTGGTGGAGATCGCCATCGCGGTGGCGGGCAAGCCGCGCGTGCTGCTCCTCGACGAGCCGGTGGCGGGCGTGCCCGCGGGCGAGTCGTCCGAGATCCTCGACACCCTCGCCGCGTTGCCTGCCGACGTGAGCGTGCTCCTCATCGAGCACGACATGGACCTCGTGTTCCGCTTCGCGACGCACATCTCGGTGCTGGTCGACGGCGCCCTCTTCGCCGAAGGCGCCGCGCAGGACATCGCTCGCGACCCGCGCGTGAAGGCGGCGTACCTCGGGGAGGCGGCGGTTGCCTGAGCTCCTGCGCGTCGAAGGCCTTCGCGCCGGCTACGGCGACGCCGTCGTGCTCGACGGCGTGAGCTTCTCGCTCGAGGAGGGCCAGTCGCTCGCCGTGCTCGGCCGCAACGGTGCCGGCAAGACGACCCTGATCGCGACGCTCGTCGGCGTGACGCGCTACCGCGGCGGCACCATCGACCTCGCGGGGCGGCCCGTCGCGACGCTGCGCGCGGACAAGCGCGCCGCGGCGGGACTCGGCTGGGTGCCTCAGGAGCGCAACATCTGGAAGTCGCTCACGGTGGAGGAGAACCTCACCGCCATCGCGCGGCCCGGCCGCTGGACCGTCGCGCGCGTGTACGAGCTCTTCCCGCGCCTCGGCCAGCGCCGCGCGAACCTGGGCACGCAGCTCTCGGGCGGCGAGCAGCAGATGCTGGCCATCGGCCGCGCGCTGGTCGTCAATCCGAAGCTCCTGCTGCTCGACGAGCCGCTCGAGGGCCTCGCCCCGCTCATCGTCGAGGAGCTCCTGCGCGTAGTCACCGCGCTCGTGCGCGACGAGGGTATGTCGGCGATGATCGTCGAGCAGAGCCCCGCGCGCATCCTTGCCATCACCCATCGCGCCATCGTCCTCGAGCGTGGCACCGTCGTTCACGCGGCGCGCAGCGCCGACCTCGAGGCCGACCGCGAGACGCTCGACCGCTATCTCGCGGTGGGCGCCGCTCACTAAGGAGGCATTGCCATGGCCACGATCGTCGGCGCCATCGCCGCTTCGCACACCCCCACCATCGGGTTCGCCTACGACAAGAACAAGCGCGACGACCCCGTATGGGCGCCCATCTTCGAGGCCTTCGCGCCGATCCAGGCGTGGCTCGAGCAGAAGAAGCCGGACGTCCTGCTCTTCATCTTCAACGACCACGTCACGTCGTTTTTCTTCGATCACTACTCTGCGTTCGCGCTCGGCATCGGCGATTCGTGGGTGGTGGCCGACGAAGGCGGCGGCGCGCGCGCCCTGCCGCCCGTGCGCGGCGACCCGGCGCTGGCCGCGCACATCGCGTCGTCGCTGATGGCGGACGAGTTCGACCTGTCCGTGTTCCAGCACCGCCCGCTCGACCACGGCTGCTTCTCCCCGCTGTCGGTCATGCTGCCGCATGATCCCGAGTGGCCGGTGGCGCTGGTGCCGCTGCAGATCGGCGTGCTGCACTTTCCGATCCCGACCGCGCGCCGCTGCTACCGCCTGGGACAGGCGCTGCGCCGCGCGATCGAGAGCTTCGAGGGCGATCTCAAGGTGGCGATCGTCGCCACCGGCGGCCTCTCGCACCAGGTGCACGGCGAGCGCGCGGGCTTCAACAATCCCGATTGGGACCGCGAGTTCATGGACCTCTTCGAGAAGGACCCGGAGAAGATCACGGCCATGACCCACGCCGAGCTCGCGACGCTCGGCGGCTTCGAGGGCGCGGAGGTGATCATGTGGCTCGTGATGCGCGGCGCGATGGACCGCGACGTGCGCTGCCTGCATCGCACGTACTTCCTGCCGTCGATGGCGGGCATCGCCACGGCGATCTACGAGAACGCGCAACCGGCGGCGCCCGATCCCGTGGCCGTCGCGGCGGCGCGCGCGAACGCGACGCGCCAGCTCGCGGGCGTGGAGAAGCTCGCGGGCACGTATCCCTTCGACTACACGCGAAGCGTCAAGGCCTATCGCCTGAACGAGTTCCTTCATCGCATGGTCGAGCCCGCGCATCGTGCGCGCTTCCTGGCCGACCCGGAATCGGCGTTCGACGAAGCCGGGCTCACGGAGGAGGAGCGCGACCTCGTGCGGCGCCGCGACTGGCGCGGCCTCATCCACTACGGCGTCATCTTCTTCATGCTGGAGAAGCTGGGCGCGGTGATCGGGGTGTCGAACCTCCACATCTACGCCGCGATGCGCGGCGAGACGCTCGAGGAATTCCAGAAGACGCGCAATGCGAAGGTGATGTACTCGGTCGCGGGCAAGGAAGGAGGCGACCTCGCATGGGATCGCAAGGGCGCATGACGATGCATCGCCGTCGCTGGCTGCAGGGCGCGGCCGCGGTGCTTGCGGCGAGCGCGCTGCCCGCGCGAGCGGCATGGCCCGATCGTCCCGTGCGCATCGTCGTCCCGTTCACGCCGGGCGGGTCCACCGACATCCTCGCGCGCGCCATCGGCGAGCGGCTGCAAGCCGCGCTCGGCCAGCCGTTCGTCATCGAGAACAAGCCAGGCGCGGGCGGGTC
>JBGAIS010000113.1:0-13001 GCA_044225355.1 Casimicrobiaceae bacterium | reverse complement strand
GTCCGGCCCCGCCGTGGCGAAGAGCTCCTTGCCCACCTTGAGCCCGCAGTCGCGAGGCGCGAGCCTGTCGACGAGCGCGAGCGCGGGACGCGCATCGGGATAGTCGAGCGGGATGAATATGCGGGGCAGCGGCGATGGCGTCATGCGATGGCGACTCCTGGTTGCGGTGTCGAGGCGGCGGGGCTCATGCGTAGCCGTCGGGCGTCTCGGTCCGGCGCGGCGAGTATGTCTCCCAGCGCAGGCACCCTGGGCATCGCCAGTAGTACTGCTTCGCCCGGAAGCCGCAATGGTCGCACTTGTACATGCCGAGGCGCTTGATGTGCTGCGCGACGAGCCCCTTGACGAGCTCGAGGTCGTGACGGCGGTCGGCGGGCGCGGCGAGGAGCTGCGCTTCGAGGAGGCGATCGAGGCCCAGGAGCGTGGGGTTGCGCGCGAGCTCGTCCTTGATGAGCGACGCCGCGGCTTCGGGACCTTCGTGCTCGAGGACCAGCGAGAAGAGCGCGTTGAGGAGGTCGAGCGACGGGTACTGCGCCTGGTAGCTCCGCAGGACGCGGATGCCCTGCGACATCTCGCCCTGCTTGCGGAACGCGTCGGCCACGCGATCGGCGGCCAGCGCCAGGAACGCGGGATTCTGCGACTCGATCTTCTGCCACGTCGCAAGGGCCTCCGTGAGGCGCCCCTGCTGCGCCTGCGCGTCGCCGGCGGTCAGCGTGGCCCGCGTGCATCCGCGATACGTGGCGAACGCGGCGTCGAGGTCGGCCGCCACGCGCTCGTAGTCGCCGCGAAGCAGCGCGGCCTGCGCCATCTCGCAGTGGTACTGCGCGATCTCCTTGATGTACGGCTGCTTCGCGAGCGTTTCCATGCGGCGCGTGGCCGCGATCGCCTTGGCCCAGTCCTTCTCCGTCTCGTAGATCGAGATGAGATGCGACAACGCCGAATGCTCGTACGTCGTGCCGTTGAGCTTCGTGAAGAGCTCCTCGGCACGGTCGAGGAGCCCCGCGCGATGGAAGTCCTGCGCGAGCTCGTAGGTGGCGGTGGTGCGCTTGTCCGCGGGAAGGTCGGGGCGCTCGAGGAGATTCTGGTGCATGCGGATGGCGCGATCGATCTCGCCCTGCCGGCGAAACAGCGAGCCCAGCGCGAAGTGCAGGTCCACCGTCTGCGGATCGACCTTCACCACCTCGATGAACGACTCGATGGCCTTGTCGGGCTGCTCGTTCAGCAGGAAATTGAGACCGCGGAAATACGACAGCGGCAGCGCGCGCGATTCGCGCAACAAGTGCTTGATGTCGATGCGGGCGGCGATCCAGCCCAGCGCGAAGAAGACCGCCGGGATCGGCAGCAGCCACCAGAGCTCGAAGTCCATCAGAACTCTTGGCGGCCGAAGCCCGGCCCCGACGCCGGCGCGGTGCCGGGCGCGGCGGCCTCGGGCAGCGCGTGGGTGTCGGTGCTCCGCTGCTCGCGGCGCAGGCGATTGACCTGGCGCTTGAGGCGCGCCGCACGCAGCGCGCCGGCCAGGAGCCCTGCCGCGACGCCGCACGCGAACGCGACGAACACCACGACCACCAGCGGGGCGTCCCACTGCGCGACGTTGAAGAACTTGAGCGACACCTTGTCGCTGTTCTGCAGCGAAAGGTAGAGCAGCGCCACGAAGATGACGGCGACGACGATCCAGCGCACGAAGGCCATGTCGGAATTATGCCAGCGCGAAGAAAAACGGGGCGAACGGGTCACCCCGATCGCCCCGCATCCATGCTCTCATCGAAGGCCCGTTACTTCGGGGCTTCCGCGGTGAAGTCCACACGCTCGCGCAGCTCCTTGCCCGCCTTGAAGTGCGGGACGTATTTTTGGGGCACCTGCACCTTCTCCCCCGACTTCGGGTTGCGCCCGGTGCGAGGCGGCCGGTAGTTGAGCCCAAAGCTGCCGAATCCGCGGATCTCGATGCGCTCGCCCTTCGCGAGGGACTCGCCCATCGCGTCGAGGATCATCTTGACCGCGAGCTCGGCATCCTTGGCGACGAGCTGCGGGAACTGCGCCGCCAGGCGGTCGATCAGCTCCGATTTCGTCATTGCGTCGTTCCGGTCGATGGTTAACCGTTGGACTTGGTGTCGGACAGCTTCGCCTTGAGCAGCGCGCCGAGATTGGTCGTCCCGGTGTTGGCGCCCTGGTTCTCGGCGCTCATGCGCTGCATCGCCTCGCCTTCCTCGGCATTGTCCTTCGCCTTGATCGACAGATTGATGCTGCGGTTCTTGCGGTCGACGTTGATGATCATGGCCGACACCGAATCGCCTTCCTTCAGGTGCTGGCGCATGTCCTCGACGCGGTCGCGCGAGAGCTCGGAGGCACGAAGGTAGCCTTCGATGTCGCTGCCCAGGTTGATCACCGCGCCCTTGCCGTCGAGCGACTTGACGGTACCCGCGACGACGCTGCCCTTGTCGTGCATGGCCACGAAGTTCGTGAACGGGTCGCCTTCGAGCTGCTTGATGCCTAGCGAGATGCGCTCGCGCTCGACGTCGATGGCCAGCACCACGGCTTCGACTTCCTGGCCCTTCTTGTAGTCGCGCACGGCTTGCTCGCCGGTCGCCGACCACGAGAGATCGGACAGGTGGACGAGGCCGTCGATGCCGCCCGGAAGGCCGACGAACACGCCGAAGTCGGTGATCGACTTGATCGTGCCCTTCACCTTGTCGCCCTTCTTGTGGTTCATCGAGAACTCGTCCCACGGGTTCGGCATGCACTGCTTCATGCCGAGCGAGATGCGGCGGCGCTCCTCGTCGATCTCGAGGATCATCACCTCGACTTCGTCGCCCAGTTGCACGACCTTGGTCGGGTGGATGTTCTTGTTGGTCCAGTCCATCTCGGACACGTGCACGAGGCCCTCGATGCCCGACTCGATCTCGACGAACGCGCCGTAATCGGTGATGTTCGTGACCTTGCCGAACAGGCGCGTGCCCTGCGGATAGCGACGGCCGAGGCCGACCCACGGGTCCTCGCCGAGCTGCTTCATGCCGAGCGAGACGCGGTTCTTTTCCTGGTCGAACTTGAGGACCTTGGCGGTCACCTCGTCACCCACCGCGAGCACTTCCGACGGATGCTTCACGCGACGCCACGCGAGGTCGGTGATGTGCAGGAGGCCGTCGATGCCGCCCAGGTCGACGAACGCGCCGTAGTCGGTGATGTTCTTGACGATGCCCTTGACGATCGCGCCTTCCGACAGCGTCGACAGGAGCTTCTCGCGGACCTCGCCCTGCGATTCCTCGAGCACCGCGCGGC
Source organism: Casimicrobiaceae bacterium (assembly GCA_044225355.1). Taxonomy (GTDB): domain Bacteria; phylum Pseudomonadota; class Gammaproteobacteria; order Burkholderiales; family Casimicrobiaceae; genus VBCG01. The sequence continues at coordinate 9,731 of JBGAIS010000113.1, read as the reverse complement.
GCGAGACCACGACGTTGTTGCGCTTGCGGTCGAGCTTGATGACCTTGAAGTCGAGCGCCTTGTTCTCGAACGGTGACGTGTCCTTGACCGGGCGGATGTCGACGAGCGAGCCGGGCAGGAACGCGCGGATGCCGTTGATCATGACCGTGAGGCCGCCCTTGACCTTGCTCGTGACGAGGCCTTGCACGATCGAGCCCTGCTCCATCGCGGCTTCGAGATCGTGCCAGGCCTTGAGGCGCTTGGCCTTGTCGCGCGAAAGGCGCGTCTCGCCGTAGCCGTCCTCGAGCGACTCGATGGCGACGGTGACGAAGTCGCCGGACTTCACCTCGACCTCGCCCTTGTCGTTCTTGAATTCCTCGATGGGGATGAACGACTCGGACTTGAGGCCGGCGTTGACGACGACGACGTTGAAGTCGACGCGCACGACCTCGGCCGTGATGAGCTCGCCCTGGCGCATCTCCTGCTTCGTCAGGGATTCCTCGAAGAGCTTCGCGAAATCTTCCATCGGCGGATTGGCGGCGGCGGGGGTGGACATTGCGGGGGTAGCGGTAGCCATTGCGGGTTGGTTCCTCTTTCGATTTCGGTTAAACCGCCGTGACAGCGAGAACCCTTTTTCTCGTGACGGCGGGCTCGTGGGTCGATCCGCGCGACGCGCGCCGGCTAAAGCGCGCGTCCGCGGTCCTTCTGCACTCGTTTAAGCCTTTGATCCCGAAGCGTTCGGGCGTTGCTGCCGTTCTTTCCAGAGGGCCAGCACGCGGGTCACGACTTCGTCGATCGTAAGGTGGGTCGTATCGAGGAGCACGGCGTCGGCTGCGGGTACGAGCGGCGCTGCCGCCCTGCCCGAGTCGCGCGCGTCGCGCTCGCGGATATCGCGCAAAAGACTGTCGAGTGTAACAGAAAGTCCTTTTGCGATCAACTGCTTATGGCGCCGCCGAGCCCGCTCCTCCGCGGTCGCCGTCAGGAAGACCTTGAGCGGCGCGTCCGGGAAGACGACGGTGCCCATGTCGCGGCCGTCGGCGACGAGCCCGGGGCTCCGGCGGAACCCTTGCTGGCGGCCGATCAGGGCCGCCCTCACGGCCGCGTGGACCGCCACCTGCGACGCCCCCGCCGACACGGCCTCCTCGCGGATGGCCGACGTCGCGTCGTCGCCGTCGAGGAGGATCTTGCCGGCCAGGAACGCCACGTCGAGCGACGACGCGAGGCTTGCGACCGCCGGGGCGTCGTCGAACGCGGCGCCGCGGCGCAGCGCCTTCAGCGCCACGAGGCGGTACAGCGACCCGCTGTCGAGGTAGTGGAAGCCGAGCGCGTGCGCGACAGCGGCGGCGATGGTCCCCTTGCCCGACGCCGCCGGTCCGTCGACCGCGATGACGGGGATCACGAGACGATCTCCGCCAGCGCCGTGAAGTATTCCGGGAACGTCTTGCTCACGCAGGCCGGGTCCTCGATGGTGACCGGGACGCCCGCAAGCGACGCGAGCGAGAAGCACATCGCCATCCGGTGGTCGTCGTACGTGGCGATGCTCGCGACCTTCCACTCCACCGGCGGCGCGACGCGCAGCCAGTCGGGCCCCTCCTGGGCCTGCGCGCCCAGCTTGCGGAGCTCCGCGGCCATGGCCGCGAGGCGGTCGGTTTCCTTGACGCGCCACGAGCCGATGCCCGTGAGCGTGGTGGGCGCATCGGCGAAGAGCGCGACGATGGCGAGCGTCATCGCCGCGTCGGGAATGGCGATGCAGTCGATCGTCCCGCCGCGGATCGCGCCCTTGCGCACCTCGATCCAGTCGCCGCCGAAGCGGACGTCGGCGCCCTGGCGCGCGAGGACGTCGGCAAAGCCCACGTCGCCCTGGATCGAGTCGCGCCCGACGCCCACGACGCGCACCGGGCCGCCGCCGATGGCACCCGCGGCAAGGAAGTAGGACGCGCCCGACGCGTCGCCCTCGACCGCGAGCGTGCCCGGGGTCTCGTAGTCGCCGCCGACGGTGAACGAGCGGAAGCCGTCGCGCGCGACGTCGATGCCGAAGCGCTGCATCAGGTTGAGCGTGATGTCGACGTAGGGCTGCGAGATGAGCTCACCGTCCACCTCCACCGTCACGGGATCGGGCAGCAGCGGCAGCGCCTGCAGGAGCCCCGTCAGGAACTGGCTCGACACGTCACCGCGGATGCGAACGGGCGCCGCGCGCGGCGTGCCGGGCCCGACGAGGACGGGCGGGAAGCCCTCGCTCATCTCGTAGGTGATGTCGGCGCCGAGCGGACGCAGCGCGTCGACCAGGTCGCCGATCGGGCGCTCGCGCATGCGAGGCACGCCGTCGGCACGGTACTCGCCGCCGCAGAACGCGAGCGCGGCCACCAGCGTGCGCATGGACAGGCCCGACAGGCCGAGGTGCAGGTCCGCCTTCTTGACCGGAAACGGTCCGCCGGCGCCGTCGATCTCGTAGCGCTGCGCGCCGGTGGCACGCACCGCGACGCCGAGCGCGCGCAGCGCGTCGAGCATCACTTTCGTATCGTCGGACTCGAGGAGGCCGGTGAGTGCGGTCGTGCCGCGGGCGAGCGCCGCGAGGAGCAGCATGCGGTTGCTGATGCTCTTCGAGCCGGGCAGCACGACGGTCCCCTCCGCGTGCGACGCCGGGGCGAGCGTGAGCCTGGGCGGGAACGTCACTTGTCCTGCGCCACGGGCTTGACGCGCGAGGCCTCCCAGGCTCGGCGCGCGGTGCTGGCCTGCGCGAACATCTCCGCCAGGGCATCGCCGTCGCCCGCCGAGACGAGCTGCCGGGCCGCGGCGAGCGCGTCGGCGTAGGCATCGATCTCCGCCAGCAGCGCGTCGCGATTGGCGAGCGCGATGTCGCGCCACATCTCGGGCGAGCTGCCCGCGATGCGCGTGAAATCGCGGAAGCCGCTCGCCGCGTGGTCGAAGTAGGCGGCGGCATCGGGACGCGCCGCGAGCTCGGCGACGAGCGCGAAGGCGAGCACGTGCGGCAAGTGCGATACCGCGGCGAAGATCGCGTCGTGGCGCGCGGCCGCAAGCGTGCTGACGCGCGCGCCGCACGCCTGCCACATGGCGCCGACGCGCGCGAGCTTCTCGCGGTCGGTCTCGGGCAGCGGCGTCAGGATGACGCTGCGCCCTTCGTACAGCGTGGGAAAGGCGGCAGCGGCGCCGGTGTGCTCGGTGCCGGCGATGGGATGGCCGGGCACGAACGACGCCACCTTGGCGCCGAGCGCCTCGCGCGCCGCGGCGATCACGTCCTGCTTGGTGCTGCCGCCGTCGGTCACGATCGTGCGCTCGCCGACGTGCGGCGCGAGGGCCCCGAGCAGCGCGGGGAACTGCGCGACCGGCGCGGCGAGCATCACCACGTCGGCGTCCGCGGCTTCGCGCGCCCACGGCGCGTCGAGCGTCATCGCGCGATCCACCACGCCGCGCTCGCGCGCCGTGTCGAGGTTCGCCTTCGTGCGGCCGACGCCCACGACCTCGCGCACGACGCCGGCGCGCTTCAGCGCGAGCGCGAGCGAGCCGCCGATGAGGCCGACGCCCACGACGACGAGCTTGCCGACCGTCACGTGCGCAGGATGTCGCGAAGCGACGCGAGGAAGCGCTCGTTCTCCTCCGGCAGCCCCACCGACACGCGCAGCCATTCGGGGAGCGCGTAGTTCGCGACCGGCCGCACGATGACGCCTTTGTGCAGGAGCGCGGAGTTGATGCGGGCGGCGTCGCCGACCTTCACGAGCACGAAGTTCGCGTGCGACGGCACGTACGCGAGGCCGAGCGTATCGAAGCCCGCGTAGAGCTGCGCCAAGCCGCGGCGATTGATCGCGCGGCTCTCGTCGACGTACGCGACGTCGTCGAGCGCCGCCACCGCGGCGGCCTGGGCGAGGGAGTTCACGTTGAACGGCTGGCGCACGCGATTCACCATGTCCGCGACCTCGGCGGACATCACGCCGTAGCCGATGCGCAGCGCCGCGAGCCCGTACGCCTTCGAGAACGTTCGCGACACGCAAAGATGCGGGTACTTGCGGATCCACGCGACGCTGTCGCCGCGGTCGGCGGGGTCGAGGTACTCGTTGTAGGCCTCGTCCAGCACCACGAGCACGTTGCGCGGAACGGAGTCGACGAACGCCTCGAGCTCCGGCGCCGCGATCCACGTGCCGGTGGGGTTGTTCGGATTGGCCACGAAGACGACGCGCGTCGCGGGCGTGATGGCCGCGCGCATCGCGGGCAGGTCGTGGCCCAGGTCGCGCGCCGGCACCTCGACGCCGACACCGCCGCGCGCCTGCACGGCGAGGGGATACACCGCGAACGCGTGGCGCGAGTACACGGCCTCGTCGCCCGGCCGCAGGTAGGCCATGGTCGCGAGCTCGAGGATGTCGTTGCTGCCGTTGCCGAGCACGAGCTGCGACGCCGTGACGCCGAAGCGCTGGATCAACGCTTCCTTCAGCCGGTAGCCGAAGCCGTCGGGGTAGCGCGTCACCTCCGTCGCGGCGGCGGCGATGGCGGCCAGCACCTTGGGGCTCGGCCCCCGCGGGTTCTCGTTGCTCGCGAGCTTGACGATGGTCGAAGGATCGAGCCCCAGCTCGCGCGCGACGTCCTCGATCGGCTTGCCGGGCACGTAGGGCGCGATCTTCGCGACGTAGTCGAGGGCTGCGGGGGTAGGCATGGCGTGGAAGGCGAAAGGGACGTCAGTCGAGCGCGGCCGGGTACGAGCCCAGCAGCTTGAGGAAAGGTGCGACGCGCGAGAGCTCGTCGAGCGCAGCCGCGACGGGCGGATCCTGCCGGTGCCCCACGAGATCGACGAAGAAGAGGTATTCCCAGCGCCCCGTGCGCGCGGGCCGCGACTCGAAGCGCGACATCGACACGCCGTGCTGCGCGAGCGGCGCCAGCAGCTGGTGCACGGCGCCCGGTCGATTGGGGCACCCGAGCACGAGCGACGTCGCGTCGTGGCCCGATGCGCCCACCTGCTGGTGCCCCAGCACCCAGAAGCGCGTCGTGTTGTTGGGTTCGTCCTCGATGTGCGCCGCGAGCGTGGCGAGGCCGTAGATGGCGCCCGCGTTCTCGCCCGCGATGGCCGCGGAGCCGGGCTCGGCCGCGGCGAGGCGCGCCGCTTCGGCGTTGCTCGCGACCGCGATGCGCGCCACCCCTGGGAGGTGCTGCGCGAGCCACTGCACGCACTGCGCGAGCGACTGCGCATGCGAATAGACGCGCGTGACCGCCGCGAGGCCTCCGGCATTCGACAGCAGATTCTGGCTGACGCGCAGCTTCACCTCGCCGCAGACCGAGAGCTGCGTGGCCGCCATGAGGTCCATGGTGCGCCCCACGGCGCCTTCGGTGGAGTTCTCGACCGGGACCACGGCGTAATCGGCCTGCCCGGAATCGACCGCGCGGAACACGTCGTCGAAGGTCGACTGCGCGACCGCCTCGACGAACGTCCCGAAGTGCTTGGTCACCGCCGCGTGGCTGAACGTCCCCGCGGGCCCGAGGTACGCGACGCGAAGCGGCTGCTCGAGCGCGCGGCACGCCGACATCACCTCGCGGAAGATGCCCGTGACGTGCGCATCCGAGAGCGGTCCCGCGTTCTCGCCGTGCAGGCCCTGGAGCACCTGCGTCTCGCGCTCGGGCCGGTACGCGATGCGCCCGCCCTTGATCTCGCCGATGGCCTGCGCGTGCCTCGCGCGCTCGTTGAGGCGGGCGAGGATCTCGCGATCCAGCGCGTCGATGGCGCTGCGATGGCGGCCCAGCGCTTCCGCGCTCTCCGCCTCGCCGCCCGCGGGCTTGTCCGCCGCGCTCATGCCGGAAGCGTCATGCGTCGCCATCCTCGTCCGTCTCGACCACGCGCTCGAGGCCCGCGAGCTTCTCGCCCTCCGACAGGTTGATGAGCGTCACGCCCTGCGTCGAGCGGCTCATCTCGCGGATGCTCTTGACCTTCGTGCGGATGAGGACGCCGCCGGTGGAGATGAGCATCACCTCGTCGTCGGGCAGCACCAGCGCGGCCGCGACGACCTGGCCGTTGCGCTCCGACTGCTGGATGGCGATCATGCCCTTGGTGCCACGGCCGTGGCGCGTGTACTCCACGATGGGCGTGCGCTTGCCGTAGCCGTTCTCGGTGGCCGTGAGCACCGATTGCTGCTCGTCCTCGGCGACCAGCATCGAGATCACGCGCTGCTTCTTCTCGAGCATCATGCCGCGCACGCCGTGCGCGTTGCGGCCCATCGGGCGCACGTCGTTCTCGTCGAAGCGCACCGCCTTGCCGCCCGAGCTGAACAGCATGACGTCGTGCTTGCCGTCGGTGAGCGCGACCCCGATGAGCGAATCACCGTCCGTGAGGTCGACCGCGATGATCCCCGACGGCCGCGGGCGCGAGAAGTCGGCGAGCGGCGTCTTCTTGACGGTGCCCATGGCGGTGGCCATGAACACGAATTGCTCCTCCGTGAACTCCTTGACCGGAAGGATCGCGGTGATCTTCTCCTTGTCCACCAGGGGGACGAGGTTCACGATGGGCTTGCCGCGCGACGAGCGCGAGCCCTGCGGCACGTTGTAGACCTTGAGCCAGTACACGCGACCGCGATTGCTGAAGCAGAGGATGAAGTCGTGCGTGTTGGCGATGAACATCCGGTCGACGAAGTCGTCCTCCTTCGTCGCCGTCGCCTGCTTGCCGCGCCCGCCGCGCTTCTGCGCGCGGTATTCGTCCACGGGCTGCGCTTTCATGTAGCCGCCGTGCGAGAGCGTCACCACCATGTCCTCGGGCGCGATGAGGTCCTCGATCGAAAGGTCCACGCCCTGCGCCACGACTTCCGAGCGACGCTTGTCGCCGAACTGGTCGCGGATGGCCGTGAGCTCGTCGCGGACGATCTTCGTGACGCGCGCGGGCTTGGCGAGGATGTCGAGGAGGTCGACGATGTGCGACATCACCTCGGCGTAGTCCGACGTGACCTTCTCCTGCTCGAGGCCGGTGAGGCGCTGCAGGCGGAGCTCGAGGATGGCCTGCGCCTGCACGTCCGAGAGACGGTAGCCCGTGCCGTCGGCCTGCCATCCGTACTCCACGGGCAGGCCCTCGGGGCGCACCGAGTCGGCCGAGGCACGGCGCAGCATCTCCTCCACCACGGGCGAGCGCCACGTCTTGGCCATGAGGGCGGACTTGGCCTCGGGCGGCGTGGCCGACGCCTTGATGATCGCGATGATCTCGTCGACGTTCGACATCGCGACGGCGAGGCCTTCCAGGATGTGGCCGCGCTCGCGCGCCTTGCGCAGCTCGAACAGCGTGCGGCGGGTGACAACCTCGCGCCGGTGGACGAGGAAGAACTCGAGGAACTGCTTGAGGTTGAGGAGGCGGGGCTGGTTGTCCACCAGCGCCACCATGTTCATGCCGAAGCTGTCCTGCAGCTGCGTCAGCTTGAAGAGGTTGTTGAGGACGATGTCGGGGACTTCCCCGCGCTTCAGCTCGATGACGAGCCGCATCCCCTTCTTGTCGCTCTCGTTGCGGAGGTCGGCGATGCCCTCGATCTTCTTGTCGGTGGCGAGCTCGCCGATGCGCTTCAGCACGGCGTCGCCGCTGACCTGGTAGGGGAGCTCGTCGACGATGATCGCCTGCTTGCCGCCCCGCTCCATGTCCTCGACGTGGGTGCGGGCGCGGATCACCACGCGGCCCCGCCCCGTGCGGTAGCCCTCGCGCACGCCCTCGAGGCCGTACACGATGCCGTGAGTGGGGAAATCGGGCGCCGGGACGTGCTCCATGAGGTCGTCGACGGTGCTGTCCGGCTTGTCGATGAGCGCGACGCAGGCGTTGATCGTCTCGGTGAGGTTGTGCGGCGGGATGTTGGTGGCCATGCCCACCGCGATCCCCGCCGAGCCGTTGACGAGGAGGTTCGGGAAGCGCGCGGGCAGCACCGCAGGCTCCTGCTCCTTGCCGTCGTAGTTGGGGACGAAGTCGACCGTCTCCTTGTCGATGTCGGCGGTGAGCTCGTCCGAGATGCGCTCGAGCCGGCACTCCGTGTAGCGCATGGCCGCGGCGTTGTCGCCGTCGACCGAGCCGAAGTTGCCCTGCCCGTCGATGAGCGGGTAGCGCAGCGAGAACGGCTGCGCCATGCGGACCAGCGTGTCGTAGATCGCGTTGTCGCCGTGCGGGTGGTACTTGCCCATGACGTCGCCGACCACACGCGCGCACTTCACGTACGGCCGGTTCCAGACGTTGTTGGCCTCGTGCATCGCGTACAAAACGCGCCGATGCACCGGTTTGAGGCCGTCCCTCACGTCGGGGAGCGCACGCCCGACGATCACGCTCATGGCGTAATCGAGGTAGCTGTGCCGCATCTCGGCTTCGAGGCTGACGGGCAGGGTTTCCTTTGCGAATTGCTCCATGCGGGGACTTTTTGTCTGGAAGTGGGGGCGAAAGAAGGTCAGGCCGGGTGTGCCCCGGAATAGCGCCTCAAGGGTGCCCCGCCGGACGGTCGCAAGCCCGCGCCGGAGCCGGGTGCCGCCGCCGCAGGGTCATCGGAGGCCCTTGAAATATCGCGATTTTATCACGGCGTTGTATCGCCGCGACAGGTCGATTGGCAACCGTGCAAGCGGGCACCGATTTCTTTGCGGCGCCAAAACCCGTGTGCTATATTCAACCGGGAGATATCGCATTTGACGCCGGTCCTCTCGCGGCCTGGCGCTGAAAATTTCAAGTTCTCAAGAATTTGTTCAAAACCAAAGCCAAAGGGGTGAAACAATGACTCGACGTCTCGTCTCCGGTGCAGTTGCCGGCCTGTTCGCCGCTGCCCTCGCCGGCGGTGCGGTCGAAGCGGTTGCGCAAACCAAGGGGTACGTTCCGGGAACCGCGCCGTGCCCGCCCAACGGCGGCTACGTCTGCAACGCGTACCCGACGCCGACCGACGGCGTGGTGAAGAGCGCCGCCTACAACAGCACTGCGGGACTGTCGGGCAACCTCTGCTATCGCACGGGCTACTGGTCGCCGGCCATGGCGATCGAGCAATGCGATCCGGACCTCGTTCCGAAGCCCGCCGCGCCGCCGCCCCCGCCGCCGCCCGCCCCGGCTCCGGCCCCCCCTCCGGCGCCCGCGCCCCCCCCAGCTCCGGCTCCGGCCCCGCAGGTCCAGAAGATCACGCTCGCGTCGAAGGCCCTGTTCGACTTCGACAAGGCGGTGCTGAAGCCCGAAGGCAAGGCCGCGATCGACTCCGAGATCATCAGCAAGCTGAGCCAGGTCCAGAAGCTCGAGTTGGTGCTGGTCACGGGCCACACCGATCCGATCGGCACGCAACAGTACAACCAGAAGCTGTCCGAGCGCCGTGCCGATTCCGTGCGCGACTACCTCGTCAGCAAGGGTGTTCCGAAGGACAAGATCGAGACGCTCGGCATGGGCAAGACCCAGCCGATCCCGGGCCTCGTCTGCAACCAGAAGAACTTCAAGGAAAAGGTGGCCTGCCTCGCGCCGGATCGCCGTGTGGAAGTCGAAGTCAAGGGCGAAGCGACGGTCCGCCGCTAAGCTCCCGCGCTTCGAACAGGGCCCCGCCTCGCGCGGGGCTTTGTTTTTGGTGCGCGCCGCGGCAACGCCCGAGAGGCGACGCCGCGCCGCACCCCCCGGCCTTTACCGATAGCATTACGCCATGCGAACAGTCGACTTGCGGATCGATGCACCGTGGATCGTGCCCGTCGAGCCCGAAGGCACGCTCCAGGACCAGGCGCTCGTCGTCGACGGCGGGCGCATCGTCGACGTCCTGCCGGCGGACGCCGCCGACACCCGCTACGCG
>JBGAIS010000112.1:0-13337 GCA_044225355.1 Casimicrobiaceae bacterium | reverse complement strand
GATGCTCATGAAAGGCACGGGCAGCACGGCACTGGCGGTGCTGCCCGCGGCGCCCGCGAAGTCGACCGCGCCGCCGCAGGCGGTGGCGGCCGCGCGCCCGCCGCCGCGCGTCGCCGCGCCTGTCGAGGAGCGGCCGACGGGCGGGTACTTCAGCCCGGGCGCGCCGTCCGCGTACAGCGTCGATCCGAGCTACGTGTTCTTCCGCCAGATCCCGGACAGCGAGGCGGGCCCGCTCGGCGCACTGGGCGTGCCGCTCACGGCGGGCCGGTCGGTGGCGGTCGATCCGCGCACGACACCTCTCGGCTTTCCCGTGTTCGTGGCCGCGGGCGGGGACTTGAACCGGCTCATGATGGCGCAGGATACCGGCGGGGCGATCCGCGGGCCGGTGCGCGCCGACTGGTTCTGGGGCTTCGGGCAGAGTGCGTACGACCGCGCCAGCCGCATGAAGGAGAGCGGGCGCATGTGGCTCCTCATGCCGCGCACGCTCGCCGCGGCCGCGGGCGCAGGCGGCATGCTCACGAGGAGCCTCTCGCGCGGAAGCGGCGGGCCGGGCGGCGCCGAGTGCGTCGTGCCCGATCCCGACTTCTGCATCGAATAGCGTCAGCCGAACGAGGAACGCATGAAGACGACGACGGTTGTGCTTGCCGTGCTGGCCCTGGCGATGGCTCTCGACGCGGCGGCGCAGCCGCAGGTGCTCGAGGGCAGCGCCGTCACCGAGTCGGCGCTCGTGGACGCGTTGACGCCCGCACCGCAGGTCTTGACGCGCAGCATCGGCAAGGACACCGCCCCCGCGAAGCCCGCGTCGGCGGCGCTTCTCATCAAGTTCGAGACCAACGCGACGACGCTCACGCCGGAAGCCAAGCGCGAGCTCGACGTCGTGGGCGCCGCGCTCAACACGAAGAAGCTCGGGGACTACAGGTTCGTCATCGAAGGCCACGCCGATCCGCGCGGCTCGCCGGCGGGCAACATGAAGCTGTCGGAAGGGCGCGCGGCGTCGGTGCGCCAGTATCTCGTGCAGGTGCGCGGCGTGCGCGCGGATCGCCTCCAGGCCGTGGGGAAGGGCGACACCGAGCCGCTCAACACGACCAACGCCGCGGCGCCGGAGAATCGGCGCGTGACCTTCGTGAACATGTCGACGTCGCAGTAGGATATGGCCCGTTCTTTCGTGGAGAGACCCACCGTGATCCATCCCGCTCGCGGCGCCGCCGCGGCCGCCCTGTGCGTGCTTGCGCTCGCGGGGGCGTTTGCCGCGCAGGCGGCCACCGCACCCGTCGCGCTCGTGATGCAGGTGACGGGCAAGACCGACCCGCCGCTCGCGCGTCACCGCGAGGTGCCGGAAGGCAGCATCAAGCTCGGGCCGCAGTCGAAGGTGGCGTTGCTCCACTACGTCTCGTGCAAGATCGTGACGGTCAACGGCGGCACCGCGAACGTCACCTCGAACGATGTCGAGGCGCCCGCCGCGAACGTCGAGAGCTCGAAGGCGGGACCGTGCCCGCGCGTGCACAAGATCGTGCTCAGCGAAGGCACCGCTTCGGGGGGCGTCAGCGTGTCGCGGGCCGTTTCGATCCCGAATAATGCCGCGCCGATCAACATGGCCGCCAACGCCACGGTGGTGCTGACCGGCGCGCCCGCCGCGCGCGCGGTGTCGTACGAGCTGCGCGACGGCTTCGATCGCCGGGTGGTGGCGCCCGTGCCGATCAAGGACGGTACCTTCGTGCTCGACGGCAAGCAGGGCGCGAACGGCCCTACACGCTCGCCATCCGGTTCGGCAATCGCGACAAGCCCTCCGACGTGAAGGTGTTCCTGCAGCGCTCGGACGACGGCGGCGTGGTGGTGCTCGAGGTCGAGTGACCGCGCCGCGCCCGTGACGCTGAGGCTCAGCCGGCGTTACCGCGAGATCACGGTCGCCGTCGCGCTCGTGCTGGGCGCGCTGCTCGCGCTCGGCACCGGAGGGCGGGTCGAGCTCGTCGACGGTGTCCTGTACGACGCCGCGCTTGCGCTCGTCCCGCGGCACGACGCGCCGCCTCCCCCGAGGGTCGTGGTGGTGGCCATCGACCAGCACAGCCTTTCATCACCGCGCCTCGAGCTCACGCCGCGCGTGTTCTTCGGCCCGCATTACGCCGAGCTCGTCGAGGGGCTCTTTCGCGCGGAGGCGAAGGCGGTGGGCTTCGACGTGATCCTGGGGTTCTCGGCGAGCCGGTTCCAGGCCATGAACCCCGCGTACGACGAGAAGCTCATGGACGCTCTCGCGGACCATCACGAGCGCATCGTGCTCGCGCGCACGGTGTCGACGCGCATCGCCGAACCTTACGTGGCTGCGCTGTTCGACCCCGAGCTCGACGCCGGGCACGACGAGCCGCGCGCCGTTGCGTACTCCGAGCTCGTCCCGAGCCAGGACGGCGTGCAGCGCTGGATCTATCCGCGCCTGCCGGCCGAGGGCGGCACCGACCTTCCCACGCTCGCGGCGCGCCTCACCGAGATCGCAGGCGGCAAGGTCGCCTCGGCGCCGTTCCTCCTTGCGCCGCGCGAGCCGCTCGAGCGCATTCCCACGTACTCGCTCGCCGACGTGCTGAGCTGCATCGAGACCGATCCCGCCGCGGTCAAGGCGGCGTTCGCGGGCAAGGTCGTGCTGGTCGGCAGCAATCTCACGGAGGAAGACCGCAAGCGCGGGCCCGACCGGTTCCTGTCGTGGCCGGGCAAGCCGCCCGCGGCGTTCGACCGCGGCGTGTGCACGCTCCACGCGCTCGGGTACTCGAACGAGGACGGCGCGACGATCCCGGGCGTGCACGTGCACGCCGCGGCCGTCGAGGCGATGCTGCAGGGCGCCGGGGTGACGGTGGTGCCGATGACGGTGCGTGTGCTGGTGGCGTCGCTCGCGGCGGGCGGCTGCGCGACGCTCGCGCTCTTCCTGTCGCCCGTCATCGCGGTGGTGGCGCTGCTCGCGGTGCTGACGGTGCTGTTCGGCGCCTCGGTGGTCGTGCTGGGCGGCGCGCGATGGCTGCCGGTGGCCGTGCCTGCGCTGGCGGCGGCGTCGGCGCTGCTGGGCGGGCAGCTCGCGCGCTTCTTCTACCAGGAGCGGCGACGCAAGCGGGTCGAGCGCGCCTTCGGCCACTACCTCGCGCCGACGGTGGTGGCTCAGCTCTCCGACTCCGAGGAGGAGGTGAAGCTCGGCGGGGAGACGCGCGACATCACGGTCATCTTCGCGGACCTTTCGGGCTTCACCGCGACGTCCGACACCATGGGCCCGGCCGAGCTGATGGAGCTCACCAACCGCTACTTCCAGGTCATGGTGGAATCGATCGACGCGCACGGGGGCTACGTCGACAAGTTCATCGGGGATTCGGTCATGGCGATCTGGGGCGCGCCTTCGACCATCGCCGACGCGCCCGGCCGGGCGCTCGACTGCTGCTTCGACATCATGAGGCGCGTCAAGGTGCTGCGCGAGAGCCGCGCGGGCATCGACCCCGCGGGCTTCGACGTGAAGGTCGGGCTCGCTTCGGGGCCCGCGATCGTCGGCAACGTCGGCTCGCCGAGCCGGCTTTCGTACACCGCGCTCGGCGCCACCATCAACCTCGCGGCGCGGCTCGAGAAGGTGTGCTCGGCGTTCGGATGCCCGATCGTGGTCGACGAGGGCACGCGCAACCTCGTGTCGTCGCGGTTCCTCTTTTGCGAGCTCGACGCCGTTCCGCTGCGCGGCAAGCGCGACCTCGTGCCGGTGTTCGAGGCGATCGCGCCGCTCGCGTCCGCCACGCCCGCCGAGCGCGAGTACACCGCCCGCTACGAGGCCGCGCTGGCGGCGTATCGCGAGCGGCGATGGGAAAGCGCCAGGGAGGCGTGGCTCGCGCTGCAGGCGTCGCTCGGCACGGCGCGCGGGACGGTGGCGCCGAAGGTCATGGCCGAGCAGGTGCTTGCCAAGGCGAAGCAGTAGCGCGGCCTGCGCTGCGACAGCGCCTCGGTCGAGCTCGCGAGCAACGCGGCGAGCCTTCCGCAGGACGCACGCCGCTTGCGCAAGATAAACCCCGCTTCGGGACGATGCGACCGTCGGCGCGGGTGACGTGGCGAGCGATTCGCAGCTGCGGCCGTCACCGCGCTTGGCGCCGCTTGTCGCGCGCGGCTACTGCGCCGTGGCGACCTGCTGCTTCGGTCGCGGGAACAGGAACTCGCCGCCTTCGTTGTCCGCGAACTGGATCGGGCGATACTCCGGGAGCTGCTCGATGCCCACCTTGAACGCCTTGGTGCGCGCGAGCACCCTCGCCGAGACGTTGCTGCCCAGGCTGCGGCCGTCGAGGATGTCGTCGTTGACGGTCAGCACGTCGAGGAACGTGGCGGCGAACACCGAGTGCTTGCCGCCGCCGCCGTCCATCACGGGCGCGCGTCCGCCGCTCGACAGGAGATGGCGCGACTTCTTGCCCGCCACCGTCTTGTACCACTCGTAGCGCTCGTCGTCGGACGCGGAAGGGGAGACGGTGCTCGTCGCCGAGCGCGTGAGCACGCCCGAGTAGCAGGAATCGGCGACGACGAGCACGTGCTTGGCCTTCATCGGGCCCAGCTTGCGCGTGAGGTCGTCGCTGCTTATCCAGTTGGAGTCGTTCTTCGGATCGGCGTCGACCGGCAGCCACGAGGCGGATTGCGTCGCGGGATCGATCTCGCCGTGCCCCGCGTAGTAGATGAGCAGGTTGTCGCGCTCGGTCAGCTTGTCGACGAGCTCGCTCATCGCCGTCAGCATCTCGTAGCGCGTGGCGTTGATGAGCGTCTTGACGTTGAAGCCGTAGCGATCGCGCAGGACCTTCTCGATGGCGAGGACGTCGGCCTCGGGCGAGTTGAGGGCGCGAAGCTTCTGGTATTTCTGGTTGCCGATGAGGAGCGCGTAGTAGGTGCCGAGGTTGAGTCCGGGCGCGGCCGGCTTGGGCGGCGGCGCCGCGGGCGCGGCGGCGCCTTCGGACTCGAGGAAGAACTCGAGCGTGCCGCGCTTGCTCTGGCGGTCGACGGCGACCAGCGTCACCTTGTTCCTGCCCGCCGAGAGCGCGACGTTGGTGGTGAAGAAGCCTTCGGCGTCCACCTGCTGTGCGGCGTCGTTGGCGGTGAGCGAGACGAGCCCCGCCGGCGCGTCGACGCGCCCCACGACCGGCCGCACCGCGAGGCCCGAGCGCACTCTCACGGTGGCCGTGTCGCGCGTCACCGTGATCGACGGATCGAGGATATGGATCGTGGGCGGCATGATCTCGATGCCGGGGAACATGGCCGTGGGCTTCGCCTCGGCCTTGGCGAGCTTGTCTTTCGACGACGCAAGCTCCCGCTCGAGCCGCGCGATCTCGGAGGTCTGGCGCTTGAGATCGTCGCTGCGCTTGCCGAGCTCGGCCTCGAGCTCCCGCGTTCGTGCGGCGTCGGCCGCGGCGCCGGCCTGCTTCTGCCTGTCGAGGGCGGCCTTGGCGGCCGCGACCTCGCGCTCCTGCTGCGCGGCGGCTTTCTTGCGATCGTCGATCTCGCGCTGGCTTTGCGAAAGCTGGTAGCGCGCGTCCTCCAGCTCCTTGCGCATGCCGGCGCTCTCGCTCTCCATCCTCGAGAGCCGGGCCTTGTAGTCCTCGGTGGTCTGCTCGAAGCGCGCCACCTGCTGGCGGCGCGTCTCGAGCTCCGACTCGCGCGCCTTGAGGAGCGTCTCGAGGCGCTGCGTTTCCTGCGCGTTGCCCGCGGCGGACGCGGCCATCTTCTGCTGCGTGATGCGCTCGATGTCCTTGCTCGACTTGATGCGCTCCTGGTCCAGCTGCTGCCGCGCCTTGTCGAGCTCTTGCCGCGTGCGCTCGAGCTCCTTGCGCAGCGAGTCGACTTCCTGCTGCGAGGGCCCCTGCGCGGCGGACGGCGGGGCGTCGAGGTTCACGCTGCCGGCGACGCCCGCGGCCTGGCGATAGAGCTTGAGCGCCGCCACCGGATCCTGCGGCACGCCACGGCCCTGCTCGTAGAGGAAGCCCAGGTTGATGAGCGCGCGCGGATAGCCCTGGTCGGCGGCCCTGCGATACCACTTCGCGGCGTTCGCGTAGTCCGGGGCGGTGCCGAGCCCACGCTCGTAGATCTCGCCGACGTTGGTCTGGGCCTCCTTGTCGCCGGCCTCGGCGCCGGGGAGCCAGACCTTGAGCGCGGTGGTGTAGCTCGCGCGGTCGTACGCGACGTACTCGCCGCCGCGAATCTCGCAATCGGCGGCGCTGGTCTTGATGGCGCGGCCGGGCGTGAGGTACGTCATCCGCGTGCCGAGCTGGCGCACCTGGCCGGGAAGCAGGCAGTCGACCGTGAGGAGGCGATCCGCGCGCTGCTTGTCGGACATCGCAACGGTCGTGGGCTGCGCCCACGCGAGCGTCGCGCCGACGAGCAGCGCGGCAACGGCGAAGGTGCGACGCAAGGGCAGTCGATCGAGCATGGGCGCTCTGACGATGGGCTCCGGTGCTGGGTTCATTCTGGGTCTTACTTCTGCCAAATGCAAAGGCTCCCGTCGCACCGATGTACTGGACAAATCGAGAATGGGGTCAGACCCCATTTGCCATAAGTATTGGATTTTTATAGATTTCTCGAAAATGGGGTCTGACCCCATTTCGTCCTTCCTCGCGGATAGTGGGGTCTGACCCCATTTCGGCGTTCGACGTTTCGGCGGTCGATTCGAAGCAAGGCTTGCTTTGTCGATACGTTCGACCGACGGCCTTGGATGGCGAGAGTCAGCGCGGCAGGCCGGCGATGAACTCGCTCGCGCCCGCGGCGAGCGTGGGGTCGAGCTCGGCGGCTCGCTCCGCATGCATGCGCGCTTCGTCGCTGCGACCCGCCTTCGCGAGCGCGATGGCGAGGGCGACCCGATAACGCGCCACGACGGGATACGCCTGCGTCACGCTCGTACAGCGCGGCCACGCGCGCGGAGGGCAGGGTCGTCACGTAGGCCTGCGTCAGGAGGTAGAGCTCGGGCTCGTGGTCCCAGCCGGCACCGCCGCGCAGCACGTCGTCGATCAGGGGACGCGCTTCGGCGTCGCGGCCGCCGGCCATGAGCGCGAGCCCGAGGCCCCACCGCGCCCACGTATTGCGCTCGTTGAGCGAGAGCGCGCGCCGGAACGTCCTCGCCCGTCGCCTGCACCGCCGCGCAGATAGGTCACGCCGAGCTCGTAGTAGGCATCGGGCCGCGAGGGAGACAGCGCGATCGCGGCTCTCGACACGCGCTCCGCGTCGGCGCGCAAGCCGGGCTCGACGATGGACCGCTCGTTGTAGAGGTTGGCGACGCGCATCAGCGCCCGCACGTCCGACGGCCCGCGCGCAACCTGCGCCTGCGACTGCGCGCGAAGCTCCGCCCACATCGCGGGCCACGCGCCTGCACGCGCGCGGCCGCTGTCGATGTACGCATCCATCGCGGAGCGCGTGACTTCGTCGCGCGCGAATCCTCCGCGCTCCATCGCGGCGCGATACGCGGCGAGGGTTCGACTCCGATGCCGCGTCGCCGCAATGCGGCCGAGCGACGCGGCCTCAGCGGGAGCACGTTAACGAGAATCGCGAGCGCGACGACCGTTGGCACGGTCACGGCGAGCGCCACCTTGTGCAGGACCCGCCGCGACGACGCGGCCACCGCTCGCGTTTCCGCGACGAAGCTCGCGAGCGCGAGCGTCAGGAAGAACAGGAGCAGGCTCGAGGGCGTGTCGAAGAGAAAGAGGTTCTGCACGAAGTAAGCGACGCCGGCGCAGAGCGTGGCACCTGCCACGAGGGCCTCGCACGCGTCCCGAGGGGAGCGCACGCGGCGCAGGAGCGCGACGCCCGCGATCACGAAGATCGCGAGATGGGCAGCGAGGCCCATGAGGCCCGTCTCCACCATCACCTCGGCGGGCTTGTCGTGCGCGCGGTCGAACCACTGCTCGAGGCCGAGGTCCGACGGATCGAAGTGACGATCGAAGGCCGCACGGAAATTGTCCGGCCCGTAGCCCAGCAGCGGACGTGCCGCCGTGGCCGCGAGGCAGATGCGCAGGGAGCGGATGCGCGTCTGCGTGGACGGGTCGTCGAGGGTGGTGCGGGCGAGGCGCTGTATCGCATGTGGCATCGCATCGACGATGGCGGTGCCGTCGAGCGCGCGCACGGCGAACGGCGCTGCGATGAGCGCGGCGAGGACCGCGATGGCCGCGCGTCGTCGCGAGCCTCGCCATGCCCAGAGCAAAGCGCCGGCCACGATGGCCGCGTAGAGCCCCACCATCGCGCCGCGGCTCGCGGCGACCATGAGCGCCGCGATGTTGAGGACACCGGCAACGAGGGCCAGCGCGCAGCGCCAGCGAGCGGGTTCCCACGCCACGACGACGACGGTGAAGAAGACATGGAACAGCGCGTACGTCGCGAGGAAGTCCGGGTGCCCGAGCGTCGATCCCGGCCGGTATCCCGGCGGCGGCGTGTCGGGTGGGACGAATGCGAGCGCCGCGACGACGACGCTCGCGAGGAGCGAGGCCTCGAGGACGAGCAGCCACTGCGCGCGCGAGCGCAGCACCGCCGCCGCGACGACGAAGAGCGCGACCCCGTGGGCGAGCCCGATCCAGCCCTCCATGCGCTCCAGGTTGCCGAAGACGCTGTGGTACGGATCCACCCCCAGCATCGCGGCGAGCGCCCCTACGAGCACGTACGTGAGCACGGCGATCGCGATCGGCGTGGCGCGCGGGCGATAGTCCGGCTGCACGACGACGAGCGCGGCATACAGGAGGACCGCGGCCTCGGTGGCGAGTCGCACGGCCACGCCCTTGCCGGCCACGTACGGGAAGAGCGTGCCGGTCGTGACGACGAGCGGCGTGAAGAGGGCGACGCATATCGCGGCGATCGCCGCGCGCGAGAGTAGGCGTTCCGCCACGAGAGGGTTACGGCCGGCAGTCGGGCAAGGGTGGCGGCAAGGATAGCGTCAATTGCGGTGCCCCGGATTGCGCAGGTCCGAGGAAATGGTGCCAGGCCTGTAATGGGGTCTGACCCCATTTCGGGTCGTCGAGATTTGCATCACTCGGAAGGTGAATATTCGCAATCCATCGGCCGCCAAACCTATTGCCGAAGCGATTCATGCGGACTAGGATGGTCGATGCAAAAGGGTCAAGCGCGCCGACCCGACCATTCCGACAAATGCGCGCAGGGAATAGCCGATGAAGACGAAGCTCTTCGCGTTGCTGTTGTCCATCCCGCTTGCCGCCGTCGCTTTCTCGAGCGCCGCCCAAGTCCCTTCCCGACCGTTTTCCGACGACACCTTCTCGGCCCCTCGGGTCGCGACGGCCGTTGCGCAGACGCGCGTGCACAGGAACGCCCCGGCGACCACGCCGCCGGTGTGCGTCCTCACCGCGAATCCCCCGCGCGTGCGCGCCAACGGCGGCGCGGTGACGGTCGACGCGACGTGCACCGGTAGCGTCACGTTCAGCGTGTCGGCGGCCGCGCCCGCTCCCGCACCGCCGTACACCTACCTGTGGTCCGGCCCCGAGGTCGACGGGCAGACCACGCAGCAGGTGTCGTCGTACATCGCCAACACCGCGGCCTTTTCGGTGGTCGTCAACAACTCGGCGGGCACGTACGCAGGCTCGATCATGGTGCCGGTCGACATGGCCGTCTCGCCGGCGACACTTCCGCCGGGCGCGGTCGGCACTCTCTACAGCCAATCGCTGTCGACGTCGGGCGGAAGCGGCTCGTACAGCTACGCGAGGTCCGGCGGCGCTCTCCCGCCCGGGATCACGCTGTCGCCGGCGGGCGCGTTCTTCGGCACGCCTACCACGGCAGGGAAGTTCGCATTCACCGTGACGGTGTCGGATACCGAGGGCGGATCGTTCTCCCGCTCGTACGACCTCTCCGTCACGGCGCCGCCCATCGCGCTGTCGCCTCCCGCGCTCAACGGCGCGACCGTCGGCCTGCCGTACAGCCAGCCCGTCACCGCGAGCGGGGGCACCCAGCCTTATCGCTACGCGGTGACGACGGGCTCGCTGCCGCCGGGCATCGCGCTCGACGCCGGCACCGGGCTGCTCTCGGGCACGCCCACGTCGCCCGGCACGTCGGCGTTCACGATCACCGCGACCGATGCCGCGAGCGCCACCGCAAGCAAGGCCTACACGCTCGCGGTCGCGCCGCCGGCCTCGGTCGACATCGCACCGCCCACGCTTGCGGACGCCGTCGTGGGTACCGCGTACAGCCAGCCGCTCACCGCGAACAACGGCGTGGGCACGTACGCGTTCTCCATCACGCAGGGTTCGCTCCCCGCCAATCTCCAGCTGTCGACCACCGGCGTGATCTCGGGCATGCCCACGCAGCCCGGTACGTTCACGTTCACGGTCACGGCCGCCGGAGGCTCGGCGGTGGGTTCGCGCCAGTACACCCTCAACGTGGGCACGCCCATCGCCGTGGCGCCCGCGAGCATTCCGTCGGCCACGGTCAACACGCCTTACAGCCAGGCATTCTCCGCGACCGGCGGCTCGGGCACGTACGCGTTCAGCGTGCAAGGGACCCTTCCCGCGGGGCTCGCGCTTTCCGGCAACACCTTGTCGGGAACGCCCACGACGGCCGGCACGAGCACGTTCACGATCGTCGCGACCGACACGCGCGGGGCCACGGGCAGTCGCCTGTACGCGCTGCCGGTGAACGCGCCTCCCGCGACGCGCGTCACGCAAATCTCCGCGAAGTCGCAGACCGCCACCGCGGGACAGCCGCTCGCCGCGCCGCTCGTCGTGCTCGTCGCGGATACCAACGGCACGCCCATCACAGGCGCCGGCGCGCAGCTCGTCGCCACGTCGAGCGTCCCCGGCGACGTCATCGCGGCACCCGTCGAGCCGCCCGGCAAGCCGGGCCAGTACGCGTTCAACGTGGCGCTGTCGGCGTCGACGGCAGCGCGCACCGTGACGATCTGCCTCACGACCGCGGCGTCGCAATGCGTCGGCTTCGTGATCGGCACGTCACAGCAGGTGGGACAGGACGCGCGACAGGTGATCGGCCCGCAAGGCACGGCGGCCATCACGACGCCCACGCAGCAGCTCGGCAACATCTCGCAGCACCTCGACAATCGCCGCATGATGCGCAATCCGTCGGTGATGCAGGGCCTGGGCGTGAGCGTGAACGGGCAGGCGCTGCCCCCCATGAGCGCGTTCACCGTCGTGCCCGCCGGCAAGGAACCGGCGGCGGCGCCTTCGGGCGGCGGCGCGGCGGCCGACGACCCGTTCGCGCGCTGGGGCTTCTTCGTGCAGGGCGTCATCGACATCGGCAAGGCGGACGCGACTTCGTTCACGCCCGGCTTCGACGTTCGCACCAAGGGCCTCACCTTGGGCTCCGACTATCGCTTCGACAAAGGTGTCGCGGGCGTCGCGCTCGGGCTCACGAAGGCGAGCACCAGCCTCCAGGGCAGCGGCGGCAACCAGGACGCGAAGGGCTGGAGCCTGTCGATCTTCGGTGAGTACGTGCCGGTAGACAACGCGTACATCGACCTCATCATGAACTGGGGACGCAACCGCTACGACACCACGCGGCACGGCGTCGACGCCGCGGGCAGCGTCGTCGACTTCAACAGCAACCCGAGCGGCGACCAGTTCGGCGTCTCGCTGTCGGCGGGCTACCAGTTCTTCCGGCGCGAGCTGACCGCATCGCCGTACGTTCGCGTCGAGTACATCGTCGCCAGGATCGATCCGTTCACGGAGAGCGGCGGGGCGGGCGCGGTGGAAGTGAGCAGCCAGCGATACTCGAGCACGGTGCTGACGCTCGGCGGCCTCGCGCAGTACTCGTGGAGCCAGTCGTGGGGCGTGCTCGTGCCGTACGCGCGCCTCGAGCTCCAGTACGCCGCGCAGACGAGCGCCGGGGCGGTGTCGGCGCAGTACGCCGTGATCGGGCTCGCGAACGACCCCGTGGCCGTCGCGCTGCCGGACGCCGACAAGTCGTTCGGCACCAACGGCGTGGGCGCCACCGCCGAGCTGCCGCGCGGCGTGAGCGGCTATTTCAACTACCCGTACCTGTTCGGGAACGACACGTTCCGCGACAGCCGGTTCACGCTGGGCTTGCGAGTGGAGTTCTAGAACCCAATTCAAATTCGATTCAGGAGGATCGTGACGCCGGCGAGCTCGACAAAGCCGGGAAATCTACTGGCGCCATGATTCGAGCCAGGTTCTAGCGCCGCCACTCGTCGATCAGCGAGGCGACGAGGCCCGTCCAGCCGGTCTGGTGAGACGCGCCCAAGCCCGCGCCCGTGTCGCCGTGGAAGTACTCGTAGAAGAGCACGAGGTCGCGCCAGTGAGGGTCGGACTGGAACTTCGCGGCGTCGCCGTACACGGGTCGCGCGCCGCGGGCGTCGCGGGCGAAGATGGAGATGAGGCGATCGGCGAGGCCGCGGGCCATCATGCCGATCGTCGTGGCGGTCTCGCCGGGCGCGGGGTTATCGAGGGCGAGCAGGGGCCCGTATGCCTTGCCGAGCTTTCGCAGCGACTCGATCATCATGAACGTCGTCGGGAACCACACCGGTCCGCGCCAGTTCGAGTTGCCGCCCTTCAGCATCTCGATCGACTCGGCGGGCTCGTAGCCCACCGTGCTGTTCTCGAAGCGAAACGGGTGGGCCTGGTGCCACTTCGAGAGACTGCGAAGCCCGTACTCCGAGCGGAATTCCGCCGGGTCCCAGATGCGCTCGAGGAGGTGCACGAGCTGGCGATGGTCGACGATCGCGAGGATGTGCACGCGCTGGCCGTCGCGCTGCACCGTGGTGACGCACGGCCGCACCAGGTCCTCCCGGTTCTTCATGAACCAGCGCAGGTTGGCCGCGAACTCGGGGAACGCCTCGAGCCACCTTTCCTCGAGCCTCTCGATCGCGTACAGAGGGATGAGGCCGACGAGCGAGCGCACGCGGAACTTGTGGAACGCACCGTCGGCGAAGCGCAGCACGTCGTAGAAGAAGAGGTCGCGCTCGTCCCAGAGCTGGTAGCCGCGCTTGCCCATCTGCTTCATCGCGGCCGCGACGTAGACGTAGTGCTGGAAGAACTTGGTCGCGAGCGACTCGTACGCGGGATTTTCCCTCGCGAGCTCGAGCGCGATGCGCATGAGCTGCAGGCAGAACGCGCCCATCCATCCCGTGGCGTCCGATTGCTCGAGCTTCGTGCCGTGAGGCAGCTCGTGGCTGCGGTCGAGCACCGTGATGTTGTCGAGGCCCAGGAAGCCGCCCTCGAAGACGTTGTTGCCTTCGCTGTCGACCTTGTTGACCCACCACGCGAAATTGATGAGGAGCTTGTGGAAGCATTGCTCGAGGTACTTGCGATACGCCGTGCAGGAGCGGATGAGATCCATTTTGTACACGCGCCAGACCGCCAACGCCTGCACCGGCGGGTTGAGGTCGGAGAACTCCCACTCGT
>JBGAIS010000111.1:0-14420 GCA_044225355.1 Casimicrobiaceae bacterium | reverse complement strand
GAGGGAGCGTGGTGCGCGGACTCGCGCGTTGTCGCCGCGCCTCGATTTCGCGCGGGAGCGCAGGGTCGATGCGGGCGCTCGATTGCGGTACGAGCCTCGATGCCGATGAACATGTTCTCGCGCGCCGCCGCCCTCACGCCCGCCCGTCCCGAGGAGATCCTCCGGCAGGTCAACCCCTGGTGGATCATCCTCACGTGCTTCATCGGCTTCCTTTGCAACATCACGCCGGCGTCCCCGCTCACGTTGTCGCTGCGGCCCGATTTCCTCGCGCTCGTGATCCTCTACTGGTGCATCCAGGAGCCGCGCTACGTCGGCGTCGGCGTGGCGTGGATGCTGGGCCTCGTCATGGACGTGGCCGACGCCACGGTCTTCGGGCAGCACGCGCTCGCCTACGCGGTGCTCGCATACGCGGCCGAGTACTTCCGGCGGCGCGTGTTGCGCTTCCCGCTGTGGCAGCAGGCGCCGCAGGTGGCGGTGCTGCTCCTCGCGTGCTCGGGCCTCGTGCTGCTCGTGCGCATGGTCGGCGGGGCGTCGCTGCCGCCGTGGACTTACGTCGCGCCGCCCATCGTGGGCGCGCTCCTGTGGCCGCTCGTGTCGGTGCTGCTGCAATGGCCGCAGCGCCCCGCGCGTTCGCCGGGGGAGCTATGAGCCGTCGGATCGAACGTCCGCGCGATCCGGCGATCGAAGGCACGACATGAGCCGCCGCCTCTTCGCCAACCGCCGCAACGACTACGGCGCGCTCCGCTCGGGCGGTTCCGAGATGCGCAACGCCGAGCGCGAGGTGTTCTTCTTCCGCCGCCGCCTGGTCATCGCCGGGATGCTCGCGCTGGCGGCGTTCGGCGCGCTCTTCGCGCGATTCGTCTACCTCCAGGTGTTCCAGCACGAGCACTACCGCACGCTCGCCGAGTCGAACCGCGTGGCCATCATCCCGATCGTGCCCAACCGCGGGGTCATCACCGACCGCAACGGCATCGTGCTCGCGCAGAGCTACTCCGCGTACACGCTGGAGCTCACGCCCTCGAAGATCAAGAACCTCGATGCGACGATCGACGAGCTCTCGACCATCGTCGACATCCAGCCCCGCGATCGCAAGCGCTTCCGGAAGCTCCTCGACGAGTCCAAGAATTTCGAGAGCATGCCGCTGCGCACGCGGCTGTCCGACGAGGAGGTCGCGCGCTTCGCGGTCAACCGCTACCGCTTCCCGGGCGTGGAGATCAAGGCGCGCCTCTTCCGCCAGTACCCGTACGGCGAGATCGCCTCGCACGTCATCGGCTAC
Organism: Casimicrobiaceae bacterium; assembly: GCA_044225355.1. Classification (GTDB taxonomy): domain Bacteria; phylum Pseudomonadota; class Gammaproteobacteria; order Burkholderiales; family Casimicrobiaceae; genus VBCG01. Next base: position 13,144 of record JBGAIS010000111.1, on the reverse strand, counting down.
ATCGGCCGCATCACCGACCGCGACCTCGAGCGCATCGGGTCGTGGGACGAGACCGCCAATTACAAGGGCTCGGACTACATCGGCAAGGTCGGCGTCGAGCTCTCGTACGAGCGCGAGCTGCACGGCGTAACGGGCGTGGAGGAGGTCGAGGTCGACGCCGGCGGGCGCGCGGTGCGCACGCTCTCCCGCACGCCGCCCACATCGGGCAACAACCTGCGCCTGTCGCTCGACATCAAGCTTCAGCAGGTGGCGGAGGAGGCGTTCGGTGATCGCCGCGGCGCGCTCGTGGCCATCGATCCCTCCACCGGCGACATCCTGTCGTTCGTGTCCAAGCCGGGCTACGATCCCAACCTCTTCGTCGAGGGCATCGACCCCGCCAACTGGGAGCTCCTGAACGAGTCCCCCGACAAGCCGCTCCTGAATCGCCCGCTGCGCGGCGCGTATCCGCCCGGCTCGACGATCAAGCCGTTCCTCGCGCTCGCCGCGCTGACGAGCGGCAAGCGCACGCCGCAGAGCGCCATCCACGACCCGGGCTTCTTCCAGCTTCCGGGCTCGTCGTATCGTTTCCGCGACGACAAGCCCGGCGGACACGGCACGGTCGACATGTACAGGTCGATCGTCGTGTCCTGCGACACTTACTACTACGTGCTCGCGAGCGAGACCGACATCGACGACACGGCGCGCTTCCTGACGCAGCTGGGGTTCGGCCACAAGACGGGCGTCGACATCGAGGGCGAGCTCACCGGCGTGTTGCCGTCGCGCGACTGGAAGCGCACGCGCTTCGCGGGCGAGAAGTATCGCGAGGAGCATCGCAAGTGGTACCTGGGCGACTCCATCTCGGCGGGCATCGGGCAGGGGTACAACGCGTTCACGCCGATGCAGCTCGCCAACGCCATCGCCATCGTCGCCAACGACGGCGTCGCGTTCCGCCCGCATCTCGTGAAGAACATCGTCAACCTGAAGACCGGCGAGGAGCGATCGGTCGCGCCGCAGTCGACGCACACGATCGCGGCCAGGCCCGAGCACATCGCGATCATCAAGAACGCGCTCGTCGGCGTGAACAAGGAAGGCACCAGCGCCAGCGCGTTCGCCGGCGCCAAGTTCACGTCGGGCGGCAAGACCGGCACGGCGCAGGTGTTCTCGCTCAAGGGCGAGAAGTACGTCGGCCACAAGATCGACGAGCGCCTGCGCGACCACGCGTGGTTCGTGGCCTACGCGCCCGCCGACAAGCCGAAGATCGCCCTCGCGGTGCTGGTGGAGAACGGCGGCTTCGGCGCGGCCGCCGCGGCGCCCATCGCGCGAAAGGTGCTCGAGCACTTCCTCCTCGGGAGCACCGCCCCCGGCCCCGCGGTCGTCGTGCCCGGACAGGCGAGCGAGGACGAAGGTGACTAACACCATGCCGTGGGTGGAGATCGTCGGGCGCGTGTGGGAGGTCCTCACGCGCCGGATCGACAATTTCCTCTTCGGATGCGCGCTCGCGCTCGTCGGAGTCGGGCTCGTGACGCTCTTCTCGGCCGCCGACCAGAGCGCCGCGCGCGTGACGAGCCAGGTCGCGTCGCTCTGCTTCGCGCTCGTGCTCATGTGGATCGTGGCGAACATCCCGCCGCAGCAGCTCGCGCGCGCGGCCGTGCCGCTTTACGTGGTGGGCGTGCTCATGCTCGTGGGCGTCGCGTTCTTCGGCATCGTCGTCAACGGCTCTCGACGGTGGTTGAACCTCGGCATCGCGCGTATCCAGCCGTCCGAGCTCATGAAGATCGCCCTCCCGCTCATGCTCGCGTGGTACTTCCAGAAATTCGAGGGCCGCATCAAGTGGCAGGACTTCGTGGTCGCGTCGATCCTCATCGTGGTCCCCGTGGTGCTGATCAAGCGCCAGCCCGACCTCGGCACGTCGCTCCTCATCGCGGCGTCGGGTTTCTACGTGCTCTACCTCGCGGGCCTGTCTTGGAAGGTGATCGTGGGCCTCGTCGCCGCCGCCGCGGCCGCCGCGCCGCTCGCGTGGTCGCACATGCATGGCTACCAGCGCGAGCGGATACTGTCGTTCCTCGACCCCTCGCGCGACCCGCTCGGCACGGGCTACCATTCGACGCAGGCGTCCATCGCCATCGGCTCCGGCGGCGTCATCGGCAAGGGCTGGCTCAACGGCACGCAGACGCACCTCGATTTCCTTCCCGAGCGCCACACCGACTTCATCTTCGCGGTGTTCGGCGAGGAGTTCGGGCTCATCGGCAACGCGATCCTCCTCGTGCTCTACATGCTCCTCATCGGCCGCGCCATCGTGATCACGGCGAACGCGTCGACCCTCTTCTCGCGACTGCTCGCCGGCGCGGTGACGCTCATGTTCTTCACGTACGTGTTCGTGAACATGGGCATGGTCAGCGGCATCCTGCCCGTGGTGGGCGTGCCGCTGCCGCTCGTGTCGTACGGCGGCACGGCGCTCGTGTCGCTCTTCATTGGCCTCGGCGTCCTGATGTCCGTGCAGGCGCACCGCAAGCTCGTCAACACCTGACCATGAGTCCCGTCGACCCCGTCCAGCGCCAGCTCGACGCGTACAACGCGCACGACCTCGACGCCTTCATCGCGAACTACGCCGACGACGTGCGCCTGTACCGGCTGCCGTCCGCCGAGCCTTCCATCGTCGGCAAGGCGGCGCTCGCGGAGCACTACGCGAAGAATCGCTTCACGATTCCGTCGCTTCGCGCGACGCTCGTCAACCGCATGGCGTTCGGCAACAAGGTCGTCGACCACGAGGTCATCGTCGGCCTCGGGCCCGAGCCCCTCGAGGCCGCGGTGGTCTACGAGGTGCGCGACGACGGCCTCATCGCCGCGATGTGGATGATCCGGGCGCGCTAGCCTCGCGGCTCGCGGGCCGCGGCGCGCCAGCGGCGACGCGCAACGATCGCGTACACGACGGCGTTGAGCGCGATCACTGCGACCCCGAGCGCCACCTGGATCGACGGCGTGAGCCCCGCGGGATAGATGACGGGGATGAGGTAGTGCTCGACGAAGCCGCCCGTGTAGCCCGCGTCGCCCGCACGCGCGCGAAGCGCATTCTCGAGCGGCGTGAGCGGGCAGGTCGCGCCCGAGAACTCCACCCACGCCACCCACGCGACCGCCGGCAGGTGCACCCACGCGACGCGCGGCACCCGCAGCGCCGCGATGCCGCCCAGGACCGCGAACGCGATGAACGCGAGTGCGCGGCGACGGTGGCGTCGGCGAGCGCGCGCCAGGTCACGGCGCCGTTACTTCTTCGCGCTTCCTTGCCGCGCTCTTCACAGGACGAGGCAGCGGCTGGGTGGCGTCGGCGTCCGGCTTGTAGTCGCCGATGAGTCCCTTCGCGGGGCATACGCTGAAGACCGGGCACTTGCGGCATCCGACCGCGATGGCTACGGGACACAGGACCATGCTCGCCTCCCCTTGGCTGTCGACGTGTGATCGTTCGCGCTCGCTCTAGCGGGGCGGGACGGCGCCGGCGCCGGGCCAGTCGCCGTCGCCGACGCGGGTGAGCTTCATCTCGAAGAAGCGCTCGGGCTCCTTGCCGGGGGCGACGCGGTCGCCCACTTCCGTCCAGGTGCCATTTTTCACGATGGCGGTGTAGCGGATGACCACCGGCCCCGCCGGGATGTCCCACGAGAAGCCCTCGGACGTGCGGGTGAGCGGGAAGTCGCCCGCGTAGCCCATGGCGTACGAGCGCATCGAGTACGCCTTCCGCGCGACGTCATAGGAGACGATCCCGAGCGCGTTGAAAGAGGTGCGGCCGTCGGGCTCGTAGCCCCGGCCCTCGATCACCTTGACCGTGCCGCCCAGGAGCGGGCCGACGCGCTCGGTCTGCGTGATCTCGTGCTTCGCGCCGGAGGGCACCACCGTGGCCGCCGGTCCGCGCCACACGCCGTCCAGGAAGGAAAATGCTGACATCGCCTCGCGCTGCGCGGCCATGACCGCCGCGGGGTCGGGCCGCTCCTGCGCCTGCGCGGCCAGGTGGCGGCCAGGGCTGCGGCGAGGAGCATGTTGCGCTTTCATCGCGCAAGGATACTCCCCGCGCCCTGTAGCCGGTCGCCCTCGCGCGCTGGCGCTCGCCCGGTGCTAAAGTAAGACGCTCGGACGCCGTCCATCGCGGGACGCGCGCGGGAAGCGAGCATGAGCTTCGTCTGGCCGCAGTACCTGTGGCTTCTCCTCGTCGTGCCGGCCCTCGTGGCCGTGTACGTCGCCGTGCTGCGCAGGAAGAAGGCCGCGGTGCGGTACGCGAGCGTGGGACTCGTCAAGGCCGCGATGGGACCGGGGCAGCGCTTCCGCCGCCACGTGCCTCCGCTCCTGTTCCTGCTTGCCGTCACGGGCGCGCTGATCGCGGTCGCGCGCCCCAGCGCGCTCGTCACGCTGCCTTCGGAAGGCCGCACCGTGATCATGGCGATGGACGTGTCGCTGTCGATGCGCGCGACGGACGTCGACCCCAGCCGCATCGTCGCCGCGCAGAGCGCCGCGAAGGAATTCGTCAAGGCGCTGCCGCAGGACATCCGCGCGGGCATCGTCACCTTCGCCGGCACGGCGCTCCTGGTGCAGCCGCCCACGCAGAATCGCGAGGACCTCGTCGCGGCCATCGACCGCTTCGAGCTCCAGCGCCACACGGCCATCGGCAGCGGCATCATCGTGTCGCTCGCAACGCTCTTTCCCGACGAGGGCATCGACCTCGAGCAGGCGCTCTTCGGCTACGGCTTCGGGTCGCGCGGCGACATCTCTCGTCGCAAGGACGGCGGCCGCCCGCCCAAGGAGGAGAAGAAGCCCGTGCAGGTGGTGCCGGCGGGCTCGTACAAGTCGGCGGCGATCATCCTGCTCACCGACGGCCGCCGCACCACCGGTCCCGATCCGCTCGACGCCGCGCGCATGGCGGCCGACCACGGCGTGCGCGTGTTCACCGTGGGCTTCGGCTCCGCGGGAGGCGGACCCGTCGACATCGACGGCATGTCGATCTACATGCGCTTCGACGAGGAGACGCTGAAGGGCATCGCGGGCATCACGCAGGCGGAGTATTTCCACGCCGCCAGCGCGCAGGACCTCTCGAAAATCTACGAGGGCCTCAACAGCAAGTTCGCGCTGGAGCGGAAGGAGACGGAGATCAGCGCCATCTTCGCCGGTGCCGCCGCGCTCCTGGCCATCGCGGCGGCGGTGCTGTCGCTCCTCTGGTTCAACCGCCTGGTCTAGCGACCCTCAGTACCGAGACCACTTCTGCAGGAACAGGCAGAAGCCTGCGCAACCGACCCACGCGAGGCCCATGATGGGCATCTCGGAGACGAACGCCCAGATGACCGCGTTGACGAGGCACAGCATCACCGCGAAGAGGCAGACGAAGATGTTGGCCATGGCGGTGGTTCGAAGGCGTCGCGAGATTCGTGAGCGGGCTCGTCGCTAGCGTGCAGGCTTAGCGCGCGGAAAGTCAAGCGACCGGCCGCTGCCACTCGCGGCGCAGGAGGCCGTAGACCGCAGAGTCGGAGACGACGTCGCCGACGATCCACCGCTCGCGCATCATGCCCTCCTGCACGAAGCCGAGGCGAGCGAGCGTGCGCGCCGACGCCTCGTTGCGCGGGTCGATGTCGGCCTCGAGGCGATGCAGGTCGAGCTCCTCGAACGCGTAGGCCGCGAGCCGCTGCAGCGCCTCGTTCATGTAGCCCTGCCTCCAGTACGCGCTGCCGAGGGCGTAGCCCACCTCCGCGCGGCGGCTCTGCCAGTGGAACTGGAAGAGCGTGCACGTTCCGATCAGCACCTCGTCCGCCTTGCGCTCGACGCCGAGCTGGAGGTGCGAGCCCGTGCGGTAGCCCGCGCGGATGCCGCGCAGCAGGGCGCGCGCTTGCGTGAGGTGCGTCATCGGCACGCGGCTCCAGTACCGCGTGACCTCGAGGTCGCTGAAGAAGTCGAAGAGCGCCTCGACGTCGCGCGTGACGAGCGGACGCAGCCGGACGCGCTCGGCCTCGAGGATGGGCGTGGCGAGCGCCTGGGAGGGGCTCATCGGTCGCTCCCGCTCGCGGGGCGCGGCCAGAGGGTGACGGTCGCGCCGCCCACGGCGGGCCGCGACGTCGCGACCACGTGGTCGATGAGCCCGGCGCTTGCGAGGAACGGCGCGAAGCGCGCGAACGCGAGCGCGGGATCGGCGGCGTCGAACACGATGCGCCGCGCGTCGGCGCCGACCTCGTGCCTGTCCCACGCGTCGCCGTCGGGCACGAGCTCGAAGAGCGCGTCCTCGATCTCGGTCAGCTCGTCTTCCGTCTCCACGCGCCGGCCGCGGAACGCGAGCACGAGCTGGTGCCGGGTGCCGTCACCCAAGCTCGATCTCGCCGTCGAAGCGCGCGGTGAGCTCGAGGCCGTCGATGACGAGCGTCATGGACGCCGGCAGCGAGCCCGTGCCGGCGATCGTGCGGCGCTCGATCGCGCTCGCGACCGCGCGCTCGATCTCGCGCTGCGAGCCGATGCCCACCGTCTTCAGGAACTTGCGGATGCTGAGGTTGAACGTCTCGTCGTCCATCATCGCGCCTTTCAGTGGCGGGTATCTTCCCATTGCGCAGCGAGGTCCGGCGTGCGCGGCTCCGGCGGCAGGAGGCGCAAGAGCGCCCACGCGAGGCCCCACGCGACGTAGGGGCCGAACAGCAGCCCGAACGGCAGCAGGCGCTCGCCTTCGTCCGACAGTTCGAATTCGAGGCCGCACGCGGCGGCGAAGCCCGCAACGGCAAGGGCGATGGCCACGCGCCTCCGCTCGACCCTGCCGAGCGCGAGCATCGCGAGTGCGACCACGCCCGCCGTGAAGAGTGCGTACAGCGCGAGGAGCGTGACGCCGTAGTCCAGGAACCAGTTGCGGTACCAGCGCTCGGTGGCGAGCGACCACGCGATGTACGCGCAGGCGGCGGTCGCGAGGATCACGCCAGGTGCTGTGACGATGCCCGCGAAGACGATCGTGATGCGCCTCTTCCACGACATGGCGTGCTGTGCCTCGAGCGAGTGGACCGCCATCGTACCTAAATGACCCGTCCGCCGTCAGCGGTCGAGCAGGGCGACGTCGGACTGGCACGACGCGCGGTCGGCGGGGGGCACGCCGTCGAGCCAGCGCAGCGCCTCCGCGCGCGCCGAGCGGTGCGCAGGCGCCTGCCCGCACTCGCGATACGCGATCGCGAGCACGGCGTGGGCGAAGAACTGCTCGAAGGCCGGCGCGTCGTGGTCGCGGCAGAGCGCGACGCAGCGACCGGCCGCCTCGACGGCATCCCGGGCACGCCCAGCGGCGACGAGGCTCTTCGCGAGGCGATAGCACGCGCGCTCCTCCTCGAGCCAGGTGCCCGCCTTGCGCCAGAACTCGAGGCCGGCGCGCGCGGCCGCGACCATGCCCTCGGTCTCCGTCTCGTCGCGCGATGCCTTCGACTCGAGCGCCACGGCGAGGTTGTTGCCGCTCATCGCGAGGGCGCGCACGCTCGCCGAGCCCGCGGGGAGCGAAGGCGCGAGGTCCGTCGCCTGCGCGTATGCGTCTAGCGCGCGGCGGAAGGCGCCGAGGCCCGCGAGCGCGGACGCCGCGATCGACAAGCCCCATGCCCGATCCTCGACGGGGAATCCCGCGAGCGCGCCGGCGTCGCCGCCCACCGCGCGCAGCGCGGCGACGCTGCGCTTCACGAGGGCGCGGGACGAGGGATCGTCGCCGACGGCGGGAGGCAGGAGCAGCGACTCGAGGATCGCGATGCCGCGATCGCACTCGCCCAGGTGCTCGCCGTACACGTGCGTGACGATGCGCGCGAAAGGCGCGACGTGCCGCGGCGTGTCGATCGTCGCAGCGGACGTTGCGAGGCGCTGCGCGACCTCGCGCGGATGGTCGGCGTGATCGCGCCAGCCGTCGTCGATCAGCTTCTCGATGTCCACGGCCGCCGTCATAGGCTCGCGTAGCGCGACGCCGAGCGCGTGCGCGCCTTGGCGGCCTCCTCCTCGCGGTTGCGCGGCGGCGCCTGCGTCTCGAGCGTGCCCATGAGGCGCGCGGTGGCCGCCGCCACCTCGTCCACCGCGAGTGCGAACGCGGCCTCGTTGGCCTTCGAGGGCTTCGCGAAGCCGCTTACCTTGCGCACGAACTGCAGCGACGCCGCGCGGATCTCGTCGTCGGTCACGGGAGGCGCGAAATTGAAGAGGAGGCGAATGTTCCTGCACATGGGGTTGGGGTCCTGGGGTGAAAGGTCACGGCGCGTCGACGCGGTCGCGCGGCACGAGGGCGAGGTAATCGGCAAGCGTACCGCCCGCGAGCGGCTTCGTCATGCACCGTATGTCGTGCATCCGCACGCCCAGCGTCACGCCACGGCGGACGCGCGCCTCGATGTAGCCGCGGCGCTCCCAGAAGCGCTCGGCGCGCGCATTCCCCTGCACCACGCCGAGCCGTACCCAGCGCGCCCCGCGCTCGCGCATCCAGCCGCAGAGCGCCCGCTCGAAAGGCTCCGCGACGCCGCGTCCGTGGAGATCGCTCGCGACGACGAAGAACGCGACATGCCACACGCCCGCCGCGAAGAGGTCGGCCACGAAGCGCGTCATGCCGATCATGTGACCCGCGTCGTCCTCGAGCGCGACCGTCCACATGCGCCCCTGCGGGAAGTCGCGCGACGGCAGGGCGTCGAACTCCTCGCGCCCCTGGTCGCGCGACGGCGGCGCGCCCAGGACCTCGACGAAGTACTTCGGGTTGGCGTCGAAGAAAGCCTGCAGGCGCGGGGCGTCCTCGCGCCGCAGCTCGACCGCGCGGGCGCCGTCGATGGCGAAGAGCGTTGCGCGCTCGCGTGGGGGATTCGTCATCGTTGCCGACTGTACACCCGCGGCCTCCCTTAGCGCCGGTCAGGGAATGGGCAGCGCCGCGAGGGGTGTCACGCAGGCAGCGTCCCCGCGCAGCGCGGGCACAGGCACGAGCGGTCGACCTCGCTCGCCGGTACCCGCGCGAGCGCCTCGGGGGCGATGGCCGCGGTGGCGCACCAGCACGCGGCGTCGTAGCGGCCGCTCTGCGCGACGGCACACGCGTTGTCGCCGCCGCATACGGGGCAGAGCGTCGCGCGCCGCGGCGCGAGTGCCTTCGACATGAACACGCTGTTGGGATCGCAGCGATAGTCCGCGAACGGGCCGCAGTATTCGAAGCCGAAGGACTCGTACAGGCGCCGCGCGGGCACGAACGCATCCATCGATCCCGTCTCGAGGCTCAGGCGCCGGTAGCCGCGGTCGTGCGCCTGCGCGACGATGTGCGCGAGCATCGCGCGCGCCACGCCGTTGCGGCGGCGCGCGCTGGCCGTGCGCATCGACTTCACCTCGCCGTGGCCGCGGTCGAGCTCCTTCAGCGCGCCGCACCCCGCGAGCGTGCCCTCCGACCACACGGTCCAGAACGTGATGCCCGGCGCGCGCAGCGCATCGAGGTCGAGCGCATGCACGCTCTCGGGCGGCGAGATCGCGCGCATGTTGCGAAGGTGCTCCTCGAGGAGCGCGTGGATCTCGGGGCCGGCCAGGTCGTCGATGCGGATGTCCATGGGCGGATTATCCCTTCTCGCGCTCGGCCGCGAGCATGCGCCTGAACGCGCTCCGAGCCGAACGGGACCGCCAGGCGTCGAGCACGATGCCCGCGGTGGCTTCCGCGTCCGCCTCGCCGCTCACCTCGAGGTCGTAGGTCGCGAACCCGTGCACACCGTCTCCGAAGTCGTGGCGCGCTCGCCCGGACGCCGGTCGCCGCGGGCGCGCTCGCGCGCCTCGAGCCGGTCGAGCGCGCAATGAACGGCCACGAAGTACACGTCGACGGGCTCGAGGAGCCGCACGAGGCTCGACATCCATTGCGGAGTCTCGACGATGTGCTCGACGATGAGGTCGTTGCCGGCGCCCGCGAGCGCCGGCAGGCAGCGATGGAATCCGTCCATGAAGGCGGGGCGCATCGCGCTCCAGGCGAAGTCGCCGCGCTCGATGCGCTCCCAGGGGATGACGCCGCCTCGGCGGAAGTGATCGATCGAGTAGTGCCAGAACGGCTCCGAAAGCCGCGACTGCAGCGCGCGAGCGAGCGTGCTCTTCCCGGCGCTCGAGGCCCCGTGGAGGAAGATGATGCGGCCGGCCATTCGCGACGTCCGCGGTCCGCTACCCGCGCGCCTTCGCCTTCGCGTGCAGTCCCACGCACAGCAGCACGACGATGAGGAGCACGCTGTACTCGGCGCCGTTGCGCCCGCGTCCCACGACGAACCAGCCCTCGGGCGCGTGGACCATGGCGATGCCCACGGCGTACACCGCCGCGAAGGCGAGCGTGAGCGGAAACACGAGCCGGCCCACGAGGAGGAAGAGCGTGCCGACGATCTCGAGCGCGGTGATGCCCGCCGCGATCGCGAAGCCGGCCGGGATGCCCTGGCTCGTGAGCCACTCGCCGAAGGGCTCGACGCCGCCGCCCAGCCAGCGCACCCACCCGTGCGCCGCGAGGAGTCCCGCGAGCGTGACGCGCAGCACGGTCCAGCCCGTCTCGCCGGGCGCTGCCGGCCGCGATGTCGACGCCATGCGATCCCCTCGAAGCGTTACCGGCTGCCCGGCTTCGCGAAGTCGACGGCCTCCGCGGTGGCGGTGCCATTGACGCGACCGGGATACTCGAGCCAACGCATGGCGATGTTGAGGTCGTCGATCACGCGCGCGGCCTCGATCACGGCGCCGTTGTCGAGCTCCATCGATTCGGTGGTGTGGGCGTCCTTCACGAGCGTCAGGTCGTAGCCGCGGTCGAGCGCGCCGTAGGCCGTGGCGCGGATGCACCAGTTCGTCGCCGCGCCCGCGAGCACCACGTGCGTCGCGCCGATGCGCGCGAGCTCGTCGTCGAGCGAGGTCTCCTCGAACGCCGAGTTGAACGCCTTGTGCACGCGCGCCTCTCCGGGCGCCGGCGCAGGCGCGCGCCCCCTGCCACGGGTCGCTGTCGCGCGGCATCTCGTTGTTGGCAGCGTGCTGCAGATCCGGCACGCGCGCGCGCGCCCGATCGACGGCGCGCGCCACGTTGCCGATGACGCGCGCCGCGTCCCACGCCTCGCGCATCACGCCCACCTGCACGTCGACCACGATCAATGCCGCTTTGTTACCTTCGCGCAGGTTGCCACGCGCGCCTCCGCCTGTCGTCCCAAACGGCGACGCTACCATCAGCGGGCCTGCGGCAACGCCCGCCGTCGCGGTCAGGAGGACTCCCGCGCGACCTCCGCGCCGATCCGCAGCACATCCTCGACCAGCGATTGCGCATCCGCATGCGTCGTGCGCGCACCGATGAAGCAGGGCCGCAGCGCGAGCTTGCCGTCGACGACCGTGGTGCTCGGCAGGTTGCGATTCTCGCGGATGAGGCGCCGGTGCAGCCGGCGATTGAGCACGTCGAGGTCGCCGGCACCCGGCGCCACGTACCGGAAGCGGCATACGGAGTGGGCTCGACGAGGAGCTCGAGATTGGGATGGGCGCGTGCCTTGCCCGCGACCCAGGACGCCATGTCGTTGTGGCGGCGAACGCGCTCGCGCATGCCGTCGACGCCGATCTCGCGGATCATGGCCCACACGACGACGCCTCGGCACGGCGCGCTCAGCTCGACGCCGTAGTCGAAGTAGGGCACGCCGAAGTGGTCGAGCGAATGCTCGGGTGCGATCGCGTCGGCGTCGCTCGCGTTGCCTTCGAGGTAGTCGGCGGGCTCCTGCGTGAACGCGCGCTTCAGGATCTCGCGGTCGCGCACGAACGTGGCCCGCCACGCTACCGACCCGATGCGCCCAGCCACTTGTGCGGATCGACGATCACGGAGTCGGCGTGCTCGAGGCCGCGGTACAGCGGCGCCTTGCGCTCGTCGAGGATGCCGGGCAGGCCGTAGGCGCCGTCGACGTGCAGCCACGCGCCCGCGTCCTTCGCCACCTGCGCGATCTCGGCGATCGGGTCGATCGCGCCGGTGTTGGTCGTGCCCGCGTTGGCGACGATGGCGACGGGCAGCACGCCCGCGCGGAGGTCCGAGTCGAGCGCAACGCGGAGCTCGCTCACCGAGAGACGGCCCTGCGAGTCGCACCCGATGGCGCGCACGCTGCGCCGGCCGATGCCCAGCACGCCCGCGCTGCGCTGGATCGTGTGGTGAGCCTCGGTGGACGCGTACACGGCCACCGGGCGGTCCACGCCCTGCGCGGCGGGATCGCGGCCCGCGCGCTCGAACGCCCACTGGCGCGCCGCGCCGATCGCGAGGAGGTTGGCGGTGGACCCGCCGCTGCTGTACACGCCCGCGAGCCTCGCGATGCCGAGCATCTGCGAAAGCCACCGCAGCGACACGTCCTCCAGCAGGTTGAACGCGGTGAGGCCGTAGCGCTGGGGCGAGGCGACGCTCGCAGCGGTCGTCGCGAGCGTCGACGCGGTGGTGCCGCCGGTGGTGATGAAGCCCGTGAAGCCGGGCCGCACCAGCGGCGATCCGTTCGGAATGACGTCGCGCACGAGCGCGTCGATGATGTCGCCAGGCTGCGCTGCTGCGGCAGCGGGACGTGAGCGCCGCCTGCCACGCCTCGGCGCGCGCCAGCGCATTCGGGTGCTCAGCGCTCGAACGCGTCGATGAGCGCTTCGGCGATACGTCAGCGCCTCCATGACTACTCCGATGCGCGCGGCGTCGCTCGCGTGCGCTGCGCCAGCGCGAAGCGCCAACGGTTGCGCCGCGTGCGATTCCCACAGGTCCTCGAGCGCGTCCGCAAGCGTCGAGGGCACGCGCACGCCGGACGCGCGCACGCCCCAGCGGAAGCGCGCGAACGGCGGCGCCGCGAGGTCGGCGTACGTGACGGGCGGCAGCTCGAAGAGCTGTGACAGGCGCAGGGTCACGTACTGCGTCGTCGCGCCGCGCGCGGCCTTCTCGGGCCACCAGTGCGCGCGCTCCTCGGGCTCGGTCAGCACGTAGCCCGCGCCGAAGAGGCCCTTGGGCGCAACACCCACGCGCACGAGGAACGCCCGGCTGCCGGCCTCCATCCGGCGCGTGCGACCGGCGCTCCATTCGGTGTCGAGGTGACCGCGGCGCGCGAGCTTGCGCACGTCGGCGCGAAGCTCGGGCCACTTCCACAGGGACGGATTCCAGGCGAACAGATAGGTGGCCAAGGCGGCGGCGACGGGAGGCTAAGTCGCGATTGTGCCCGCGCCGGCCGGCAGAGGCCACGTCGGCTCA
>JBGAIS010000110.1:0-14857 GCA_044225355.1 Casimicrobiaceae bacterium | reverse complement strand
ACCGTTCGATCCCGTGGTGTGGGACCGCCGCCGGTTCGCGTGCTTCTGGGGCTGGGACTATCGGCTCGAGGCTTACACGCCGCCTGCCAGGCGCAAGTTCGGCTACTACGCGCTGCCCCTGCTCTGGCGCGACGACGTCGTGGGATTCGTCAACGCGACGGCCCGGGACGGCACGCTCGCGGTGGTGCCCGGCTACGTGCGCGCCGCGCCGCGAGGTGCCGCGTTTCGCCGCGAGCTCGCCGCGGAAGCCGATCGCCTGCGCGAGTGCATCGGCGCGCAGCGAGTGGAGATCGCCTGATGCGCGGCGCCGACGTCGCGCGCTTCGTCGCGGTGAGCCTCATCTGGGGCTCGACGTGGTACGCGATCACGCTGCAGCTTGGAAGCGTGGCGCCCGAGGTCTCCGTGGTGTACCGCTTCGCGCTCGCGAGCCTCGTGGTCGCGGCGTGGTGCGTGGCGACCGGCGCGTCGCTCGCGTTCCCGCTGCGCGAGCATCCCATCCTCGCGCTCTTCGGCGCGACCTTCTTCGGATTCAACTACCTCTGCGTCTACCTCGCGGAGCGTTACATCGCGTCCGGGCTCGTCGCGGTGGTGTTCTCGACGATCGTGTTCATGAGCCCCGTCCTCATGCGACTGCGGTACGGGGATCCGGTGAAGCCGCGCACGCTTCTCGCCGCGGCGCTCGGCGTGCTCGGCGTGGGGCTCCTCTTCCTTCCCGAGCTCGACGCGGCGCGCCAGGGCGGCGACGTCGCGCGCGGCATCGCGCTCGCGCTGGGCGCGACGTTCCTCGCGGCCCTCGGCAATCTCGTGGCGGTCCGCAACCACCGGGCCGGCGTGCCGACGCTGCCGTCGACCGCATGGGGCATGGCGTACGGAGCGATGCTCGCCGCCGCGGTCGCGGCGCTCGACGGGGCGCGATGGACGTTCGAGGCCACGCCCGCTTACGTGCTGTCGCTCGCGTACCTGGCGATCGTCGGCAGCGTCGCGGCGTTCGCGCTGTACCTCACGCTGCTCCGTAACGTCGGCGTATGGCGCACGTCGTTCGTGAGCATCGCCACGCCTGTCATCGCGCTCGGCGTGTCGACGCTCCTCGAAGGCTACCGCTGGACCTGGGCCGGCGTGGCCGGCGTGCTGCTCGCCATCGTCGGCAACGTGATCGCGATACGCGCGAAGGCCGACGCTACTCGAAGCTGAGCTTCGCCTCGACGATGAGCTTCTTCCAGCTCGCGAGGTCGGCCTCGATGATGCTGCCGAGCTCCGAGGGCGGGCCGCTCACGATCTCCGCGCCCTCGCGCTCGAGGCGCGCGCGCACGTCGTGCTGCGCCAGCACCTTCTGCATGTCCGCGTTGAGGCGCGAGACGATCGCCGGCGGCGTGCCGGCGGGCGCGACGATGCCCCAGTAGTTGACGACGTTGGCGTCGGCCACGCCCTCCTCGGCCCAGCTCGGCACGTCGGGCATCTGCGGGATGCGCTTCCTGCCGGTGACCGCGAGCACCTTCACGCGCTTTTCCGCCGCGAGCGGCAGCGTCGCGGGAATGGACGCGGTCATCGACTGGATGGACCCGCCCAGGAGGTCCTTCGACGCGTCGGCGATGCCGCGATAGGGAACGTGGACCACCACGATGCCCGCGCGCGCATTGAGGAGCTCGAGCGCCAGGTGGTTCACGCTGCCCGCGCCCGCGGAGCCGTAGTTGAGCTTGCCCGGCATGGCCTTGGCGAGCGTCACGAAGTCGCGCATCGTGTTCGCCGGCACGTCCTTGTTCACCACGAACGCGAGCGGCCCGACCGCGATGGGCGCCACCGGCACGAATTGGCGGAGGGGGTCGTAGCCGGGATTCTTCGCCGCGGCGGCCACGGTCGTGAACGGGGATGCGACGAAGAGGAGCGTGCAGCCGTCCGGCGGCGCCGCGGCGGCTTCGGCCGCCCCGATGGCGCCGCCCGCGCCCGTGCGGTTCTCGACGACCACGGGCGTCTTGAGCGTCTCGGAGAGCTTCTGCGCAACGAGCCGCGCGACCGTGTCGGTCCCCGCGCCGGGCGTGAACGGCACGATGAGGCGTATGGACTTGTTGGGGCAGGCATCCTGCGCGAGCGCGGGGAGCGTGCCGCCGGTGGCGAGCAGGATCGAGGCGACCAGCAGGCGTGGGCGTGTCATGGGTTATGGGAGTTCGCGCGTAGCCGGACCGCGTAGTGTGGCATGGACGGATGACGGTTGCGCGACGGGCCGACCGTCAGAAGCAGTGCTCGGCGGCGGGGAAGCTGCGGTCCTTGACGGCGCGGACGTACGCCCCGATGGCCGACTCGATGTCGTGGCCGCCCTTCATGAAGTTGCGCACGAAGCGCGCGGGAGGCGTGGGCTGGATGCCGAGCGCGTCGTAGAGCACGAGCACCTGGCCCGCGCAGTCCGGGCCGGCCCCGATGCCGATGATGGGCACCGACACGCTCTCCTGCAGCCGCGCGCCCAGCGCGCGAGGCACGCACTCGACCACGATCATCGCAGCCCCCGCGGCCTCGACGGCGCGCGCGTCCTCGACCAGCGCGTCCGCCGCGTCGGACGTCTTGCCCTGCACCTTGTAGCCGCCGACCACGTTCACCGATTGCGGCAGGAGCCCGATGTGCCCGCACACCGGCACGCCGCGCTCCACGAGGTACGCGATGGTGGGCGCGAGCCACGCGCCGCCTTCGAGCTTCACCACCTGCGCCCCGGCCTGGAGGAGGCGCACCGCGTTGCCGAGCGCCGATTCGCGCGAGCCCTGGTAGCTTCCGAACGGGAGGTCGGCGACCACCAGCGGCTGGCGGCAGCCGCGCACCACCGCGCGAACGTGGTACGCGACGTCCTCCACGGTGACCGGAAGCGTGGTGTCCTGGCCCTGCACGACCATCCCCAGCGTGTCGCCCACGAGCAGGATGTCGACGCCCGCGCGCTCGCACACGCCCGCGAAGCTCGCGTCGTAGCAGGTCAGCATCGCGAGAGGCGTGCCCTCGCGCGCGAGCTTCTGGAGGGCGGGGACGGTGGCGCGCCGGACCGTCGCGGCGGCGGGCTTCGAGTCAGGCTGGGCCAAGGTTGAAGAACTCCTTGCGGCTCCGCATGCCCTCCACGCGCGCGAGGAGCATCTTGAGGTGAGCCGGGTTGTCGACGAAGTTGAGGCGCTCGCTGTTGATGATGAGGAGCGGCGCCTCGTCGTACTGGTAGAAGAAGCGCGCGTACGCGTCGGCGAGGCGGGCCAGGTATTCGTCCGGGATCGCCTGCTCGAAGTTGACGCCGCGCATGCGCACGCGCGCGAGCAGCGTGTCGACGGGCGCCTGCAGGTAGATCACGAGGTCCGGCGTGGCGGTCTGCGGCTTGAGGTGCCGGTAGACCTTGTCGTACAGCGCGTACTCGTCGTCGGACAGGTTGAGGCGCGCGAAGAGCGGGTCCTTGTCGATCAGGAAGTCGCTCACCGTCGGCTGCCGGAAGAGGTCGTGCTGCGACAGGTGGCGGAGCTGGTCCACGCGCTGGAACAGGAACGTGAGCTGCGTGGGGAGCGCGAAGCGCGGCATGTCGTCGTAAAAGCGCGGCAGGAACGGGTTGTCCTCCGGCTGCTCGAGCAGCATGTCGGCGTCGAGGTGCTCGGCGAGCTGGCGCGCGAGGCTCGTCTTGCCGGCGCCAATCGGACCTTCGACGACGATGTAGCGGCAGAGCGTGAGGTCCATGCGGGTCGTTCTACAGGTGGTGCGCTCGGGTTCGCTTCACGCGCTGGTCGCGGACGTCGCGCCGGAAGCGGCGGGCTGCGCCACGGCCGGGGATGACGGCGACGGGCGCGACGTCGGCCATCGGGCGGAGCACGAACGCGCGCTCGTGCATGCGCGGGTGCGGCACCGTGAGCTTCGCAAGCGATATTCGGCGCCGTCCGTATAGTAGCAAATCGAGGTCGAGCGTCCGCGGCGCATTGCGCACCGTGCGCCGCCGGCCCTGACGCTTCTCGAGGGTCGCGAGGCGCGCGAGGAGCGCGCGCGGCGGCAGCGACGTGCGCAGCATCGCCACCGCGTTGACGTAGTCGGGCTGCGCGTCGCTGACGCCTTGCGGCGCGGTCGCGTAGTTGGACGACACGGCGAGGAGCGTGGAGCGCGGAAGACGGCGCAGCGCGCGCAAGGCGCGGGCGATCTGGCGGCGCGGATGCGCGAGGTTGCTGCCGAGGCCGACGAAGGCCACGGGCATCGGCGGGGCTAGGGCCTGCTCATGGTCAGGACAGCGCTAGTGGGCTGTAACGGAGGAATCGGAAGTGAGCGATAGCGATATGGCAAGCCAGACACTTTCGATTCCTCCGTTACAGTCCACTAATCCTTCTCGGGCGGCGCCGCGGCCTCCGGCGCGCCGCCGTCCTCTTGCTTCTTGCGTCCCCGCCCGCGCGAGCGGCGCGACTTGCGCGGGGCCTCGTCGGGCTTCAGCATCGCCTCGCGCTCGCCTTGCGACGCGTCCTGGAATTTCGTCCACCAGTCAACAAGCGCGGCCGGGACCTCGCCCGACGCGCCGCGAAGTCCCAGGAAATCGTACGCGGCACGGAAGCGCTCGTGCTCGAGCAGGCGATAGGGACGCTGCCCGGCGCGCTGCTCGAACCGCGGCTGCAGCGCCCAGATTTCCTTGATGTGCGCTTCGAAGCGACGCGGGATCGAGATGCGCTTGGCCTGCGCCTCGAGCACGCGGTCCATCGCCTCGTACAGCGCCGGCACGGGCTTCTCGCCGCGCGACTTCGCGGCATTCCACTGCTGCAGCACCTCGTGCCACAGGAGGGTCGCGAAAAGGAATGCCGGCGACACGGGCTTGCCCTCGCGGACACGCGCGTCCGTGCTGGCGAGCGCGGCCTCGATGAAGCGCGTGCCGAGGGGCTGCTCGAGGATCATGTCGAGGAGCGGCAGGAGCCCGTGCGACAGTCCGTGCGTGCGAAGGCTCGCGAGCGTCTCGGCCGCGTGCCCCGACAGCAGGAGCTTCTGCATCTCGTCGAACAGGCGCGCGGGCGGCACGTTCGACACGAGGTTCGCGAGCTTGGGGATGGGCGCCGCGGTCTTGGGCTCGATGGCGAGCTCGCACTTCGCGGCGAGGCGCACCGCGCGCAGCATGCGCACGGGGTCCTCGCGGAAGCGCGTCACGGGCGGGCCGATCAGCTTCAGCCGTCGCGCGCGGATGTCCGCCACGCCGCCCACGTAGTCCCAGATCTCCTCGGAATGCGGATCGAAGTAGAGCGCGTTGATGGTGAAGTCGCGGCGCGCGGCGTCCTCGGCCTGCGTGCCGTAGACGTTGTCGGAGAGGAGGCGGCCGTGCTCGTCGGTGGAGTCTTCCGCCACCTGCGGCGCGCGGAACGTCGACACCTCGAGCACCTCCGCGCCGGCGTGCACGTGAACGAGTCGGAAGCGACGGCCGATGATGTACGCGCGGCGGAAGAGCGGCTTCACCTGCTCCGGCGTCGCGTTGGTGGCGACGTCGAAGTCCTTGGGCGTCATGCCGAGCAGGAGGTCGCGCACCGCGCCGCCCACGATGAAGGCCTTGAAGCCGGCCTCGTGCAGCCTCTCGATGACGGTGCGGGCGCCGCGGGGCACCTGGTCGCGGCGGACGGGATGGTCTCCCGCGCGATAGATGCGCGGCTCGCGCGCCGGCCGGCCGGGAATCAGGCGGGCGAGCAGGCGGCGGATCATTTCGACATGCGGAAGAAGGAAGCGGAAGCCCGAAAACGGCGCGCGATCATAGCACGGGCGCGAGCCTCGCCTGGCCGGGCGCCAGGCCGTCGACCGTCCAGGCGCCCACCGACCGGCGAACGAGCCGCAGCGTGGGAAGCCCCACCGCGGCGGTCATGCGCCGGACCTGGCGGTTACGGCCCTCGTCGAGCTCGATCTCGAGCCACGCGGTGGGGATGGCGGCGCGTACCCGGATGGGCGGGTGGCGGGGCCAGAGTCCCGGCGGCTCGGGGATCGCGCGGGCGGAGCGAGCGCGCGCGGGGCCGTCGCGCAGGTTCACGCCGTCGACCAGCGCGCCGACCTGCTCGGGCGCGGGCGCTCCTTCGACCTGCGCGAGGTAGACCTTGCCCGTGGCCGTTCGCGGATGCGCGATGCGCGCCTGCAGCGGGCCGTGCGCGGTCAGCACCAAGAGACCCTCGCTGTCGGCGTCGAGGCGCCCGGCCGGGTAGACCTCGGGGACGCGCACGAAGTCGGCGAGCGTGGGGCGGCCGTCCGGGTCCGTGAACTGGCACTGTACCCCGTACGGCTTGTTGAGGAGGATCACGGCGCGGCCGGCCCGAAGGTCCGGAAGGGCGCCGCTCGTGGCGAAGGGGGTCGAAATCACGGATAATTGGAGGGCTTCGTCCGTTCGTTACGCCCATTCCGAAGAGCGTGAGCGCGCCGCACGCCGTCGCCGCACGCCGATTCCAGAGCAGGAGCTTCCATGTCGACCTACCAGCACGTCAAGGTGCCCGCCGGTGGCGCCAAGATCACCGTCAACCCCGATTCCAGCCTCACCGTCCCCCACAATCCCATCATCCCCTATATCGAGGGTGACGGCACCGGCCTCGACATCACGCCCGTGATGATCAAGGTGGTCGACGCCGCCGTGGCCAAGGCGTACGGCGGCAAGCGCAAGATCCACTGGATGGAGATCTACGCGGGCGAGAAGTCCACCAAGATCTATGGCCCGGACGTCTGGCTGCCCGACGAGACGCTCGCGATCCTCAAGGACTACGTGGTCTCGATCAAGGGCCCGCTCACCACGCCCGTCGGCGGCGGCATCCGCTCGCTCAACGTGGCGCTGCGCCAGGAGCTCGACCTGTACGTCTGCCTGCGCCCGGTGCGCTGGTTCAAGGGCGTGCCGTCACCGGTCAAGGCGCCGGACAAGGTCGACATGGTGATCTTCCGCGAGAACTCCGAGGACATCTACGCGGGCATCGAGTGGGCCGCCGATTCGCCGCAGGCGAAGAAGCTGATCGACTTCCTGCAGAAGGAGATGGGCGTCAAGAAGATCCGCTTCCCCGCCACGTCGGGCATCGGCGTGAAGCCGGTATCGAGCGAAGGCACCGACCGCCTCGTGCGCAAAGCCATGCAGTACGCGATCGACAACGACAAGTCGTCGGTCACGCTGGTGCACAAGGGCAACATCATGAAGTACACGGAAGGCGCGTTCCGCGACTGGGGCTACGCGCTCGCTCAGCGCGAGTTCGGCGCGACGCTCGTCGACGGCGGCCCGTGGATGTCGTTCAAGAACCCGAAGAACGGCAAGGACAGCATCGTGAAGGACGTCATCGCCGACGCCTTCCTGCAGCAGATCCTCCTGCGCCCGGCCGAGTACAGCGTGATCGCCACGCTCAACCTCAACGGGGACTACATCAGCGACGCGCTCGCGGCGGAAGTGGGCGGCATCGGCATCGCGCCGGGCGCCAACCTGTCGGACTCGGTCGCGATGTTCGAGGCCACGCACGGCACCGCGCCCAAGTACGCGGGCAAGGACTACGTCAACCTGGGCTCGGAGATCCTCTCCGCCGAGATGATGCTGATCCACATGGGCTGGAAGGAAGCCGCGGCGCTCGTCATCTCGAGCCTCGGCGTCGATCGCGGACAAGGTCGTGACGTACGACTTCGCGCGCCTCATGGAAGGCGCGAAGCAGGTGTCCTGCTCGGGCTTCGGGCAGGCGATGATCGAGCGGATGTAGCGCTCGCGCGGGGGCGTTCGGGGCGCTTGCCCCTCACCCCCCGGCCCTCTCCCGCAGGCGGGAGAGGGGGCGTGCGGCGTCGCGCGACACGTCGGCGAATCCCGCGCAGCGCCCCAGACTCTCCCTCTGCCGCAAGCCGGGGAGGCGGGGCGTGCGGCGCCGCGCGACGCGTCGGCGGATCCCGCGCAGCGCCCCCAGACTCTCCCTCTCCCGCCCCGCGGGAGAGGGTTGGGGTGAGGGCGGGTTTACGGGCGGGTCCAAAGGGTTGGAGCGAGGGACTTCCGCCCCCATCTCACCCCTTTGGCGCCCGCGACTCCTCGCGGCGTCCTCGAAGGAGCCCTCACATGCCTGCGATCCTCCGCATCGACAGCGCGCCTCGCGCGCACTGGGTCGGCGACGGCTTTCCCGTCCGCTCCCTCGTGAGCTACGGCGGCGACGCCGCGGCCGCGAGCCCTTTCCTTCTCCTCGACTACGCGGGGCCGATGCGCTTCGATCCCTCGCCGCGCCCGCGCGGCGTCGGCCAGCATCCGCATCGCGGCTTCGAGACCGTCACCATCGTGTACGAAGGCGAGGTCTCGCATCGCGACTCGACCGGCGCCGGCGGCACCATCGGCCCCGGCGACGTGCAGTGGATGACCGCCGCCGGCGGTATCCTGCACGAGGAATTCCACTCCGAGGCGTTCGCGAAGCGCGGCGGATCTCTCGAGATGGTGCAGCTCTGGGTCAACCTGCCGGCCAAGGACAAGATGACGCCGCCCGGCTACCAGGCCATCACCGACGCGCAGATTCCCGCGGTGGACCTGCCTCACGGCGCCGGTCGCGTGCGCGTCATCGCGGGCGAGTTCGGCGGCTCGCGGGGCCCCGCGCGCACGTTCACGCCCATGGACGTGTGGGACGTACGCGTGGCTCAGGGCCGCAAGGCCGTGCTTCCCGCGCGCGCGGGGCACAACGTCATGCTCGTGGTGCTGCGCGGGACGGTGCTCGTCAACGACGCCGAGGTCGTGCGCGAGGCGCAGGTCGTGCGCTTCGATCGCGCGGGCGGAGACGTCGTGGTGGAGGCCAACGCCGATTCGATGCTCCTGTGGCTCGCCGGCGAGCCCATCGACGAGCCGGTCGTGGGATACGGCCCGTTCGTGATGAACACCGAGCAGGAGATCCAGCAGGCGATCGACGACTTCAACGCCGGCCGCTTCGGCCGCATGGCGGCGTAAGGGAAGCGCATCCCGCCTCCCCCGCGGGGCGGGAGCGGCGACGGCGCGCGCAGGAGGAAACGATCGCGCGAAGTCGTACACTGCGAGCGTGGAACTTCGTGACCTGACGCTCGACGACAAGTACACCCGCACCTCCGGGCGCATCTACCTCACCGGCGTGCAGGCGCTCGTGCGGCTGCCGATGATGCAGCAGGCGCGCGACGAGGCCGCGGGCCTTCGCACCGCCGGATTCATCTCGGGCTACCGCGGCTCGCCGCTCGGCACGTACGACAACGCGCTGTGGGGCGCGCGGGCGCTGCTCGAGAAGCGCAACGTCGTGTTCACCCCGGGCGTGAACGAGGACCTCGCGGCGACGGCGCTGTGGGGCACGCAGCAGGTGAGCCTGCAGCCGGACGCGCTGTACGACGGCGTGTTCGGCATCTGGTACGGCAAGGGCCCGGGCGTGGACCGGTCCACCGACGCACTGAAGCACGCCAACGCCGCCGGCACGTCGAAAAGCGGCGGCGTGCTCCTCCTGGCCGGCGACGACCACGGATGCCAGTCGTCGACGAGCGCGCACCAGAGCGAGCAGGTGCTCGTCGCCGCGATGATCCCGGTGCTCAATCCCGCGACGGTCCAGGACTACCTCGACATGGGGCTCGTGGGCTTCGCGATGTCGCGCTATGCGGGCGTGTGGGTGGGCTTCAAGGCGGTGGCGGAGGCCGTCGAAGGATCCGCGACCGTCGACGTCGACCCCGGTCGCGTGCGGATCGTCGAGCCGTCGGATTTCGAGATGCCTGCCGGCGGGCTGTCGATACGCTGGCCCGATCCTCCGCTCGACCAGGAGCGCCGCCTGCACGGGCCCAAGATGGACGCGGTGCGCGCGTTCGCGCGCGCCAACGGCCTCGACCGCGTCGTCATCGACTCGCCCGCCGCGCGCCTCGGCATCGCCACCGCGGGCAAGGCGTACCTCGACGTTCGCCAGGCGCTCGAGGACCTCCGCATCGACGACGACGAGGCGCGGCGCCTGGGCCTTCGCCTCTACAAGATCGGCATGAGCTGGCCGCTCGAGCCCGAAGGCGCGCTTTCGTTCGCGCGGGGCCTCACGGAGATCCTCGTCGTCGAGGAGAAGCGCGCGTTCATCGAGGACCAGCTCGTGAAGCTCCTCTATCGCGAGTCGGCGCGCCCGCAGGTCCACGGCAAGGAGGACGGCGAGGGCCGCGTGCTCATTCCTTCCGCGGGTGAGCTCGACCCGCCCACCGTCGCGGCCGCCATCGTGGCCGCGCTGGTGCGCTTGCACGGGCCGCTGCCGCGCATCGAAGCCGCGCTCGAGCGCGTCCGCGGCTGGCAATCGCGCGCGGGCGTCACGCCGCTGTATCCCGTGCGCACGCCCTTCTTCTGCTCCGGCTGCCCGCACAACACCTCGACGCGCGTGCCCGAGGGGAGTCGCGCACTCGGCGGCATCGGATGCCACTGGCTCGCGGTGCAGATGCCGCGCGAGACGAAGACCTACAGCCACATGGGCGGTGAGGGCGCGGCGTGGATAGGCCAGTCGCCGTTCGTGAAGGGCAAGCACGTCTTCCAGAACATCGGCGACGGCACGTATTTCCACAGCGGCCTCCTCGCCATTCGCGCGGCGGTCGCGGCGAACGTCGACATCACGTACAAGCTCCTCTACAACGACGCGGTCGCGATGACCGGCGGGCAGCCGGTGGACGGCAACCTGTCGGTGCCGCAGATCGCGGCGCAGGTCGCGGCCGAGGGCGCGCGCCGCGTGGTCGTCGTGACGGACGACGTTGCGCGCTACCGCGACGTGGCGCTGCCTCCGGGCATCGACGTGCACGCGCGCGAGTCGCTCGACGCCGTGCAGCGCGAGCTTCGCGAGGTCCCCGGCACCACCGTGCTCATCTACGACCAGACGTGCGCGGCCGAGAAGCGCCGGCGGCGCAAGCGCGGCCGGATGGACGAACCGCCCGAGCGCGTGTTCATCAACACCGACGTCTGCGAAGGATGCGGCGATTGCTCGACGCAATCGAACTGCGTGTCGGTGAAGCCCGTCGAGACCGAGCTCGGCCGCAAGCGCGCGATCGACCAGTCGGCCTGCAACAAGGACTACTCGTGCCTGCGCGGCTTCTGCCCCAGCTTCGTCACGGTCAAAGGCGCGGTGCTGCGCAAGGCGGCCGCGGGCGGCATGCCCGCCGCGCTGCCGCTGCCGTCGCTCGCGCCCCTCGACGAGGCGTACGGCATCCTCGTCACCGGCGTCGGCGGCACGGGCGTGCTCACCATCAGCGCGCTGCTCGGCATGGCGGCGCACCTCGAAGGCAAGGCGTGCACGACGCTCGACTTCACCGGCATGGCGCAGAAGAACGGCGCGGTGACGAGCCACGTGCGCATCGCCGCCGCGCCGGAGGACCTGCACGCCGTGCGGCTGTCGGCGGGTCGCGCCGATCTCCTCGTCGGCTGCGATCTCGTGGTGGCCGCAAGCCCCGCGTCGCTCGCGCGCTACCAGCCCGGCCGCACGCGCGCGGTCGTCAACGCCTCGACCGCGCCCACGGCGGGTGCGGTGCTCGACCGCGACTTCGACATGCGTACGGGCGCCATGGAGCGCGCGCTCGCGAATGCGCTCGGCGCGCCCGCGGACTGCGTCGATGCCTCGGCGATCGCGCTGGCGCGGCAGGGCGATGCCATCGGCGCCAACCAGGTGCTGCTCGGCTACGCGTTCCAGAAGGGCTGGCTGCCCGTCGGGCTCGACGCCCTGCTGCGCGCGATCGAGCTGAACGGCGTGGCGGTGGAGGCGGGGAAGCAGGCGTTCGCCTGGGGGCGCCACGCGGCGCTGGCGTCCGGCGATGCCGCTTCGGTCGCGCCGCGGCCCGGGGCCGCGCCAGATCGCTCGACGGAGGCGGTCGTCGATGCGTTCGCGGCGCGCCTCGTGGGCTACCAGGGCGCGGCGTACGCGAATCGCTATCGCGAGGCACTGGCGCCGCTCGTCGCGGCAGAGCGGCGCCTCGATGCGGAGGCGCAGCCGGTGGCTCGCGCGGCGGCGCTGTCGCTGTACCGGCTTATGGCGTACAAGGACGAGTACGAAGTCGCCCGCCTTTACACCGATGGCGCGTTCCGGCGCGCGCTCGAGTCGCAGTTCGTGGGCTCACCGGATCTCGCCTTCCACTTGGCGCCGCCGGTGTTCGCGCGCAAGGACCCCGCGACCGGACTGCCGCGCAAGCGCCGCTACGGGCGCTGGATGTGGGGCGCCATGCGGGTGCTCGCGCATGCGCGGCTTCGCGGCACGGCGCTGGACTCCTTCGGGCGGTCGGAGGAGCGCCGCATGGAGCGCGCGCTCGTCGCGGAGTTCGAGCCGACGCTTGCGCGGCGGCGGCGCGGCTCGGCAGGCGGCATCGGGACGTCGCGAGGAGCTCGTGAGCGTTCCGCAGGACATCCGCGGCTACGGCCACGTCAAGTTGCGAAGCGTCGGTCCTGGCGCGCGAGCGCATGGCGGCGCTGTCGGCCAAGCTCGAGGCGCCCGCGGACGTGGTGCGCTCGCGGCCGACTGAAGTCCACAGCGTCGACCGTTCGTCAGGCCGTCGGGCGATACCCGTGCCTGGCGGCGCGGATTCGCCCGCGGCGCGGGAATTGGTGCCAGGCCTGTAATGGGGTCTGACCCCATTTCCAAAGGTGCCCGGCCTGTACGGGGTCTGACCCATTTCCGAAGTCGCCCCATTTCCGAAGCCCGGAAATAAAAAGGAGGCCAATGCGGCGGGCCCTTACCACCTTCGTCGACGGCGACAGCACCGTCGGCAACGGTGACGTCTATCAGGACGCAGACTGGATGTTGCTGGCCTGCTTGCCCTTGGGACCTTGGGTCACGTCGAAGGAGACCTTCTGGCCTTCCTTGAGCGTCTTGAAGCCCTGCATGTTGATCGCCGAGAAATGCGCGAACAGGTCTTCGCCGCCGCCGTCCGGCGTGATGAAGCCAAAGCCCTTTGCATCGTTGAACCACTTGACGGTACCGGTTGCCATACTGCGTATTCCTTTAGGTTTTTGAACGGGTGTCTGGCGGGCGCTTTGCGGGGCTGCCCACGAGGGCCCGAGAGGGTCGGGCCCGGGTCCGGCCGGCGCCGGAAAAGGCGGACCGAAGTGCGCCAAACATGCGCTTTCTACGCGCATTGCTGCCGTAGCGTCAAGCGGCGGATGCGCCGGCCGCGTTCGTCTGGTAAAAAGTGTTGCAATCATCAAACATTGACCCAAAATCGATCCGGAGTATCTTAAGAGGGACATGCGAAACCAGGAGCAGCGCGGAACCGTCCTCGAGGCCGAGAAGGCCAAGATCAAGCCACCGCCCCTGTACAAGGTCATGCTGTTGAACGACGACTACACGCCGATGGACTTCGTCGTCGTCGTCCTGCAAACTGTCTTCGCCATGAGTCGCGAGAAGGCCACGCAGGTCATGCTGCAGGTCCATCGCGAAGGCATGGGGGTCTGCGGCACCTATACGCGTGAGGTGGCCACGGCCAAGGTCGAACAAGTGATCAACATCGCACGCAAGCACCAGCATCCGCTTCAGTGCACGATGGAGGAGACTTAGGCGTTATAGTCGTCGATACGGATCAGGAGCCGGTCGGCGGGCGAAAGGTGAGGAAGGTCGATGATTGCGCAGGAACTGGAAGTCTCTCTCCACATGGCCTTTGTCGAGGCCAGGCAGAAGCAGCACGAATTCATCACGGTCGAGCACTTGCTGCTCGCGATGCTCGACAACCCCTCCGCGGCTGAAGTCCTCAAGGCTTGTGGGGTTGATCTCGACGAGCTTCGCGGCGTGCTCTCCGACTTCATCCAGGAGCACACGCCGCGCCTCGCGCCGCACTCCGACGCCGACACGCAGCCCACGCAAGGCTTCCAGCGCGTCATCCAGCGCGCCATCCTCCACGTGCAGTCCTCGGGCAAGAAGGAGGTCACGGGCGCCAACGTTCTCGTCGCCATCTTCGGCGAGAAGGAATCGCACGCGGTCTATTTCCTGAACCAGCGCGGCGTGACGCGCCTCGACGTCGTCAACTACATCGCGCACGGCATCACCAAGACGCCCCAGCAGAAGCAGGAAAAGCAGGAGAGCAAGGGCGAGGAGGAGGGCGGCAACGAGTCGCAGGGCGCCCTCGACGCGTACACGCAGAACCTCAACGCGCTCGCCAAGTCCGGCAAGATCGATCCCCTGATCGGCCGCGAGCACGAGCTCGAGCGCGTCATCCAGGTGCTGTGCCGCCGCCGCAAGAACAACCCGCTCCTCGTGGGCGAGGCGGGCGTCGGCAAGACCGCCATCGCGGAAGGCCTGGCGCGCCGGATCAACGAAGGCGACATCCCGGAGCTCCTGCGCGAGTACCAGGTCTATTCGCTCGACATGGGCGCGCTCCTCGCGGGCACGAAGTACCGCGGCGACTTCGAGCAGCGCTTGAAGGCCGTGCTGAAGCAGCTCTCCGAGAATCCCAAGTCGATCCTCTTCATCGACGAGATCCACACCATTATCGGCGCCGGCGCGGCGTCCGGGGGCACGCTCGACGCGTCCAACCTGCTGAAGCCCGCGCTGTCCACCGGCGCGCTCAAGTGCATCGGCGCGACCACGTACACGGAGTACCGCCAGATCTTCGAGAAGGATCACGCGCTGTCGCGGCGCTTCCAGAAGGTCGACGTGCCCGAGCCGTCCATCGCGGAGACCATCGAGATCCTGAAGGGCCTCAAGACGCGCTTCGAGCAGCATCACGGCGTGAAGTACGCGCCCGCGGCGCTCACCAGCGCGGCCGAGCTCGCGGCGCGCTTCATCAACGACCGCCACCTGCCCGACAAGGCCATCGACGTCATCGACGAGGCGGGCGCGGCGCAGAAGATCCTGCCCAAGTCGCGGCAGAAGAAAGTCATCGGCAAGGGGGAAGTGGAAGAGATCGTCGCGAAGATCGCGCGCATTCCGGCGAAGAACGTCTCGTCGGACGACCGCAATGCGTTGAAGACGCTCGACCGCGACTT
>JBGAIS010000109.1:0-13569 GCA_044225355.1 Casimicrobiaceae bacterium | reverse complement strand
CCACCAGCGCTGCGATGCGGTTGCGGCCGATGGCGACGAGCTCGTCGTATTGCGCGAGCTCGGTGCGGACCGTACCCAGCGCAGCTTCGGCCTGGCGAACTTCGACCTTGGTGTCGAGCCCGGCCGCGAAGCGCTCGTTCGTGATGCGCACGATGTCCTCGCGCTGGGCGATGGCCGCGCGCGAGACCTCGCGCTGCGCGAACGCGCGCTGCAAGTCGAAGTAGGCGCGCGAGACGCTCCATGCGATCGCGAGCCGCGCGGACTGCTCCTCGGCGCCGGCGGCTTGCGCCTGCGAGAGGGCCGCGCGCAGCGCCGCGCCGTTCTTGTCCCAGAAGTCGATCTCGAACGAGAAGTCGATCGTCGCGCGCGCGTCGGTCTCCCAGTTGCCGGCGATGGGCGGGGGATAGATGTAGTTCTCGGAGTACTTCTGGTAGGTCGCGGAGCCGTTCGCGCCAACCTGCGGCAGCAGCGCCGAGCGCGCGACGCCGGCGACCGCGTTGGCACGCGCGATGCGCGCCTTGGCGGCAGCGAGCGACGGGCTGCCCGCGATGCCTTCGACGACGAGAGCGTCGAGCTGCGGGTCGCCGTAGCGGGTCCACCAGTCGTCGCGCGGCCATGCGACCGGCGTGTCGGTGCCGCCCAGCGTTGCGATGGCGAGCTCGGGCTCGGGCGGCACGGTCTTGTCCACCGTTGCGCACGCGGCGAGGGTCGCGATCGCGACGGCCGCGACGGGAATGCGAAGTGTTGCGAGGGTGTGGTTCACGATGTTGCTCGAAATGGAGGAGGCCGCCGTCTTCAGGGTTGCCCGGCGTTGGCGAGCATGCGGCCGAGAAGGCTCTTGAGCGTCTCGAACTCGTCGCGCGAGAAGCCGCGCAGGAGGTGGTTGCCGACGCGCGCGAGGCCGAAGGGAATCTCGCGGCACAGGCGCTCACCATCCGGCGTGAGCGCGAGGCGCATCACGCGGCGATCGTGCGGGCACGGGGAGCGTCGTACGAGTCCCTTGCCCTCGAGCCGGTCGAGCATGCGCGTGACCGCGCCCGTGTCGACGCACGCCCAGCGCGCGATGTCGGCCGCCGTATCGCCCACGCCGAGATGGATGATGAGGAGCGGACCCCACTGCACGCCGGTCAGGTCGTGCTCGGCCATCTCCGCATCCACCAGGCGCTCCTGCGCGGCACGAAGCTGCTTGACGAGGTAGCCGAGGCTGTCGCCGATCGGGTAGTCGTCGCCGCGATAGAAGTCGGCGTCGCCGGGGCGCACGGAGAGCGACTTCGGTGCGCGCTCCGCCTTGGGCTTGCGCTGCGCCGGAACGCGAAGTGCCGGGGTTGTGGTATCTGCCATGACAGTGATTATATTGTCTAAGCAGTAATTGTCAAGGCAGCAATAGCGCTACTGCCCGTAGGGCTATGCAAACCCCAGGCGAGAGGGTCGGAGTCGATTCAATGAAAGCAGCGTCCGGGGTCGACTTGACTTGAGGCTCGCAGTCCAGTCTCCCTTTCGGCTTCCGAAACGTCGAATCAACGGGTTAGGACGATCTCCCGTGGGAACGTTGCCATCTCCGCAAAATGGGGTCTGACCCCATTTCCGGGTCGTTCGCACCTCCAAAGAATGGGGTCTGACCCCATTTCCGGTCATCGCGCTTGGCGGTCCACCTTGCGGGGTTGGACGGCCGATGGACTTCGCCCCGGTATCGACGGGCGGCGGTTGGGCAATCCGGTCGATCCCACCCTAACTCGACCAGGTCGACGCTGACCCTAGCTATTGCGGCGGGTTGGGGCGGAGGGTCCGTTGCATCCACGTCACGTCGTGCCACGCGTCGAACTTGCGGCCGACGGCGCGGAACACGCCGACGGGTTCGAAGCCGACGCTCCGGTGAAGGGCGATGCTCGGATCATTGGGCATGGCAATCACGGCGAAGGCGTTGCAGTAGCCCATGTCGGCGAGATCGCGGAGGAGCGACGCATACAGCGCCTTGCCGATGCCGAGGCCATGGTGCGCCGGCGACACGTAGGCGGACACCTCGACCGACCACCGGTAGGCTTCGCGCTCGCGATGAGCCGAGCCGTATGCATAGCCTACCCGCTGCCCATCGCGCTCGGCGACGAGCCACTGGTAGCGGTCGAGCGCCCGGGCGATGCGCACCTCGAACTCGTCGATCGTGGGCGCGGCGATCTCGAACGAGATGGCCGTACGCTCGACGAACGGCCGGTAGATGGCGAGGAGGTCGGCGGCGTCGCCCGCCTCCGCGCGCCGCACCGTGAAGTCGCTGGCCATGCGCTATTGCCGATGCATCGTCCGACGAAGCTCCGCCTCGATGAGATCGCCCTTCGACGACGCCTCGCCGCACGAGCGACGCGGCCTCGCGCACGACTTCGGCCGGGGCGTGATCGGCACCCTCAAACGGGTGAGGCGTCGCGCGCCAGCATGCTACAGGCCGAGCGGGGCCGCAAGGCGTGCGCGATCGCGGACCGCCACCGCCCGCTACCATGCCGCAACCCGCCGCGCCCTTCCACTGCGCCACGCCCCCCGCGCAGCGAAGTCCCTCACCCCGATGCTAGAATTTCCCGCGATGGCGTCCCCTCCCAGGCAAATCGTGATCGCGCTGCGCAAGTCGGCGCTCTCCCTCTGGCAGGGCAATTACGTCCGCGATCTCCTGCGCGCTCGCTATCCGGAATGCGAGGTCACGCTCAACGGCATGACGACGCAGGGCGATCGCATCCTCGAGAAGCCGCTCGCGGACATCGGCGGCAAGGGCCTTTTCATCGAGGAGATCGAGACCGCGATGCGCGAAGGTCGCGCGGACGTCGCGGTGCACTCGTTGAAGGACATGCCGATGGACATGGCCGAGGGCTTCACGCTCGCCGCGGTTCCGGTGCGCGAGGACCCGCGCGACGCGCTCGTATCCGAGCGATACCCCACGCTCGCGTCGCTGCCCGAGGGCGCCGTCGTGGGCACGTCGAGCCTCCGCCGCGAGGCGCAGCTTCGCGAGGCACATCGCGGCGTCGACGTGCGGCTCCTTCGCGGCAACGTCAACACGCGCTTGCGCAAGCTCGACGAAGGCCAGTACGACGCGACGATCCTCGCGGCCGCGGGCTTGCTGCGGCTCGACCTCGGGCATCGCATCACCGAGCTCCTCGATCCGGATGTCTTCCTTCCCGCCGTCGGGCAAGGCGCGCTCGCAATCGAATGCGCGAGCGATCGCGCCGACATCATCGCCGCGATGGCGCCGCTCACGCACCGCCCTACGCTGCTCGCCGTCACGGCCGAGCGCGCGTTCTCGCGCTCGCTCACGGGCAGCTGCCACACGCCCATCGCGGGCCATGCGATCTTTCGCGACGGCTCGCTATGGCTTCGCGGCCTCCTCGGCACGCGCGAGGGCACCCACATGCTGCGTGGCGAACGCGCTCGCGCGATGGACGCCGAGACGGGCGACCTCGCCGCCGCCGAAGCGCTCGGCGCGGAGCTGGGGGAGGAATTCCGGGCGC
The DNA here is from genome assembly GCA_044225355.1 of Casimicrobiaceae bacterium. Taxonomy (GTDB): domain Bacteria; phylum Pseudomonadota; class Gammaproteobacteria; order Burkholderiales; family Casimicrobiaceae; genus VBCG01. The sequence goes on along the minus strand of JBGAIS010000109.1, from coordinate 10,084 downwards.
GCGGCGCGGCGCGGATCCTGGCGGAGGCCGGCGCCTAGTGGGCTGGCGCAGCCACGCCTGCAGGATATCCCGCCGTCCTTCCGATTCCGATAATCGCTGATCAGCGTGCCCGGAGCGCGCGGTGCTACCGGGGCATGTCGTCCGCCATGTACGCCCGCACGATGCTCGCGAAATCGGCGTCGGCGCGCATCCCGAGGGACGGGCCGAGCCGCGGTGCGAAACGCGCGGGCCACGTCGACACGATGCGGTCGATCGCGGCGTCGTACTTCCACACGACGCGCGACGCGACGTCGTTGCCGGCGACCGCCCGCAGCGCCTCGACCATGTCCTTCACCGCCACCGAGATACCGGGCACGTTGATCGACCGCGTGTGCGCGAACGCCGATGCGGGCGCCTCGTGGCCGACGATGAGGTTGTCGATCACCGCCCGCGGCGATTGCACCCACATGCGCGTCCCGGGCGCGACGGGGCATATCGCCTCCACGCCTGCCAGCGGCTCGCGCACGATGCCGCTCGCGAACGAGGACGCCGCCTTGTTCGGCTTGCCCGGCCGCACCGTCACGGTGGGCAGGCGCAGCGAGCGGCCGTCGATGAAGCCCTTGCGCGTCATGTCGTAGACCAGGTACTCGCCGATGGCCTTTTGCGAGCCGTACGACGCCTGCGGCATGAGCGGCGCGTCGTCGGGCACGGGGTCGGGCAGCGGACCGCCGAACACGGCGAGCGAGCTCGTGAACACGACCTTGGGCGGACGCACGAGCGTGCGGCATCGCTCGAGAAGCGCGCGCGTGAGGTCGAGGTTGACGCGCATGCCGACGTCGAACTCCGCTTCCGCCTGGCCGCTCACCACCGCGGCGAGATGGAACACGGTATCGGTGTCGTCGGCAATCGCGCGCGCGAGCGTCCCGGCGTCGCCCAGGTCGCCGGCGACAGCCCGTACGCGCGCATCGTCGATGGGCGCTGCCGCGGCGATGTCGACGAGCGTGATCGACGCGATCTCGCGTGTCGCGCCCTGCGCATCGGTGAGCGTGCCTCGCGAGAGGAGCTTGCGGGCGAGGCGATGCCCGAGGAATCCCGCGCCTCCCGTGATCGTGATCTTCATGGCGCTATGATACGCACGCGCCCGGGTTCGTCGAGGCGGGTCGCCTTCCGGTACCCGGTTCGACGGTTCGCGAGAAAGAGATAAGAGGTCGAGGGCGACGCTGATCGCATGATGCGGATCGATGCCGACGCACCCTGACCTCGCGAGGTCTCTCGATGCGCAAGGCGCCACGGCAGCCGCAGGCGTGGGCCGCGGCGCGGGGCGCACGCATGCGCCCGCGGTGCGGGGGGATCGCATCGCGTGGCTTCCGGACGCACCTGGCGACGACGCCGAGCGCGCGGCCTTCGACTGGCTCGAGGCGGTACGCGTCGCGTGCAACAGGAATCTCCTGCTCGGCCTCGAGCGGTTCGAGGGCCACTACGCCGTGTACCCGCCTGGCGCCGGCTACGAGCGTCACCGGGACCGTTTCCGCGATGACGACACGCGCGCGCTGTCGTGCGTGCTCTATCTCAACGATCGATGGCGGGTCGAGGAAGGCGGGTCCCTGCGCCTTTACCTGCACGACGGCACGACGATCGACGTCGTTCCGGAGGGCGGCACGTTCATCGCGTTCCTCGCCGCGGACTTCGACCACGAGGTCCGGCCCGCCACGCGCGAGCGCGTCACGCTGACGGGATGGTTCAGGCGGCGCGCGATCGGCGCGTGCTAGAATTTTTGCGTGCCCGTGCCGCGTCGCCTCACGATCGCCACCCGCCACCTGGCGCCGACCATGTGGCAGGCCGAGCAGGTGCGCACGCGCCTCGCGGCGCTGTATCCCGGAGCGTCCATCGGCGTCCTCGGCGTGCCCACGCCCGACGACAAGTGCGCGCAGGGCGCGCGGGTCACCATGATCAAGGACCTCGAGGCCGCCATGGCCGACGGCCGTGCCGACATCGCGGTGCACGCGCTCAAGAATCTCCCGCCCGACGTGTCGCCGGGCTTCACCATCGCCGGCATCACGGCCCGCGAGGACCCTCGCGATGCCTTCGTGTCGTTGCGGTTCGCGTCGCTCTCGAAGATGCCGCCGGGCGCCAGCATCGGGACCTCCAGCGTGCGTCGCGTCGCGCAGCTTCGCGAGCGCTTTCCCGCGCTCGAGGTGCGGCCGCTTCGCGGCGACATCGACGCTCGGCTGCGCTTCCTCGATGCCGGCCGCTGCGATGCCCTGGTCATCGCAGCGGCGTCGCTCAAGCGCGCGGGCCACGCATCGCGCATCACCTCGCTGCTCGAGCCCGACGAAAGCCTGCCCGCACCGGGACAGGGCGCGCTCGCCATCGAGTGTCGCAGCGATCGCCCCGATCTCGTCGCCGCCGTTGCGCCTTTGTCCGATCGCGCGACCACGCTGGCCACCACCGCCGAGCGCGCGTTCTCGCGCATGCTCGCGGGCGCGGGGGCCGGGGCTGCCCCGGTCGCCGCCTACGCCGAGTGGGAAGAGGGCGCGCTCTGGCTGCGCGGGCTGATCGCGAGCCGCGACGGCGCGCTACTCCTGCGCGGCGAGATGGACGCGGAGGTCTCCGACGCGCAGGGAGCCGCGAAGCTGGGCCAGGACCTGGCCGACGATTTCCTCGCGCGCGGCGCATCGCGCCTCCTCGCCTCCTGAGCCTCGCGTGACCGCGTCGCGGCCGCTGCAAGGCGTCGGCGTCGTGGTGACGCGGCCCGCTCGGCAGGCGGCAGGGCTCGTGGCGCAGCTCGCCACACTCGGCGCCACGCCCATCGTGTTTCCCGCGATCGTGATCCTGCCGCCGGAGGACGCCGCGCCGCTCGCGCGGATGCACGCGTCGCTCGCGCGCTACGACGCCGCGGTCTTCGTGTCGGCCAACGCCGCCGAGTACGGCGTGCCGGGACGCTGGCCCGCGGGCGTGCGCGCGTACGCTCCGGGGCCGGGGACGGCCGCGGCGCTCTATGCCACCGGCGTGGGGGAGGTCGAGATTCCCGCCACCACGTACGACAGCGAAGGGTTGCTCGCGCTCCCCGGCCTGTCGAGCGTCGCGGGCAAGCGCATCGCCATCTTCCGCGGCGGCGGCGGTCGCGAGCACCTCGCCACGGTGCTGCGCGAGCGAGGCGCGACCGTCGACGTGGTCGACTGCTACCGGCGCGCGCGCCCGCGCATCCGGCGCGAGCGGCCTCGTGGAGGCGCTTCGCGGCGGGCGCGCGAACGCGCTGACGCTCACGTCGAGCGAGGGACTCGACAACTTGTGCGCGCTCCTCGACGCCGGGTCGCGCACGCTTCTCGCGGCGCTGCCGGCCTTCGCGCCTCACCCGCGCATCGCGGCGCACGCGCGCGAGCTGGGCTTCCGGGCGGTGGACACGGGCGCGGGCGACGACGGACTCCTCGCCGGGTTGCTAGAATGGTTCGCTCCGCGCCCGTAGCCCGGCGATTCACCCACGAACTCCCACGCCCATGGCCCAACCCGACATCCTCGTCACCGCTCCGCTGCCGCCGTTCCTCTACGACCCGCTCAAGGCCGACTATCGTTGTCATGACTACTATCAGTCGAGCCACAAGCCGGGACTGCTCAGCGCGGAAGGCGCGCGCGTCCGGGGCCTCGTGCAGGGCGGCGGCACGGTAACGCCCACGGAGCTCCTGGACGCGCTGCCGAAGCTCGAGATCATCTCGGTGTTCGGCGTGGGCTACGACGGCGTGCCCGTCGACTATTGCAAGAAGCGCGGCATTAAGGTCACGAACACGCCCGACGTGCTGACCGACGACGTCGCCGACGTCGCCGTCGCGCTGGTGATGATGACGGGCCGCGGCTTCGCGCGGCTCGCGCGATTCGCGCACAGCGGCGAGTGGGAGAAGCGAGGGCCGGAGCTCACCACCAAGCTGGGCGGCAAGAAGGTCGGCATCCTCGGGCTCGGGCGCATCGGCAAGGCGATCGCATCGCGCCTCGCGTCGATGGGCATGGAGATCGCGTACACGGGACGCACGAAGCAGGACGTGCCGTATCGCTACGTGCCCGACCTCAAGGCGCTCGCGGCGGCGTCCGATTTCCTCGTCGTCGCGAGCCCGGGCGGCGCCGCGACGCGCAACATGGTCGACGCGAGCGTGCTCGCCGCGCTCGGCAAGAAGGGCACGCTCGTGAACATCGCTCGGGGGTCGATCATCGACGAGCCCGCGCTCGTCGAGGCGCTTGCGAGCGGCACCATCAAGGGCGCCGGCCTCGACGTGTTCGTCGACGAGCCGCGCATCCCCGAGGCGCTGCGCAAGATGGACAACGTCGTGCTGCTGCCGCACGTCGGCAGCGCGACGCACGAGACGCGCAAGGCCATGGGCGATTTGTGCAAGGCGAATCTCGACGCGTGGTTCGGCACGGGCAAGGTCGTCACGCTGATCCCCGAGCTCGCATAATTAAATAGGGTCGGAGTCGACTTAATTTCGCCGTCCGCAACAAGTAGGGTCGGAGTCGACTTAATTATGCGAGCGCTCCCGGGCGCGGCAGAATAAGTCGACTCCGACCCTACTTAATTCCATCCCGCAAATTAAGTCGACTCCGACCCTACTTATCAGGGTTCGGGCTCAGTGGCGATAGGCGGGAGCTTTTTCTCGGCGGGGCTCGAGAGCACCGCGAACAGCGACGCGATGACGAGCCCCAGCGCGACGAACTCCGACGTGCCGGGGCGCTCGCCCAGGAACAGCATGCCGCTGAACACACCGACCACCGGCACCGGCAACGACGACAGCGACGACACCGCCACCGGCAGCGTGCGCGCGAGCCGGAACCACGCCCAGTGCGCGAGCGTGCCGGCGAGGAAGATGTTGTAGAGGATCGTGAACCACGTCGTACCCGAGAGGTGCAGGAGGTACGACGGCGGGTGCGTCTCGAAGAACGGCGCCGCGATGGCGAGCGGCACCCATCCGGTGAACATCATCCAGCCCGACAGCGTGTTCTGCGCCATCGGCGGCTTCCACTTGCGCAGCAGCACCGTGCCCACGGCCCACAGGATCGCCGCGATGAGGATGAGGATCGCGCCGATGGGCGTGGCGCTCAGGTGCCGCAAGTCGTCGCCCAGGAGCACGGCCATCGCGACCATCCCGAGCGCGAGGCCCGCGAGCTTGCGCTTGCTCACGGGCTCGTGCAGGACCGCGAGCGCGATGAGCATCGCCCAGATCGGCATCGTGTACGCGATGATCGCGCTGCGACCCGCGGGAAGCTGCTGTACGCCGAAGAGCACGAACGCGTTCCAGCCCGCGATGTTGAGGAATGCCAGCACCGCCACGCGTCCCCACCAGTCGCGCGGCACGCCGATGCTCTCGCCGCTCGCCTTCGACACGAGGAGCATCCCCGCCGCGGCGAACGGGAGCGTGATCGTGCGGAACGTGAGCGGCGCCACTTCCATTACCGCGAGCTTCAGCACCGGCCAGTTGCATCCCCACACGAGCGTGAGGATCGCGATGGGCAGGAACGCGTGCGCGAGCGGATGGCGGGACGTCACCGGTCGCGTGTCGGCAGCGTCTCGCCGAATTTGGACTGGTGGAGCTCCCGCGCCTGCGTGACCCACGCGTCGCGCCGGATGCGTCCGGGGAACTCGGGCAGGCGCGCGTCGACGTCGTCGATGTCGCGCTCGGTCCAGCGGGCGATCTGCCGGTACGTGGCGATGCCCATCTTGTGCAGCAGTTGCTCGAGCACGGGCCCGATGCCGACGATGAGCTTGAGATCGTCGGGCGGCGTGGGGCCATCGAGCAGCGGGGGCTTCGCGTTGTTCTCGATGTCGATCACGAGCTCGCGGTAACGCGCGGTTTCGGCGCGCGCGGCGCCGACGGCCTGGTCGATGCCGGCACGCAGGCGCGCGTTCTCGAGGGTGAGCGCGCGCACGAGGCGCGACTGCTCGTCGGCCACGGCGTCGTGGCGACCGACAGGCTCGATGACGGCGGGCGTCGCGGGCTGGGCGGCGGGTGGCGCGGGCTCGGAGGCCGGGGGCGGGGATTCGGCGATCGCGCGCGGCGACTCGGCGGGTGTGGTCGGAGCCGCAGCCGGCGGCTGGGCGGCGACGGCCGGCCTCAGCGTGGCCCCCGACGGCACGCCGCCTTCGCGGCGACCCTGCATGACGCCGGCTCGCCACGCGATGACGATGCCCACCGCGAGGACGAGCATCACGAGCAATGAAAGGCCATTCACGTCGGAAGCGGGCTTTCGGCGCAGCGTCGTGCGCGACGGCGGCCATTGTAAGCGACCGGTGCCCGAAAAGCGTGCAGGCGTGCCGGGGGAATGCGGGTCGAGGGAGGGGCGGGCTGCTAGAATTCGCATCGCATCGTGACTCCGGATTCCTCCATGGACCCTCAGGCGACCGCCGGCACGCCGGCCAGCTCCGCGAATGCCGCGGTCGCGCCCGGATCCGGCTCCTCCCGGACCGGCTCCCCTTTCGGTCCGGCCGGGCATGGACCTGCCTCGCCGGGTCCCGTCGGGCCCTTCTCCCAGCCGGTCAGCCGCGGCTTCTTCGCACTCCTCGTGCTGGTCGTGCTCGCGGCGATCGCAGGCGGGGGGGTGTGGCTGCACAACACCCAGCGCGACATGCAGCTCGAGGTCGGCAAGCGGATGAGCGACGCCGACGCCGCGCTCGCCGAGGCGCGCACGCGCGAGTCGACGCTGTCGAACGAGCTCCGCGAGTCGCAGGCCAAGCTCGCGCTCCTCGAGGCCCGCGTGTCGGAATCGCAATCGCAGCAGGCGTCGCTCGAGGCGCTCTATCGCGAGCTCGCGCCATCGCGCGACGAGGTGGCGCTGAACGAGGTCGAGCAGGTGCTGTTGCTCGCGAGCCAGCAGCTCGCCATCGCCGGCAACGTGCAGGCCGCGCTCGCGGCGTTGCAGCTCGCGGAGGCGAAGCTCTCGCGCGTGGACCGGCCGCAGCTCGTGGCGTTGCGCCGCGCCGTGGCGCGGGACATCGATCGCCTGAAGGCGGTGCCCTACGTCGACATCGCGGGCATGTCGCTCAAGCTCGACCAGGCGATAGGCATGGTGAGCTCGCTGCCGCTCGCGCGCGACGAGCGCCTGCCCGCGGCCGCTCCGTCGCCGCCCGCCGCCGACGAAGCCGCCTGGCTGCGCTTCCTGAACGACGCGTGGGCGGAGGTCAAGTCGCTCGTGCGCGTCGAGGTGGCCGACCGGCCCGCGGCGCCGCTGGTGCCGCCCACGCAGCAGTACTACCTCCGCGAGAACCTGCGCCTGCGTCTCATCGCGGCGCGCATCGCGCTTCTGTCGCACGACGACGCCGGCTTCAAGACCGACGTGACCGCGGCCAGCGCGTGGGTCAAGCAGTACTTCGACACCCGGACCAAGACGGTGCAGACGCTCGCGACGACGCTCACGCAGCTCGCGGCCACGCCCATGGCCACGGAGGTGCCCGACGTCTCCGGAAGCCTCACCGCCTTGCGCGCTGTGCGGGCGACGCGCGAGCGTGCTCCGGCCGGGGCCGCCGCGCCGCGATAGGGCGCCTCGCATGCGCATCCTCTTCGCATTCCTGCTGCTCGCGGCGCTCGCGGTGGTCGCCGCGCTGCTCTTCAAGCTCAACGCGGGATACGCGCTGTTCGTCGCGCCGCCGTATCGGGTCGAGGTCTCGCTCAACGCGTTCATCGTGTTCCTCGTCGTGGGCTTCCTGCTGCTGCACCTCGTACTGCGGCTCGCCGCGCGCATCGCGCGGATGCCCGCCGATGTGCGCGAAAGCCGGCGCCGTCGCAACGCCGAGCGCGCTCGCTCGAAGCAGGACGCGTCGGTGGTGGCGTTGCTCGAGGGCCGCTACGGGAAGGCGCGCCAGTACGCCGAGGAGGCGCTCGCGGTGCCGCAGTCGACCGGCCTGCCCGCGCTCCTGGGCGCGCGCGCCGCGGTGGACATGCGCGAGTTCGCACAGGCCGAAGCCCTGCTCGCGCGCCCCGACGTAGGCGTTGCGAGCCTCACGGTGCCGCGGCTCATGCTCGAGGCCGACATGGCGCTCGCGCAGGAGCAGCCGGGCGCCGCGCTCGACAAGCTCTCCGAGCTTCGTCGCGAGGCGGGCCTGCACACCGCCGCGCTGCGCCTCGAGGTGCGCGCGCTCACCGCGGCACGACGCTTCGCGGAGATCCCGCCGATCGTGGACCAGCTCGTCAAGCGCAAGGTCTACGACACGGAGCAAGGTGATCTCCTGCGCGCGAGCGCCCATGCCGAAGCGCTGGCCGGCTTCCGGCACGATGCCGCGGGACTTCGCAATTACTGGAATCGCCTGTCCGACACCGATCGCACCAATCCCAAGGTCGCGCGCGCGGCGGCCACCGCGTTCCTCGCGCTGGGAGGCGATCGCGAGTCCGCCGAGATCGTCGTTCGTTGCCTCGACCGCAACTGGGACTCGGAGCTCGCCGTGCTCTACGCGCAGTGCAAGGCCGCCGACGCGACGCGCCAGCTCGAGGTGGCCGAGCGCTGGCTCACCGTGCACGACCACGACGCCACGCTCCTGTACGCGCTCGGGCGCCTCTGCGAGCGCGAGTCGCTGTGGGGCAAGGCGCAGACCTACCTCGAGGCGAGCCTCGCGCTCGAGGATCGCTGGCGCACGCGCGTCGCGCTCGGCGAGCTCTTCGGCAAGCTCGGCCGCACCGAGCTCGCAAGCACCCACCTCGCCGCCGCGCTCAAGCTCCTCGTCGCCCAGAATCGTTAAGTAGGGTCAGAGTCAGAAGTAGGGTCGGAGTCGACTTAATCCGAAAAAAGTAGGGTCGGAGTCGGAAGTAGGGTCTGACCCTACTTTCGGAGCGCGAAGGCGACGATGTCGTCGTCGCGATAGACGGGCGCGCCGAGCGCGGCCTCGATCTTCGGCAGGCAGGCGTCGACGTCCGGCCACGGCACGTCCTGCCCCCGCGGGACCGACCACGGCTTGCGCTGGATCACGAGGAAGTCGGCGTCGACGCGATCGCCGCGCAACAGCGCGTCGAGGTGGACGAAGTTCGACAGCCGCATGCCGGGCTCTCGCTCCGGATACTCGCCGAAGTCCCGTGCGCCGCACAGGGGCGTCGTGAGCCCGATCCTGACGTTCTGGCGATGCACCTCCTGGTACCAGACGTGCGGGTTGAAGTGAGACTCGAGCCGCCAGGGCGCGACCACGAGGGTGAGCGACCCTGCCGGCGCGCGCGCGAGCTCGCGATAGAACGCGGGCACCGAGTCGCCCGCCCTGCCGGTCACGTGCGGATTGCGCGCGTCGTCGTAGTCGAACTGGAATCGCGCGTGGCTCGTGAACTGGTTGGGCGATCGCCACTGCGCGGGCAGCGGACCCGCGACCACGAGAAGCGCCGCCGCGGCAAGCGCGGTCGCGAGCGCAGCGCGACGCGGGATCATCGCGACGAACCCCTCCGCGACGAGCAGCAGGAGCACCGGCAGCACCGGCAGGACGTAGCGCGCGAAGACGATCGGCTGCTGGACCCACGTCGGCCGCGCCGCGACGATCGCGAGCCCGCCCACGATCGCGACCGACACGACGTAGCCCGCGAGCACGCGGTCGCGCCGCCACCACACTGCCACACCCGCGGCTGCGCACGCCGCGAACGCCGCCGCCACCGCGAGATGCGGCGTGCCCGTGAGGAGCAGCAGCGTGCGGTACGCGCTGTCCGGCGTCACCGAGTCGACGCCCGCCTTGGCGGTGAATCGCATCCAGTCGATGACGACCGGCGGCAGCAGCACGATCGCGAGCGGGGTCGCCGTGGCGAATCCCAGCTTCACGAGGCGCCTCCACGCGACGCCGTCGGCGCGCGCGAGCGCCGCGGCGTAGAGCAACGGCGTGAGCGTGAACGCGAGCGACGTCATGTGCAGCCAGCCTGCCATCACGACGGCGACGACGTACGCCGCGGCCCACGCCCGCCGGTGCGCCGCGCCGCGCCACCATCGCTCGAACGCGACCAGCGCGACCGTCGCGAGCAGCGTCGTGACCGCGTACGGTCGCGCGTTGCGGCTCATGAACACGAGGATCGGCGACACCGCGAGCAGCGCCGACCACGTCACCCGCACCGGCAGCGTCGTCCACGCGCGCGCGAGCCACGGCGCGATCGCCACGAGCGCGATGCCC
>JBGAIS010000108.1:0-13747 GCA_044225355.1 Casimicrobiaceae bacterium | reverse complement strand
CTTCTTCGAGCAGCTCGCGGGCGCCATCAAGCAGGCGCGCAGGGACCCGCGCTTCCGCTTCGCCGTGCTGTTCCTCGACTGCGATCGCTTCAAGACGATCAACGACAGCCTCGGCCACCGCGCGGGCGACGAGCTCCTCGTGGTGCTCGGCGGCCGCATCGCCGCCCAGCTTCGCCCGAGCGACGTCATCGCGCGCCTCGGCGGCGACGAGTTTGCGATCCTCGCGCGGCACATGCGCGAGGAGGACGCCGTGGCGCTCGCGACGCGCCTGCAAGGCGTCGTGGGCGAGCCCGTGCACATCCGCTCGGCGGAGCTGTCGACGAGCGTGAGCATCGGCATCACGATGGGCGGCCCGCAATACGCGTCGCCCGAGGACGTGATGCGCGACGCGGACATCGCGATGTACCGCGCGAAGGCGCAGGGCCGCGCGCAATACGCCATGTTCGACACCGCGCTGCACGCGGAGGTGTCGTCGCAGCTCTGGCTCGAGAGCGCGCTCCGCCGCGCCATCGAGCAGCAGCAGCTCTACCTCGCCTACCAGCCCATCTTCGACCTGCGCACGCGCCAGGTGCGGGCCGTCGAGGCGCTGTGCCGGTGGGTGCACGCGGAGCGCGGCGCCGTCGCGCCCGAGCGATTCATCCGCGTCGCCGAAGAGTCGGGGCTCATCGTACCTCTCGGCGACTGGGCGCTCGAGCAGTCGTGCCGGCAGCTGGCTGCGTGGCACCGCTCGGTGCCTACCGCGCAGCACCTCCAGGTCCACGTCAACGTGTCGGGCGCGCAGCTCCTGCAGCACGATTTCGTCGACCGGGTGCTCGACATCGTCCACCGCAGCCAGGTGCGTCCCGACCAGGTGGCCCTGGAGGTCACGGAGAGCATGCTGATCGACGGGCTTTCGGTGGCGCTGCCCAACCTCCGCCAGCTTCGCGACCGCGGCCTGCACATCAGCATCGACGACTTCGGCACGGGCTACTCGTCGTTCTCGAGCATGTGCGACCTGCCCATCGGCGAGATCAAGATCGACCGCTCGTTCGTCACGCGCATGACGCGCGGCGTCGACGGCGAGGAAGTGGTGCGCGCCATCATCGCGATGGGCCGCGCGATGGGCAAGCGCATCGTCGCCGAGGGCATCGAGACGGAGCTGCAACACCGTACGCTGCTCGACTTGGGCTGCGACGGCGGCCAGGGCTACCTGTTCGCCCGGCCGCTCACGCCGTGGGACGTGGAGTCGCTCTTGAAGCAGGCGCGCCCCCGCGCCGTCGCGAGCTAGAACAGTCGCTACGCCCTATCTCGGCAATATCCCCCAGCGGTCCAGCGCCTCGCGCATCTTGCGCGCCTGCGCATCGGTGAGCGGCCACGCCGACGGCGGGCGCGTCGGCCCGCAGTCGTCGCCGATCAGCGCGAGCGCGGCCTTGACGCCGCTCACGTTGGTGCCGTTCTGCTCTTCGGCGCGCACGTCCTCGAACGGCGCCATGACGCCGATGAGCTCGCCGCCCGCGCGTAGCGTCGCCGGCGTCGAAGCGCGCGGTGGATGGCCGACTGCGCGGGCCACACGTTGATGAGCCCCGACGCGTGAACCCGCGCGCACCGACGGCGTAGAACGGCGGCGCCCACGGCTCCGCGAGGCCGTCGACCCAGACGATGTCCGGCGCGCAGCGGCGGATGGCCTCGGCGAGGCGCATCGGCGTGGGGCACGCCCACTTCACGCCCGCGACGCCGGGCACCTCGGTGAGCGCCTGGATGGCAGGAAGGCCGATCGCGTCGTTGCGCAGGTAAAGCATCAGCGGAAGGCCATCGCCCGCGTCGGCGACCCGCTTCACGTACTCGACCACGCGCCGACCGGGGCTGGTGAACCATCGCGGCCCCCGCCGCGCGCGATGCGCGCGCAGGGCGCGAGCGTCGCCGATGCTCTTGCCCACGCCCCCGACCAGCGGCACCCGGCCGTCGACGATCCCGGCCGCCGCTTGCACCATCGCCTCGGCCTCGCGACAGACGTAGAACTCGCCCGTGTTGCCGTTGGCCACCAGCATGTGCACGCCCGCGGCGATGGCCTCGATCCACCACCGGGCGAGGCGCAGCGGCGATCGCGTCGGACGTCGAAGGTGTCGAGGATGCCCGAGATGCCGGCGAGCATTGCGAAGCGCGGGTCGATCTGTCGAGCAGGGTCTCCCGTGCGGTGCGGAAGAATCAGAACACGAGCGTCGCCCACTCGGGGTCGAGCACGCGTCCCAGGAACGCCACGGCCCCCGCGTGCGCGTCGGCCTCCGGCACCAGCGTGACGCCTTGGAGCGAGCACGCGGCGAGCGCGTCGCTGCAGACGAGGAAGCGCGCGCCGAAGCCGTGCGCCTCGCGCATGCGGTCGTACACGCTCGTGCGGCGATCGTCGCCGGCGAAGAGCGCGCTCGCGCGGCCCGGCACCAGGAGGAGAACCGAGCGGCTCGCGAAATGCACCTCGACCTGCGCGTCCATCGCGGCCGCCGCCGCCGCGTGCACGAACGGCGTGGCGCACAAGTGCGCGGAGTCGGGCCCCGTCGCCCAGAGGAGGATGGCGAGTCGCTGCTTCACGCGGGCGGAGGGGGCTGGTCGAACGTGTCGGCGAGAAGGGCCATGTAGGCCTCGACCGCCGGGCCGACGGCGTCGCCCGTCACGAGTTGCGCGGCGTCGCTTGCCCAGTTCGCGGGTCGCAAGCGCACGAGCCAGCCCTCGCCGTACGGGTCTTCGTTGATGAGAGCGGCGCGGCCGGACACGCGCACGTTCGCCGCGACGACCGTGCCGGTGAGCGGCGAGCGCATCGCGCGGATCACCTTCGACATCTCGAGCACGCCGAGCGAGCGATCACGCTCGACCGACGCGCCCGCGGGCTTCGGCATGAACTCGATGAACTCGCCCGAGATGTGCGCCCCGAGCGACGTGATCCCCACGGTGACGAGGCCGTCGCCGTCCGGGCGGGCCCACGCGTCGTGCTGCACGAGATAATGCAGCCCGTCGGGGAAGTCGAACGTTCGCACGCGCACCGTTGTGCTCTCCCGCGCCGCGCTAGCGTTCGTGGCGGAAGAGAATGGGAGTCGAACCCACCCGGGAGCGCATGGCGCCCCCAACCGGGTTTGAAGCCCGGCCGCCCCACCAGGGACGATTCTCTTCCATGTTCGTCATGACATCGACTCCGCTTCCGGCGCGCGCGACCGCGCCGACACGGCGAGGCTCGACTCCGGCCGCACCGTGCGCGCGTCGCGCACGCGTCGCGTGAAGCCCACGCGATCGAAGAACTCGAGTATCTGGATCGCGCGTTTGCGGCCGAGGCCCGTCGCGTCGCGGAACGCCGCCGCCGCGATGTGGCCGTTCGCGGCCTGCAGGTCGAGCGCGCGCGCCGCTGGTCGCCGATCGCCTGCGGATGGTAGAAAAGGTCGCGCACCACCTGGAAGATCTCGCCGCGCTTCGCCGCGCACCATCGCGACACGTGCAGCTACGGGCGCCCGACGTCGCGCGCGATGTCGCGGACCTACGGAGGATCGAACGCGCCGTCGGCGAGCTTCGGCATGGCGCGCTCGACCACGATGCGCTGCTCGTCGCTCAGCGCGTTGTCGTGGTGCGGCAGAATGGCGAGCGCGGACTCGCGCAGCGCGCCGGTCGCCACGAGGTCGTCGACCAGCGCGGTAAAGCGCCTCGCTCACCTTCGAAGCGCGATACGCCGCAGCCGCGAGCGGTCCGGCCCGAGGAGATCGGGATGGGCCTCGTGGAACTTCTCGGCGAGACGGCGATATCCTCTGCGTCCTCGACCACGCCGCGTGAGGCGAACTCGCCGTGGCTGCCGAGCACGTGGCGAACGTCGATCGAGCGCGCGATGGCGGACGCATCGGGGACGTTGCCCTTGCGATCGAACTTCGAGCGTCGGCTCCCGAGGGCGACGCCTGACGAGCGCCGCGAGCGCATCGCGGGCGAATCCGCGCGCGCAGGACCGCGATGCGCGTCGGAGCTTCGGTAGCGAAGCGGCGGCAGGGATCGAGCACGATCCCGCCGCCCAGCGTATGAGTGGCCGAGGCATCGCGAACGACGTAGCGATCGCCCCGCCACGCGGCGACCGGCTGGCGCAGCACGACCTGCACGAGGCCCGTGTTGCCGAGCGCGACGACGCGGCCGAACGCGTGCGCCGCGCCGACGTGCACGTGCACCTCCGCGCCCGTCGCTACGCCGGCGTCCCGAGCGAGATCGAGCGTGGCGTCGAAGCGGTCGGTGGAAATGCCGATCGCGGGATCGACGATCCAGTCGCCGCGGCGGACGTCCTCGCGCCCGACGCCGGCCAGGTTGAGCGCGCATCGCTGCCCGGCGATCCCCGCCTCCGCGGGACGCCCCTGCGCGTGGATCGCGCGCACCCGCACCGGCAGGCCGGACGGCGCGACCTGCAGGCGGTCGCCCGCGTGAACCTCGCCCGAGTAGACGGTGCCCGTCACCACCGTGCCGATGCCCGGAAGTGTGAAGGAGCGATCGACCGCGAGCCGGAAGCGCCCTCCGCCTCGCGCGCGAACGAAGCGCGCCGCGGCATCGCGTAGATACGCCTGCAGCGCGTCGACGCCCACGCCCGTGCGCGACGAGACCGCGAATACCGGTGCCTCGCGCAGCGCGGTGTCCGCGACGAACGCGCGCGCCTCGCGCTCGCATTCGGCAAGGCGTGCGGCATCGACCGCGTCGGCCTTCGTGAGGGCGATGGCGCCTTCGCGCACGCCGAGGATCGACACGATGGCGACGTGCTCGCGCGTCTGCGGCATGATGCCGTCGTCGGCGGCGATGACGAGGAGCACGAAATCGATGCCCGTCGCGCCGGCGACCATCGTGTGCACGAATTTCTCGTGCCCCGGCACGTCCACGAAGCCGAGCGTCGCGTCGCCCGTGGCCGGAGCGTACGCGTAGCCCAGGTCGATCGAGATGCCGCGCGCGCGCTCCTCGGGCAGGCGGTCGGTATCGACACCCGTGAGCGCGCGCACCAGCGATGTCTTGCCGTGGTCGATGTGCCCGGCGGTGCCTACGATCACGGCGCCCCGCTCCCCGCGACGCGAAGCCGTGAAAGCTGCGACGCGAAGCCCTGCTCGTCCTCCAGCATGCGCAGGTCGAAGGTCAGGGCATCGTCGGCGATGCGGCCGATGACGGGCATGGGCAAGCGGCGGAAGGCACCGGCCAGCGCGGCGAGGCGCCGCCCCGCGCCCTTGGCGCTCGTGCAGCGCACGGCGATGCCGGCGCTCGGGATGCGGTCGACCGGCAGCGCCCCGCTGCCGATCTGGCTCGCGAGCGTCACCACCGACGCTTGGAATCCTTCCCCCACGGCGCCACGCACGGGATCGACAAGACGCGAGGCCAGCGCCTCGATGTCGCTCGCGGGCCGCGCGAGGCTCCGCAGCGTGGGCAGGCTATCGCGGTGCTTTTCGGGCCGGCGATACAGGTCGAGCGTGCGCTCGAGCGCCGCCAGCGTGAGCTTCGAGACCCGCAGCGCGCGCTTCATGGGGTGCTTGCGGATGCGCTGGACCCACTCGCGCTTGCCCACGACGATGCCCGCCTGCGGTCCGCCCAGGAGCTTGTCGCCGCTGAACGTGACGACGTCGGCGCCGCTCGCGAGGGCATCCTGCACGAGCGGCTCCCGCGGTAGGCCGTAGAGCGACAGGTCGACGAGACTGCCGCTGCCGAGGTCGATGGCGAACGGCACGCCGGCATCGTGCGCGATCCTCGCGAGCTCGGGCTCCGGGACCGTGCTCGTGAAGCCTTGCACCACGTAATTGCTGGTGTGCACCTTGAGCACGAGCCCGGTGCGCCTCGTGATGGCCGCGGAGAAGTCGCGCGCGTGAGTGCGATTGGTGGTGCCGACCTCGACCATCCTGGCACCCGCGCAACGCATGACGTCGGGCATCCGGAACGCGCCGCCGATCTCGACCAACTCGCCGCGCGAGATCACGGCCTCGCGCCGCCCGGCGAGCGCCGCGATGGTGAGCAGCACCGCCGCGGCGTTGTTGTTCACGACCGTGGCCGCTTCCGCGCCCGTGATCTCGCACAGGAGCGGCTCGACCGCGCTGTCGCGGTCGCCCCGCTCACCCGTGGCCAGGTCCATCTCGAGGTTGGCGGGCAAGCGCGCGACGCGCGCGACCTCCTCCGCCGCGGCGTCGCACAGGAGCGCCCGGCCCAGGTTCGTGTGCAGCACCGTCCCCGTGAGATTGAAGGCCGGGCGCATCGCGGGCGCTACGTGAACGGCGACACGGCGTGCGAGCTCGTCCGCGATGCCTGCCTCGGAGCGCACGTCGAAGGCCATCGCCTGCGAGTCGCGCAGCGCGCTGCGCGCATCGGCGAGCATGGCCTTGACGTGCGACGCGACGAGCGTGTGCCCGTGCTGCGCGACGAGCGCGGCGACGCCGGCCCATCGCAGGACCCGATCCACCGAGGGGATCGCGGGCAGCGCGGCGGCGGCGTCCCCTTCCGGAGGCGTCATGCGTCGGGATCGCCGTGGACGAGCATGTAGTTGACGCCGCACGAAACCTTGCCCGTGTCGCTCACGAGGAGGTCGAGCGCCAGCGTGGCGAGGTCGTCGGCCACGGGCTCCACGTGCGGATCGCGCTCCATGGAGCACTGCTTCAGGTACTCGCCGCACTCGTCGCAGGTCTCGACGTTGACGGCCTTCGAGCGTATGCCGTCGGGGCCTTCGAGGCTCAGGTACGCGATGCCCTTGGTGCTCTCGCAGTGGGCGCACTTCACGCGGACGTAGTGCCACTGCGCGCTGCACAGCGAGCAGTGCAGGAAGCGATACCCCGCGGTGCTGCCGCCGATGCGTATGACGCTCGCCGTGGGCCGGCTCGCACAGCACGGGCACAGCGTGGCAGCGTCGCTGCGCCCGATCGACAGGGCGCCGATCGAGAGCACGAGGTGAGTGAAGTAGACCTGCAGCCCCGCGGCGATGATGGGCGCGGCGGCGACGTCGAGCCCCATCGTGATGCCCGCGGTGAGCTTGCTTGCCTGCGCCTCGTAGAAATCGTCGCGGGCGCCCTCGACGCGCACCGCGACCTCGCGCTGGAGGCCATCGGAGCTCTCAGCGAGCTCGCGCGCGATGCGCCGCACGCCATCGCGCCACAGCGGATCGCGGAGGTGCGTCTGCACGTTGACGGGCGGCATGCCGTGCTCGATGCACGTGGCGAGGATCTCCGGCGACGGCAGCGCCACCGGCGGCATCGAGTCGAGCAGGTGCTGCTGCGCGTCCGCGATGCGAGCGATGAATCGGAGGTAGTCGCCCATCGCGTGGCCCTCGGCGAGGGCGCGCAGGCGCCCCGCGCGCCCTCGAAAGATCGAGGCGCGATCGAGAAGATGCAGGAAAGGCATGGAGGATCCCGCCTGCTGGGCGATCTCCTCGGGCGTCAGAAGGCGTCGTTCCATGGGGATTCGTGCGGCACGCGCAACGATGAGAAAAGGGCGCGGGCTTGGTCGGGCCCGCGCCGGCATTGTAACTCGCTGCGACGCGAACCCGGAGGCTTCACCGGGCCGCGCTGCGATGAGACCTTCGCGCTAGCGCTCCCGCGTGACCTCGCGGTACCACGCCGCGTGGTGCCGGCGCGCCCAGCGCTTGGTGACCACGCCCTGCGTCATGGCCCTGACCGAGCCCTTGACCCAGATGGCGGCGTACACGTGCACGATGATGGCGATGATGAGCACCGCGGCCGCCGCGGCGTGCAGGAGCGTCGCGAGGCGGACGATCTCGATGGGCACGAGGGGCGCGAACCACGGCCGCCAGAACAGGAACCCCGTGACGAGCAGGATGGCCATGCAGACGACGAGCACCCAGAAGAGGAGCTTCTGGCCGCCGTTGTACTTGCCGGCATCCGGGAGCCGCTCTTCGCGATTGTCGACCACGTCGCGCCACTGCTTGAGCCACTGCTTGTCCTGCGGCTGCATCCTGTTGAGGCCCCAGAAGCGGGCCGCGAGCAGGATGAAGGCGAGCGCCATCGCGAGCCCGATGAACGGATGCAGGATGCGCGTCCACGGCCCGCCACCGAAGAGATTCGTGAGCCAGAACATCGACGGGTGGAACATGGACAGCCCGGAGAGCCCGGCCAGCACGAACAGGATGGCGACGATCCAGTGATTGATGCGATCGCTGTCCTCGTAGCGCACGATCTCGGTGTTGGGATCGATCTTCCTTGCCATGTGCGCTCTCCTTTCAGGCCGAAGGCGGACGGTGGTCGCCGCCGGTCACGCCATCCGAGCCCTGCGGCGGCGGGTGATCGGACGGCGCGGCGTCGCCATCCGCGTCGTTCGGGCCGACCTTGATGTAGTGGAAGAAGCCGACGAGGGCCGAGATGCCCATGGCGGCGAGCGCGATGGGCTTGAGCGCGCCCTTCCATAGCGAGACCATGGGGCTGACCGACGGATCGGCCGGCAGGCCGTGGTAGATCTCGGGCTTGTCGGCGTGCTTCAGGACGTACATCACGTGCGTGCCGCCCACGCCCGGCGGATCGTACAGGCCGGCGTTCTGGTAGCCGCGGCTCTTGAGGTCGACGATGCGCTCCGCGGCGTGATCCTTCATGTCCTCCTTGCTGCCGAACGTGATGGCGCCCGTGGGGCACGTCTTGACGCACGCGGGCTCGAGGCCCACCGAGACGCGATCCGAGCACAGCGTGCACTTGTAGACCTTGCTGTCGGCCTTGGAGAGCCGGGGCACGTTGAACGGGCAGCCCGTGATGCACGAGCCGCAGCCGATGCAGTGCTCCTCGATGAAGTCGACGATGCCGTTCTTGTATTGCACGATGGCGCCGGGCGACGGGCACGCCTTGAGGCAGCCCGGGTCGGCGCAATGCATGCAGCCGTCCTTGCGGATCAGCCATTCGAGCCGGCCGTCCTCCTCCACGTACTCGGTGAAGCGCATCACCGTCCACGAGTCGGCGGTGAGGTCCGCCGGGTTGTCGTAGACGCCGACGTTACGGCCGATGGTGTCGCGAATGTCGTTCCATTCGCTGCACGCCACCTGGCAGGCCTTGCAGCCGATGCACTTGCTGACGTCGATGAGCTTCGACACTTCCATCGTGTCGCGCACGTCGGGTGAAGGCGTGGTGGTCGCCGAGCGCTGCTTGATGTCGAGCGATTGCAACGATGACATGGCGGCCCCTTACGCTTTGTCGATGGTCACGATGAACGCCTTGTATTCGGGCGTCTGCGTGTTCGCGTCGCCCACGAAGGGCGTCAGCGTATTGGCGAGGTAGCCCATCTTCGCCAGGCCCGTGAACCCCCAGTGATTGGGGATGCCGACCGTATGGACCTTGGTGCCTCCGCAATCGAGGGCCTTGATGCGCTTGGTCACGCACGCGACGGTCTGGATCTCGCCGCGGTTGCTCTTGACCTTGACCATGTCGCCGTCCTTGATGCCCTTCTCCTTGGCCAGGTCCTCCCCGATCTCGATGAACTGCTGCGGCTGCGTGATCGCGTTGAGGTCCGCGTGCTTGGTCCAGTAGTGGAAGTGCTCCGTCAGGCGGTACGTGGTGGCTGCGTACGGGAAGTCTTTCGGCTTGCCGAACGCCTCCATGTCGCCCTTGAACACGCGCGCCGCCGGGTTGGCGAACGCCTTCGGGTTGCCGGGCGTCATCTGGTTGGTGGCGAGCGGCGACTCGAACGGCTCGTAGTGCTCGGGCAGCGGGCCGTCGACGAGGCCGGTCGGCGCGAAGAGCCGCGCCACACCTTCGGCCGTCATGATGAACGGATTGACGTGCTCGTCCGGCGCGGCATCGGGACGCATGTCGGGGACATCGGCGCCGCCCCACGACTTGCCGTTCCAGAACACGTAGCGCCGCTTGGGATTCCACGGCTTTCCGGAAGGATCGGCCGAGGCGCGGTTGTAGAGCACGCGGCGATTCGCGGGCCACGCCCAGGCCCATCCGAGCGTCTGCCCGACGCCGTAAGGATCGGCGTTGTCGCGGCGCGACATCTGGTTGCCCGCGGCCGTCCATGCCCCGGCGTAGATCCAGCATCCGCACGCGGTGGACCCGTCGTCGCGCAGGAGCCCGAAGCCCGGGACCTGCGTGCCCGCGGCAAGCAGCACCTTGGTCGGGTCCTTGGGATCGGTGAGGTCGGTGAGCGCGCGGCCGTTGTACTCCATCGCGAGCTCGTCCGGCGCCGGCGAGAACGGGATCTTGTGCGGCCACGTGAGGTTGAGGACGGGGTCGGGGAAGGCACCGCCGTCCTTCGCGTACATGGCCTTCAGGCGCAGGAAGATGCCGGCGATGATCTCGGCGTCGCCCTTCGCCTCCGCGGGCGGCTCGGCGCCCTTCCAGTGCCATTGCAGCCAGCGTCCGGAGTTGGTGAGCGAGCCGTCCTCCTCCGCGAAGCAGGTCGACGGCAACCGGAAGACCTCGGTGGCGATCTTCTCCGAATCGACGTCGTTGTACGGGCCGAAATTCTTCCAGAACTCGGCCGTCTCCGTGGCGAGGGGGTCGATGACCACGAGGTACTTGAGCTTCGACAGCCCGGCGATGATCTTCGCCTTGTTGGGGAACGACCCGACGGGGTTGAAGCCCTGGCAGAAATAGCCGTTGACCTTGCCCTGGCCCATGAGCTCGAACGCCTGCAGGACGTCGTAGTTCTTGTCGAGCTTGGGCAGGTAGTCGTACGCCCAGTTGTTCTCCTTCGTCGCGGCGTTCCCGTACCACGCCTTCATGAGGCTCACGTGGAACTTGGGGTAGTTCTGCCAGTAGCTCATCTGGTTCGGGCGCAAGGGCTTGAGCGTCCGTACCTTGAGATAGTCGTCGTAGCTTTGCTCGGCCTCGCGCGGGAGGCTCAGGTAGCCCGGCAGCGAGTTGGTAAGGAGGCCCAGATCCGTGAGGCCCTGGATGTTGCTGTGGCCGCGCAGCGCGTTCATGCCGCCGCCGGGCACGCCGATGTTGCCGAGCAGGAGTTGCATGAGCGCGCCCGTGCGGATCATCTGCGAGCCTTGCGAGTGCTGCGTCCACCCGAGCGCGTACATGATCGTCATGGTGCGATCGGGCGTGGACGTGGAGGCGATGTACTCGCACACCTTGAGGAACTGGTCCTTGGGCGTGCCGCAGATCTTCGACACCATGTCGGGCGTGTAGCGCGAGTAGTGCGTCTTCATGACCTGGTAGACGCACCGCGGGTGCTGCAGCGTATCGTCGACCACGGCGAAGCCGTCGGCTCCCATCTCGTACGCCCACGACGACGGGTCGTAGGCCCGGCGCGTGTCGTTGTAGCCGGTGAAGAGGCCTTCGTTGAAGCCGTACTTCTCGTTGATCACGAACGAGGCGTTCGTGTAGTGGCGGACGTACTCCTTCTGGATCTTGTCGTTGCTGATGAGGTAATTGATGACGCCGCCCAGGAAGGCGATGTCGGTGCCGACGCGAATGGGCGCGTAGTAGTCGGCCATCGCGGCCGAGCGCGTGAAGCGAGGGTCGACGACGACCAGGCGCGCCTTGTTGTGGGCCTTCGCCTCGGTGACCCACTTGAACCCGCACGGGTGCGCCTCGGCGGCGTTTCCACCCATGATCAGCACTACGTCGGCATTCTTGATGTCGACCCAGTGATTCGTCATTGCTCCACGGCCAAACGTCGGGGCCAGACTGGCCACCGTCGGGCCGTGTCAGACACGGGCTTGATTATCGAATACGAGCATCCCCAGGCTGCGGACAGCCTTGTGCGTGATGTAGCCGGATTCGTTCGACGACGCGGAGGCCGCGAGGAACCCGGTGGTGATCCAGCGGTTGACGGTCTTGCCGTCCTCCGTCTTGGCGACGAAATTGGCGTCGCGGTCGGCCTTCATGAGCTTGGCGACGCGATCGAACGCCTCGTCCCAGGAGATGCGCTTCCATTCCTTGCTGCCGGGAGCGCGCACTTCCGGATACTTGAGGCGGTTGGGGCTGTGCACGAAGTCGAGGAGCCCCGCGCCCTTCGGGCACAGCGTGCCTCGATTGACCGGGTGGTCCGGATCGCCTTCGATATGGAAGATCTCGCGATGGGCGTTCTTGGCGCCGTCACCCAGGCTGTACATCAGGATGCCGCACCCGACGGAGCAGTACGGGCATGTGTTGCGGGTTTCGGTTGCGCGCGCGAGCTTGAAGCTGCGCGCCTCGGCCAGCACGGGCCCGGGCGCGAACCCGAGCAACGCGAGGCTCGATCCCCCAAGGCCTGCTGCGCAGGCCTTGAAGAACTGCCGGCGATTCATATCCATCCATCCCTCCAAGGATCGTATTGGCAACGATCGGCTGCAATCCACGGGTAGGACCGTCCGGGTCGCGTCGATTGTTGCGCGACCTCGCCTTCCGACTATAGGGGCTATTTCGCGGGTTGGCAAACTCATACCGGCAAACCCCAGCCTATACGCGAGCCACGCGGTGGCTTCGCGCCCCTCGTGCTGCGCCGCATCACGGATCGCGCACGTTCGGCGATTGCCGCCGTGGGCGTTTCAGGCGGACATGCCGTGACGTCGCTTCGCCGCGGCGGCGTCCTCCGACGCGCAGAACGCAAGCCACGGCCGGGCATCGGCGCGCGCCGCCGAGCACACGCCGGCGGCGAACGCGGTGACGAGCTGCGCGCCGGGCGGAAGCTCCCCCACGATATCGATGCCCGGCACGCCGAGGAGCTCGCTCGCCTGCTGAAATCCGAGGTCGACGTCGCCCTTCGCGACCAGCGATGCCACCGGCACGCCCGCGGGCGCCTCGACGAGCCGCGGAAGCAGGCGCTCGGCGACGCCCCAGCGATCGACGAGGCGCATGAGATGGCGACCGCTCGGGCCGGTCGAGTAGCCCACCGCTCGCGCGGCGAGGAGCGTGTCACGCAGCAAGGGCTCGGTGCCGATGTCCGGATGCGGCGCGCCGCTGCGCACCGCGACGGCGATGCCGGAGCGCGCGATGTCGATGCGGCTGTCCGGGACGACGTGTCCCGACGCGGCGAGGTCGTCGAGCGCCTGGCGCGCGAGCACGACGAAGTCGAAAGCCTCGCCCGAGGCAACGCGGCGGGCCGCATCGATGCCCCCGACCGACTCGACGGTCACGGTCTCGCCGGTGCGGGAGCGATAGTCGAGAGCCAACTCCGCGAGCACCTGGCGAACGGCCATCGACGAGATGCCCGCGAGGCGCGTGGACATGGCGCGAGCGGCCTATCGGCCCTGGGCCGCGAGCAGCGCATCGAGGCGCGGATAGACGCGGCGCGCGTTGCTTTCGTAGATCTTGCGCCGCTGGCCGGGATCGATGCTCGCCGACTCGACGTAGCGCTTCGTGTCGTCGAAGTAGTGGCCGGTCTGCGGGTCGATGCCTCGGACGGCGCCGATCATCTCGCTCGCGAACAGGATGTTGTCGACCGGGATGACGCGCGTGAGGAGATCGATGCCC
The DNA here is from genome assembly GCA_044225355.1 of Casimicrobiaceae bacterium. Taxonomy (GTDB): domain Bacteria; phylum Pseudomonadota; class Gammaproteobacteria; order Burkholderiales; family Casimicrobiaceae; genus VBCG01. The sequence goes on along the minus strand of JBGAIS010000108.1, from coordinate 398 downwards.
GGCTGGTGATACACGCACGTGTCGAAGAAGACGTTGCGCAGGAGATGCTCCTCGAGGAGCGGCTTCTTCAGCTCCTGCGCGAGGCCGCGGAAGCGCCCCCAGTGATACGGCACCGCGCCGCCTCCGTGCGGGATCACGAAGCGCAGCGTGGGAAAGTCCTTGAAGAGGTCCGACGTGAGGCACTGCATGAACGCCGTGGTGTCGGCGTTGAGGTAGTGGGCGCCCGTGGTGTGGAAGCACGCGTTGCAGCTCGTGCTCACGTGGATCATCGCGGGGATGTCGTACTCGACCATCTTCTCGAAGATCGGGTACCAGTGGCGGTCGGACAGCGGCGGCGACGTCCAGTGGCCGCCGGACGGATCGGGGTTGAGGTTGATGGCGACGTTGCCGTATTCCTC